>NZ_CAXUBQ010000014.1:0-122248 GCF_964249465.1 Ruminococcus sp. Marseille-P328 | reverse complement strand
ACAGAACGAAGAGCCAATGGCAAGTTAAGATGGGGAAAACCTCATTTTAACTTGTACTAAATCTTGACATAGTACCACCGCAAAGCGGCGTAAGAGGGTGCAGCCCTCTTGATCGTTATTCTTGTTCCAGCGGGAAGCTCGGCAACGCTTCCAGCAGCTTTAAGGAAATGTGCTGCCGCATATCCTCGTCAATGACTTTTTTCACTTTGCCGCCCGGCTGCCTGATCTCCACCGTGGAAAGCTCGTCGATGTAGTCCGCATAGTGGGCCAGCACCTTTTCTGTGGCCCACTTCTCACCGGCAACGGCGGCTTTGATTGTTTCATAGTCCAGCAGCTTTTCTTGTCCGTCCATCTTGATACCCCCGTCAGATTGATTTTTTCCATGATACCATATCTGAGAGTATGGAGCCAGAGAAACCGGCGATTTTCTGCTGGTAAATTCTACGCATTTAGAGCGGCACTATGGCGGGGATAGGATAAAACACTCACATACCCCGCCGACTATGCGGGAAAAACCTTGAAATATAGGGCTTTTTAAGGCCCTAAATGCGTAGGTTGGTGCTTTGTTGCGATATGCTCCACGGTTACGGTGTATTGTTCATATTCTGTTTTCGGGAATCTTTATGAAATCTTCAAAATTGCCCGGTATGCTATCCGTAAAATCAAAGAAAGGACTTGATTATATGGATATGATTTTGAAAACGACTGACCTCTGCAAAAATTTCAAGGGGCAAATGGCGGTAAACAATGTGTCACTGAACATCCGGCGCAACTCGGTTTATGGTCTGCTGGGGCCGAATGGGGCTGGCAAATCCACGATCTTAAAAATGCTCACCGGCATTTTGCGCCCCACATCGGGAAGCATCGAGTTTGACGGCCACCCGTGGAAGCGGAATGATCTGGAGCATATCGGTGCTTTGATTGAGATGCCCCCGCTTTACGAAAATCTGACTGCATACGAAAATCTCAAAGTCAGAACTACATTGCTCGGCCTGGACGATGCACGAATTAACGAGGTATTGCAAATTGTCCAGCTCACGAATACCGGCAAGAAACGGGCCGGGCAGTTTTCTCTTGGTATGAAGCAGCGGCTTGGTATTGCTATTGCATTGCTGAACAGTCCCCAGCTTTTGATTCTGGATGAACCGACTAACGGCCTTGACCCTTTAGGGATTGAGGAACTTCGAGAGTTAATTCGCTCTTTTCCCTGCAAAGGGATTACAGTTATTTTGTCCAGCCATATTCTGTCAGAAGTCCAGCAGATTGCAGATCATGTGGGTATCATTGCTGGCGGCGTCCTTGGATATGAGGGAGAGCTTCGCGCCGGTGAAGATTTGGAACAACTCTTTATGGATGTTATTCGCAGAAATGGTAAGGAGGGATATTAAATGGAGATGGCATATATTCAGGCAGAGAACCTAAAGCATAAGAGAACTTTCACAAAAACGCTGATCGTTCTGGCCCCGTTTGTAACTGCGCTTATGAACTTTTTTGCCCCTCTTTGGTTCCAGCTCAATTCTTATAATTGGTGGTATATCCTGCTTTATCCTGGATTCCTTACGCTCACCTGTGCCTTGATTGAACAGCGGGATAATGGCAAACTAAAATATCGTGCCGTTGCTTCATTGCCTGTTTCGCAGAACAAAGTCTGGAAAGCAAAAATTGGAGTGGCCGGTATTTACTCCTGTGTGGGGAATTTCATTTTCCTGGCGCTAAATCTGTTGGGCGGTTTTGCAATATTAGTTATCAACGAAATTCCCCTGACAATCGGAATTTGGCAGGCTGCGGCCGGAACAGCTTGTATTGTCATTGCAAGCCTATGGGAAGTTCCGCTGTGCTTATGGTTATCAAAAAAAGTTGGTATCTTTGTCACGGTTATTCTTAATGCCGGACTTGGAAGCGTTTTAGGGATTTTCACGGCTACAACCTCTTTGTGGATGATCTGCCCGTATAGCTGGGTGCCGCATCTTATGATTTCCGTGTTAGATATTTTGCCTAATGGTGAGCCGGTTGCAGATCAGAGTACGGCAATGGCATTTTGGATGATTATACTTGTATTGGTCATTTCGCTGGCCTGGTTTGCGGCGCTGTCATTTTTAACTGCAAGATGGTTTGAGAAAAAGGAGGTGGGGTAACTATGGTATCTGTGGTTCGCTGCTGGAAAGCAGAATATCAGAAGTGTAAACATAGCATTTTGCTCTATATGCACATCATGATTCCGATTATATGTGCGGCGATTTTTGCGGGTTACTATCATATATCCAGATGGGAACTGGCAGCCAAAATCAGTGCCTATCTGGAAGTGCTGGCCGTTGCGTTCCCGTTTCTGATCGGCATTATTGTGGGCCTGGTTGTTCAGATCGAAAATCAGGCCGGGCATTATCAGCTTTTGTTGGGAACAATCCCATCTCGCATGGCAACGTATATTGGTAAACTTGGTTTTCTGATGATCTGTGCTTTTGGCGCAACATTTTTAGCGTTAGGAACATTCGCTGCACTATATAGGGATGCTCCGGCAAGCCTTTACCTGAAAGCAGGGATTCTATTGTTGATTACCATGCTTCCCATTTACCTGATTCATTTGTTTGTGGGAATGAGCTTCGGAAAAGGTGCATCTATGGGATTGGGAATTGCAGGGAGTTTAATAGCTGCCCTTATGATAACAGGGCTTGGTGACGCTACATGGAAATATATTCCCTGGGCCTGGGGCGTTCGTGCTATGGATTACACTGTGCTTGCATGGGATAGCCCCCAACTGTATGCACAGGTAAAAACCGATTTTTTCAGCGGTATGATTATTTCTGTATGCTGCACTGTTTGTCTGCTGATTGCCAGTTTGGTTTGGTTTCATGGTTGGGAGGGAGGTAAAAACAGTGAATAAAAAGTGCCTGTTTGCCGTGGTAATTGTGCTTGTAAGTCTTATATGCTTATCGGCCTGCGGTGCGCTCCGCGATACCGCCGATAAAAATAAGGCGTTAAATGAATCTCTGTCGTATTATGAGCTGAACGCCGCAAACTATGATGAAATTTCATATAACGGCCTGACATATACCATAACGGATGAATGTCTTGAAATGTCAGAACTGCAAGAAGAAATCGGGCAGGTATCGAAACGCTTCAAAAATGTGGCGGGGGAAGATTTCAGTTTCGGCTACGTTTACAGTATTGTGGATGTGGATATAAGCAATGCCGTAGCTGTAAATATCAACAATGAATATCGGAAAGCTGACATTAAAAATAATGATGAGTAACCTCGACAATGTGGTATAATGGGGCGGGAGGTGATTTTTTGACCCACTTACTTGTAGTTGACGATGAAGTTTCTATCTTGGAATTGATTAAGAACAGTTTGGGGAAAGATGGATATTTGATAACAGTCTGTCAAAATGCGGATGATGTAGACATCAAAAAGCTGCATTTCTATGACCTCATTCTTTTGGATGTGATGATGCCTGGCACAGACGGGTTTGAGTTTTGCAAACAGATCAGGAATATGGTAGACTGCCCGATTCTCTTTCTGACCGCAAAGACATTAGAGGAAGATATATTGTTTGGATTGGGCATCGGTGCGGATGATTATATTACGAAACCTTTTCGTATTCAGGAGCTTCGCGCCCGTGTCGCGGCACATTTACGCAGAGAAAAAAGGGAGCATCACAGCACACTTTCATTTGAGCCTGATATAAGATTTGACCTTTCCGCAAAGGTACTGTATGCTTCAGAACAGCCGGTTCCCCTTACCAAAAGCGAGTATTCAATCTGTGAATACCTTGCGAAAAACCGGGGACAGGTTTTTACAAAAGAACAAATCTATGAAGCCGTTTTCGGGTTTGATGGAATAGGCGATAACTCTACGATCTCAACGCATATAAAAAATATTCGTGCGAAATTGGAGCATTTCAAAATAAGTCCGATCAGCACCGTATGGGGGATAGGATATAAATGGGAGTGAAAAAGAAACCTACATTGAAAATATTGTTTCGCCAGTTTGCTATCTCCCTCATTGTCATGCTGGTAGCGGCAATTATTGTCCCTTCTGGTTTGGAGGGACTTGCTGTAAATGCTGGATTAGCTACAAGAGCAAATCTAAGTGAATTGCAGGTAAAAGAGATCATTCCAACGCTGACGATTGCCCCGGATATTACAAAGGTTGTGATTCCACAGGGATGCGGCTACTTAATTCTGGACAAGAAC
Organism: Ruminococcus sp. Marseille-P328; assembly: GCF_964249465.1. Classification (NCBI taxonomy): domain Bacteria; kingdom Bacillati; phylum Bacillota; class Clostridia; order Eubacteriales; family Oscillospiraceae; genus Ruminococcus; species Ruminococcus sp. Marseille-P328. The sequence continues at coordinate 118,054 of NZ_CAXUBQ010000014.1, read as the reverse complement.
TTTAATGAGCTTTACAGCAATATGGACGATGATGAAAAAGAAATTGCCTTGCTGTACGCAAAGGGAGAATATATTGAATATGCTACGGGGAGGGAGTTTGCACTTGTTGTCCGGGAAAACGAATTTTGCGTTTTAAGGTATTATATTGGTTCTCAATTTACAGTGTCATGGCTACCGGAATATTTTCCATCTCCTGACACGCTTGCGCTTATCCTGATGGCTGTAAATTCGCTGCTGGTCATTATCATACTGACCGCCAGATTTGCTAAGAACCTGCGTACACAACTGACCCCGCTTTTTGAAGCAACTGCGGAGGTTTCAAAGCAAAACCTTGATTTTGAAGTAGGACACGCCAAAATCAAAGAGTTTGAAGATGTCCTTGCATCTTTTTCAGATATGAAAGATAATCTGAAAATTTCGTTAGAGCGGCAATGGAAAACCGAACAGACACAGAAAGAGCAAATCGCCGCGCTTGCCCATGATTTGAAAACGCCTCTGACGGTTATTCAAGGAAATGCTGATTTACTCACAGAAACAAATCTTGATGATGAGCAACGATTATACGCTGGTTACGTCGTGGAAAGCTCCGGCCAGATGCAGTCATATATTCAAACCTTGATTGATATATCACGGGCGGCGGTTGGTTATCAGCTCCATATTGAAAGTATAGACTTGCCAGCGTTCATGCAGCACTTGTTCGGTTATATGGAATCACTATGCCGGACAAAAGAAATCCGGCTGCAAATGAATACTGTTTCACTCCCTCAAATGCTGAAATTTGATAGGGTGCTGATAGAACGTGCTATTATGAATGTTATCAGTAATGGGCTGGACTACTCCCCGCAAGGCGGAACGCTTTATGTGGATGTTCAGAGTAACAACGGTTTCGTGGAAATTTCAGTCACAGACGAGGGAACGGGGTTTTCTAAAGAGGCATTATGCCACGCACAGGAACGGTTCTATATGGGCGATCAAAGCCGCAATTCAAAGTTACACTTTGGTATGGGTCTATATATTACAAATTCGATTATGGAACAACATAATGGTCAGCTTATTTTAGAAAATTCAAAAGAAACCGGCGGCGCAAAGGTTACTATGAAACTTCCTTGCTGATTTTCCGATAGTGTAATGGACGTCTTTTATGTCCGTCCATTTTTCAAATCTTTATGGAATCTTCAAAACAACAAAACGCTTCAAATCGTCGCCCAGTAGGTTTACGACCTGCCGGGCGATTTTTGTCGATTTTCGCGGATTGTCATTTCCGGCAAAAAATCAGATGGAAAAGGAGGCGGTCAGCAGACCAGGGCCAGCATAGGCCCCTGACAACGGACAGGATCATCCTGCTCACTCCCCACGGAAAGGGGGTGAGAAGATGAAAGTTACCCCTGATGATTACGGGAGGCGCTGCCAGTATCTTTTCCGCTGAATACATTTGATATGTGCATGACTACCAAGTCTTTTTCTGGCTTGGTCAAGCATATCTATGCTGTAATCAAGGCAAGTAATATGTGCATTTTTCAAGGAACTCCATTTGTTTTCCGTAAATACAGCAGTTCCAACCAGAACATCAAGAAGATTTCCTGAAAAGTCATCAGGAACATATGATAAAACTTTTCGTGCTATATCATTATCATCAGTGCCACTCCAAAATAACTTAATATACAGTTTGCTGAAAATATTTCTTTGCGTAAGAACATCGTCATATATATTTTTTGATGTTTCATAAGCATTTTGTATTTTGTCTGCCATATTCCCCTCCAAATTTAATTTTAATTCTAAAAGCTTAAAACTATCGTTCTCTAATCTTCCTGACATTACGATTCATGAGGTGTCTTCCAATATGTCTATAAGCAAATGCTTTAAAGGCTGAAATTTCTTGATGATGTTCCTTCAACAGTTCATCTGGACAATCATAAACACCAAAATCCTGATTGATTCCCTCGCTCTGAATATAAGTATTGTTCCTATCAAATTCAATACTGAGATTTCTGAAATCCTTGACGGCTACTCCATAACCGCAAAATGCACCTGTACATTCCGAATTTTGTTCCTGTAACTTCTTTATGTAGGTTTTATCCAAAATGAAAGCTTCCAGTTCGTACCACTGATTTTCGAAATTAATTTCTACCCAGCTATGGAAAATACTTTTTGGAGCATTACGGTAAACAAACCCTGTCATAGCCCCTTTCTGCAATCTTTTATCAATCGTAAAACCATGTACTCTGCATGGAATATTGCAGGCACGTAAAAGTGCCATAAATAAAGTTCCTTTTGTATTACATTGTCCATAACCATCTGCAAGTACTTTTGAAGCTGAAATTCCGTCATCAATATTATATCCAAATAAAACATCATCTCTTACATAGTTGTAGATTGCCTTAATCCTTTCAAATTCACCCATTTCCTTCCATTTCATATTTTGAATAAGTTTTTGAATTGCCGGATTAGAAAAATCAACCATTCGTGTTTCCCTAAGATACTTATCTTTCATTTCCTATCGCCTTTCCCATAGGTTTTCTCACAACACAATGCATTCGCATACCTTTACGAATTTCAAATTTTTCTACTTTTAATCCTGCTTTTTTGCAACATTTTATGACCACATCTCTTGTTGGCACCTGGAAATCTCCATGTCCGCATATATTTGCCAACGGCATTTCCAATGTATTCATTAGCCATACCAATACTTTGTTGTCACTGGTCACATCTCTAAGAACCAACCTTCCATTTGGGCGAAGACATCTCTTCACACTGTCAAAAAATGCCTGTGGATCCGGATAATCTTTCTTGCACATTTCGTAAATACCAGCATGGCTACTTTCATATCTTCCTGCTGCTTTTGTAAATTCTTTAATTGACATTTTTTATATTCTTCATTTTTCATGCTTTTTTCTCCAATCACTGTACCTTTTCGCCTTGCATCCGCATTTCTTCATTCTTTTCATATAAGCATAAAACTGCTTATGCAATTCCCTCATTTCATCTGGTGCCTTCATAGCATGTTGATACATAAATTTATCTCCAAAACTGCTTTCAAATGTAACTGCCAGCATAATCGCTAAGAATCATTTCTCGCCTCTTACCCTAATGCCACATCTAGGATCATCATCAAACTAAATCCAAGTGCAAAGAAAAGCGTACCAATATTCGAGTGCTGTCCCTGCGACATTTCCGGAATTAGTTCTTCAACCACAACATATAACATGGCTCCTGCTGCAAAGCTCAGTAAATACGGTAATGCCGGGATTACCAGCTGTGCAGCAAGAATCGTCAGTACTGCTCCAATCGGTTCAACCACTCCTGAAAGTACACCTCCGAGAAATGCCTTTCCCTTGCTTTCGCCCTCTGCCCTAAGCGGCATGGATATAATCGCTCCTTCCGGAAAATTCTGAATGGCAATTCCAAGTGATAAAACGAGTGCACTTGTTGCTGTAATCTGTGCATTTTCAGCAAGAAATCCTGCATACATTACACCAACTGCCATACCTTCAGGGATGTTGTGTAGTGTAACAGCCAACACCATCATTGTTGTACGGCCAAGCTTGCTTTTCGGTCCCTCTGCCTGATCACTTCCAACATGAAGATGTGGAATCAAATGATCGAGCGCTAGTAAAAACAAAATACCAATCCAGAACCCAACAACTGCCGGAACAAATGATAATCTTCCCATACTCTCAGATTGTTTAATAGCCGGAATCAGAAGACTCCAGATTGAAGCAGCAACCATTATGCCTGCTGCAAACCCTGCAAGTGCACGTTGCACTGACTTGCTAAGTGTTTTTCTCATAAAAAACACACATGCTGCACCTAGTGTTGTTCCAACAAATGGAATCAGTATACCTTCAAAAATATTCATTAACATTACATTTTCCTTCCTTGTATAATCGAAAAATTTTTCATATATATAGCAAAAATAATTTTCTTCAGCGGTATAGTAACAGTTCTATAGCTTGTTGATTATATTTTCGCTATAATCTTTCAAACCGTCTTAATGTTAGTTCAAACTAACCATCACATATATAAGAAACCGCGCAAAAAGTAAACTATAATTTTACACGGTTCTTCTTGTGTTTAAGTATATCACTTACGAAATCATATAACAATAGAATTCTTTCAACAATGTTTTAATTTTTTCTGAACAGTAACCTGGACAGTTTCAGCACAAAATTCCTTGGGTCATTTCATCACTCCTTCTCCCCTTCATTCGCTTCCTCCAGCATAACACTCTCCTGTACCTGTATGTCAGCATACTGGACGCGAAGAACTGCCTGAGGCCAGTTTATGCTGACCATTGCGTTTTTCTCTTTTTCCATGCCTGCTTTGCGGATTAGGTCAAGAAGCTCATTTAATACTTCTTTTGTCAGGTATCCACCCCGCCAGTGAAAAACAAGCACCTTTCCTTTCTTAGCAGCCTGCAAAGACCGCTTGTATACATCCTCCTGTTTGGTAAATGATAATTTCTTCTCTTTGTAGTAAAAATGATCATGATCATTGCAATGAGGCGCAGGCGCGATCAAGGGCTCATGATCGCGAAAGATCTGCTGATCATCCAGGTTGAAATAGTCATAGCGGATTTCCTTGTTTTCGCGATCTTTTCCCAGGCTGTTGTCAAAAGTGGCATCTAAATGATAATATGTGCCATTTATCTTTACAATATTCCAGGTGTGCCGGTATTTGATTCCTTTTTCCGGATTGTTACCGCAAATTGCGATCACACACCATACTCCCAGCGCATCCAGAAGAACCTTCACCGCTTTCGCAATGCCCTCGCATACCCCGACGCTCTGTCCAAGAGGACCTATGATCTCATGGGAATATGCTTTTTTCAGTTTGTCATAACGGACATTTTCGCAGATAAAATCGTGCACATATTTCTCTTTTTCCCACTCAGACATCTTCTGTGCCGGGCGGACAAGCTTCTCTACCCTGGCTGTCAGAGCCTTCTGATGCTCCCGGATCTTGTTTTTCTCAAAAAGATATTCCGGTATGAAAATCAGGTTCGGCGAATCTTTGTAGTAACGATATTTAAAATTAGTTACCCAGAATATTTCCGGATGGTCCAGCCTCATCTGGAAAAAAATATTGTAAAGCTCCTCTCCGGAAAATGCCGGAACCTGAATTTCATCCGATAGATTTTTCACCCCGACAAAAATGCTGTGATAAGCAGCCTGCTTGGGTTTGTTCATATGATTATAATAGTATTGTTCCATTTTTATCCTTTTAGCTTATCTGTCAGTTTCAGATATCCCTGCACAAGTAGATCTGTTACGATCAGCACAACGACTGACAAAATCAGACAATCTCTTACACTAAATTCGTAAAAAGCTGCAAAACCAGCAATCGTCCAATATACTCCAATATGCACTGCATACATTTTGGATATCTGCCTGGAATAATAGCACAGCTTATTGTAAACAAATTTCCATTTTTCTATAATCGGCATGAGAAAAAATGCCACTGCAAATACAAGGATAATGCTGCAGAAGGTTCCCACTACTTTCACAAGTCCGGGAGTTCGATACTGTTCGATCATATAATTAAAGAATCCGTCAACACCCGGATGCATTACGATGCAGATTACAAACCAGGCTGCCGCTACGATTCCGCATACCAGACCGCTCTTTTTGTAAAAAGCTCCTTTTTCATCCTCTGGTACTTTTCTGATTACTTTTGCAAAAACATATCCTAAAAATACATAACTCAGATATGGAAAAAAGCAGAAGCTTGTCTCACCTTTTCCCCCAAAGGTCATATCCAGAAGCCAGTTAAGTGCCTGATTATCAGAAACCAGCAGTTTGGTAAAAGGTGTTACGATTCCCACTATCAATGCACTTATTATGTAACCGCCAAGTTTTACATTAAATTTCCTGTACAAAGCAAGTACAAGGTAGCACATACCGGATATGAAAAAGATATTCACAAATGTAAGCATGGAATACCGACTTGCTTCAAATACTTCCCTGCTGCCTGCTACTTCTCCTGTAATAGAATTTCTAATGGCGTAGCTGACCGTCATGACTGCCGCATAGCACAAATTGCTTATGCCTTGGTAAATCAACAGTTTTATACCGTTTCTGACCATGTCCTTTGACTGGGAATGACGTGTAAAAACACTTCCAAAACCCATGGTAAACAGATATAAGCAGGCTCCGGTAGGCATAAACAGGGCAAACATAATTTTATGTACACTTGACTCTGCCGCTGCTGCACCTGCAATTGTCTGAAAGGAATGTATAAATACAATCATGATCATCAGAAAGCCTTTTACCAGGTCAAGCTCTCTCTGGCGTCCAGTATTTACTTCTTTTTCTTTTAAAGAAAACATATTTCTTCCCCTTTTCCTTAATTTGTTCAAATATTATCTAAAAGTGCAATGTTTTTTGGATACTCCATATTAGAATATAAGTTCAGCTGCAGCTGCAATATCCTGTTATACTCATCACATCCAGGCTCAAGGACTCTTCTCTGCTCATACAAGTCGTGGTCTTCCTTGCTCATTTTCACATCAAAGCTTTCCTTTGTATGAAACTGGATTTCAATTCGGTAGTTGCGCGGATTTTTAAATTTGGTATTCACGCCATTGTATGGAAAACCGTCATTAGTCCAATAATTTTTTAATGCATAAATTTTCCAGTTTTTCTCAGACAAAGCCGTTATAACAGAACGGATCTGTTCTACATAATCTTCCGGATCCAGTATGATCGTATAACGGACTACATCCGCCAGCGAATCAAAGAAGGATTTCTCTACTCTCTGATAAAGCTTATTGTACAAGGATTTCGGTGATTTCACTCTGTACTCTAATCCTTCCAGTACGGCTTTGTTGGTTTTCGCGAACTCTATAAGGAATTTGGTTGTCTCGAATTCTGTGGATAAATAATCGGCATAAAACACTCTTTCCTCAGGAGAAAGCTTCTGAAACAGTTCCCTGTCCTCATCTGTCCATAATTCTTCGATTTCTTTGTTCAGATAGATTTTTTCAGCTGTTTCCGCAGACGGAAGGCGGTGAAGCTCTATGGAAACAATGGAAAAAAGATTCAAACTGTAGTCTGACCGGTCAGACAGACTACTGACAATTTTCCCGAAATTATCAATAATTAAATTTACCTTCCGCTCAATCAGTGTATAAGCCGAATCCGAACCGCCTGCTTCTATCACCAGCTTGCCATCTTTTACCTTAATACTTCTTACCACGTTTCTTTCAACAAATCCAACGATTTCTTCGGAATTATATTTGTCGAACTTGTCATAGCTCAAATCAATATTTGCATTTTTTAGTTCTGCCAGCTGGTTTCCAACAGCTAACACAGCTGCCAGTTCCTTCAGCCTGATAACATTTTGATTGTTCAACACCAAAGCTTCTTCTAACTGAACAGGTGCTGTACCATTTTCACCGATAAAGTGAAGCATACGGATTATGGCATATTTATGCAGATCTGATGGAAATTCAAATATATCGCCGTATTCTTCCAGCAGACATGCACTGAACAAAACATGATATTTACTCATAACCTGAAAGAACGTAAGCTCTTCTGCCTGCTTCTGAATTCCAAGCTTGTCCACATATCTATTCATAATTTCCTGATTTAAGCCAAATCCAATATGTGCAAATAACGCTGCAGACAAAAGGCAGTAGCACTCATCTTCATTCAAATTTTCCAGTTTCTGCTTATCCATTATCATATCACAAAATTCTGCAATATCGATAAAATGCATTATAGAATAATCAGAAATATTAGGATATAACTTTTTATATTTTTCCAGCATTCTCTGGACAACTGTACAGTTATCCCGGTAGTTCCCATATAGTTTTTTTGATTTTGCTAATAAAATTTCCGAACATTTATTAACTATCATTTGGTTTATTCTCCAGTCTCTTTTCCCTGTTCTCCTCCGTTTGCCTCTTTAATTAGGATAATGGCACAGAGTTATTCGTTTCTTATCCAGCTTAATTACCTCAAGATTACTTACCGTTTCAAAATAATCATTCATATTCCGAATATTCTTTTGTCATTTAAAATCATATCGAACCACAGCACAGTTTTTTACTCCAAATGCAGCATATTCCTCATTTGTCATGTCCGTAAAATAGGACTGTACCACTCTGGCGATTCCGTTGTGAGCAACCAGGATGTAGGTCTTTTTATCGGACTCTGCTTTTATTTCATCAAGAAGATTATAGATTCTCTGCGCCAGCCTGAGTGTGGATTCTCCACCTTCATGACTGCATGCAAAAAACTCCTTTGCTTTCTTGAAATCCTTCCCATCCCGAGGAGTGGACTCCCATTTTCCAAAATTCTGCTCAATCAGCCTTGGTTCCACCCTGTATGGAATTCCTGTCATTTCCGAAATCAACTGAGCCGTATCTGCCGCCCTGCTAAGCGGAGAGCAAAGGATTTCATCTGCCTTAACCCCCTCTGTAAGAATCTTCTGTCCCGTCTTCTTTGCCTGCTCGCGTCCATATTCTGTAAGCGGACTGTCTGTAGCCCCGCAAATTTTGTTCTCAACATTCCACACGGTCTGCCCGTGTCGGATGAAATAGAAATGTCCCATGGTTGGTTCCTCCCGTTATTTTCTTCTCATAATCCTGGTTATATTTCTCGGTAAGCGTCTTTACCTCTGCTTCCGTAAACCCAATATAAAGTGTAAAATTCCTAGAGCATGTTTGAAAAAGGCTTTCTGCAAGATGTGCGTCACAATCGTCCAAGAAAATAAAATACAAATAAAAGCAAAGTAGCAATAGCCGATATATTTGCTATATCATTCCACATATTCCACCTTGTTCTTACATTCTTACGCTAATCGCCTTAATCACCGTCACATCCGCTGGCAGCCATTCTACATCTCCCATTTTTTCCTTCGTCAGCCATTTTGCGGCTTCGTGTTCTTTTAACACAAGATCCCCTTTCACAATCTCGCACCAAAAGCAGTCCATGGAAAGGTGAAAATCTGGATAGTCATACTCGATGGTATCAATTAACTCTCCCACTGCAATTTCTGTATCAAGTTCCTCCATAATTTCACGTTTTAACGCTTCCTGCGGTGTCTCGCCAGGTTCTATTTTTCCACCGGGAAATTCCCAGCCGCCTTTTAAGGGACCGTAGCCACGTTGGGTTGCAAAAATAATGGGTTCACCTTTTTCATTAACAGCTTTTATTACTGCTGCGACTACTCTAACTGTTTTCATAAGTTCCTCCTCATCATGAATTCACAATATACTCATAAATATCTTCCCTTACAGGTACATCAAGAATCCACTCTATCTCCACTGCTGTTTTTTCTGTATTTGCCATTTTAAATTCTTTTGTTTTTCCACTTGCAGTCATAGTGCCAAGATAATAGAATTCTTTGGAAATTTTGTCATCTTTGTTTTTTCGTACAAAAAGTTCCACTTGGATTCCTCGCTCTTTCGCTTTTAAGAAATTCTGTACATCCTCTGACTGCAAGCTTCTTCCAGATTTCGAAATTGCAATTAGGCGATCTCGAAAGCCAGGAATAAAATGATCCTCATATTTGGTAGTATCGCTAATATTTTCTTCTTTATCATAATTGATAAATACAGGAAATGTTTTTGTCTTTTTGTCAAACTTGTAACCACCAATATTTAAAGGCACTTCATTTTGTGCCCAATTCAGCAAGCGGCAAACATCTTCATAAGTATATTTTTGATATAAAACCAAATCAGTCTTAGCATAACTATTCCTGTAATCTCTTTCGTAGCGGTTTATTCCAAAATCAACCAATTCTTTAAGGATATTATAAAAATCATCATTTGATAACATTTCCACAAACGATTTCGTTGGTTTATAGTCATTTCCAGCTTCTTCAATAAACACACACTGAGAATAGGTCTTCTTACCTGTTCCAGCAGGAAATTCATTTGTCATCACATTTACAATATTTTCTTTTTGATCCTGGCTAAGTTCTTTTCCATATGATTTCATATCTTTGGAAAGCTCTGCAAAGAGGCCTAATTTAGGAAACCCATGAGAATACGTGAGCATCCGTTTTAACAGTTGAAGTTCCTGTATACGTTTTCCATTTGCTAATTTCTTAGATACAAATTCAATTACCTTTTCCTCATCCAAGGACAACCGAACTTTATATTCTTTTTCATATTTCACCAGGAATTTGTAATAGGAACCAAGACTGTTATTGTCAAAAATCCGAATAACATCCATCTCTCCGTAATCATCAAAATCACGAAGGTTTGGAATCCTTCCAAGCTTATTCTTCAGATTCGTGTAATTTTCTTTGATAAGCTTAATATCACTGAAGTTTGCATTATCTACAGATGCAAAAATTCTTTTCCGGCTAATCTCATCAAAATGTACGGTAGAAGCTCCTGGAATTATCCTTCCGCCTTCCATAATGTATCTACGAATATTGTCTTTATTGTAAGTTCTATCCCCTGATAGCGCAATTGGAATCATAAAATTGTTATTATAATTTCCAATAAAATCCAGAATAACTACATATTCCTTTCCCTTGGCTTTTCGCAAACCTCGTCCAAGTTGTTGAATAAAAACAATTGGGGACTGCGTTGGTCTAAGCATAATAACTTGATTAACTTCAACAATATCCACACCTTCATTTAATATTTCAACAGAAAAAATATAGTCTAATGGCTGGTTGTCATCTGTTGCTTCATCCTCGTTCATTGCCAATCTTTCAAAAGCAGCTTGTCTTTCCGATTCAGAAGCATTCCCATTAAGCGCTATTGTTCTAAACTTACGTCCAGTAGAAGGATTCATTATTTGATTAAATTTCTCAGACAGTTCCTCTGTTTCTTTTATACTACTACAAAAGATTAGTCCTTTGACTTTTTCTCCACTATAACCATAGTAATCGGCTTGACCGATAATATGTTTTACTCTCTCATCACTTGTCAACATAGAAAAATCTCTACTGGCATTTTCAGCATCACCAATAATTGATAAATCTGTTATTCCAAAATAATGGAACGGACAAAGCAGATTTTCTTCCATCGCCTGTTGAAGCCGAATCTCGTATGCGATCTGATAATTGAAAAGCTCATAGACGTTTCTGCCTTCCATATTATCATCTCTTTTATCTGGAGTTGCTGTCATACCAAGCCAAAGCTTCGGAGTAAAATGTTTCATTACTTTTTGATAAGTATTGGTTGGAACATGATGAGCCTCATCTAAAATAATACAGTCAAATGCATCTTTTTCATATTGGAGTAAATGCTCATCACGATTCAACGTTTGAACTGTAGCAAAAATGTAATCCGCATCATACTCATGATACCCAGCTCCTACAAGTCCCATGGAAACAGATTTTCCAAAGACCTTTTCATAAGATTTTTTCGTCTGTCTTGCTAATTGACCTCTATGTACCAGGAACAGTACTCGTTTGTAACCTAATTCTCGCATCGCAAAAGCCGAAGCAAAAGTTTTTCCCGTTCCTGTTGCAGAAATCAAGAGTGCTCTTTTCTCTCCTAATTCAACAATTTTTCGCAGATTAGTAATAAATTTCACCTGCATACTATTGGGTTTCAGCTTATAACTTTCTATTGACGTAATCTCTTGTTCTTTAGCAATCTCTCTTTGATGCTTGATTATTTTATAACGTTCTCTATAGTTTTCATAGAATTCATCATAGGCTAACGCATAAGGCGAGGTCCATAATTCTCTGAACTCAGCAACAATTTCTTTCGCCATTTCGCCTTGTTCCGTTGAAAGCAGCTTAGTATTCCATTCACGATTGCTTGTAAGTGCAGCGCTGGTAATATTGGAACTGCCAATTATAATGTGGTATATTTCATCTTTTTTGAAAATGTATCCTTTGGTATGAAAGCCTTCGGCTGCTCTTTCTACATCGAACATTTTCAAAGTAATGTTAGATAATGAATTAAGTTTCTCCAAAGCTCTTGGTTCGCTGAAATTCAGATAATTAGTAGTCAGAATTTCACCTGGAATATTTCTTTTTTCAAGTTCTTTTAGTGTCTGAAGCAATGGAGTGATACCGCTCATAGTAATAAAAGCTACACTAATCTGAAAACGGTCGCATGCCAAAAGCTCATCTTCTATGGATGAAAGAACCTTTTTCCCTTTTTTGTAATTGTTTGATACAAATCTAGGACGATATGTACTACCAGATGCAACAGCCCCGTCTATATATGCAGTTTCAAAACCGGATCGCATTTCATCAATTTTGCTCATCTGTTTATAACACTCCCTGCTTCCACATTTCTTCCGCCACACTCACATATTCCTTACTATTCTCCACAATCCCAATCTTCTCTTCCCACGTAAGATTTCTCTTAATCTTCGCAGGACTTCCTATTACCAGGGAGCCGTCTGGGATGATGGTGTTTTTGGTGACAAGGCTTCCGGCGCCGATGATGCAGTCGCTGCCGATTTTGGCTCCATCAAGGATTATGGCGCCCATTCCAATTAAAGTGCGGTCACCGATTGTGCAGCTATGGATTACGGCATTGTGGCCGATTGTGACATTGTTCCCAATATAGACTGGCAGGCCTCGGCTGACGTGGACTGTGCAGTTTTCCTGGATGTTGGTTTCCTCACCGATTACGATTGGCGCGTCATCTCCGCGGATTACACTGTAGTATAGCACACAGCTGTCACAGCCAATTGTTACATCACCGATGATTACGGACTGCTTCGCAATTTTTGCTGTTTTATCTATTTTTACATTTTTATAGTTCATTTATCATTCTCCGATCTCATGATATTATATTGAACCAATGTCAGACTGTTTTCATTATAGTACCATACCAAAAAAAGAGATTGTATATTATTTCATTCAGTTACTTGGGCGTATATCAATTTTTTTGTTCTAAAATTAATTTTATTTTAATTCCAAAATATGCTCGTTTCTTTTTTTATGTTTGCGGACACGTTAGCGTTGTTCACGGTATTACCGGAAATCAGTTCAGTAACAGATATGGAAAACGCATCTGCAATGGGCTCCAGCAAAACAGAGTTTCCTACACTAATAATCTTCTTTTATAGGCAACACCAAACTTATTGTATTAAAAACTTTTCTATTATATCCCAATAAACTTCCATCGTCCCATCCCCGCCACAATATATCTCATGCTTCGTCCCAGGCATGTAAACATACTCGCAGGGGGCAACACCGCGCTTCTTGACTTTCGCTGCGAATTTCTGAAGTGCGCGGACGGATATGAAATCGTCTTTTTCGGCCTGGAAAATGAGCAGAGGAGACTGGAGTTTCTGCCAGCCGTGGTATCTTAAATACCAGCTCATTTTTATGGCTGCTTTCAGCCAGCCATAGGATGGTGCACAGGTCTGGAGAAACTGTTTTTCTTTTCTCAGGTCGTTGTACCTTGCAAATTTAGGTTCGGAGGTGCCAGCGCTGGTTTGGAAGGTGTCGGTTCCGTCGTATGGCTTCTGTCCTAAGACATAGGACTCTTCCTTTCCCAAAACGCATTCTGCATGGGCGATCAGTACAGTCAACGGCCATGGCACGCCTCCAGTGAGCGGTTTGATCATAGGAGAGCTTAATATCACTTTATGAAAAAGAGCGGGTTCCCAGGCTGCGGCGATTGCGCTGATTGCACCGCCCATGGAGTGGGCAAAAAGGTTCAGGGGCAGGTCTGGATGTACCCTTTTAATTTCGTGGCATACTTTCAAAAAATCCCTTACATACCGCTTCCAGATATCAATATATACTAATGAGGGATCTGCTGTCAGGCGGTAGCTTTGGCCGTGTCCCATATGTTCTGGCATGTATACGTGATAGCCAGCCTGTAAAAAATAGTAAATCATCTCCTCATATTTTGGCGCACCTTCTGTGAAGCCGTGGCTGATTACAACCACCCCTTTTGGATCATCTGCCAGATAACGTTTCACATGGATTTTTCCTATAATTCCATTTTTCTCATGGTAAATGTCTTCTGCTCCTGGAATGTACCCATCTCGGCAATGAGCCTTTAAATAAGGTTCCACCTCATTTTTCATAGTATCTAAATATTCGTTTTCCTGTATTATTTTCATTCCAAAACTCCTCTTACAAGCAGCTTATAAAATCATAAAAAACAATCATCACGATTCACACATTCCTGATAACACAACTTATTCAAAAGTATCTTTGAAAAAGGCGTGCTGCGACATGTGTGTTACAATTTACGAAGGGCTTAATACTTTATTACTATCCCCCAATAATCCCATTAATCTTCTTCTCATTATAAAACACCAGAATAATTCCGCCCACCATACAAAACACCGCTGCGCCAAAGGCTGCGATTCTATAACCAGTTCCCTCTCCTGCTCCAATCGTAGAAACAGCAGTAAAGATCAGCATGGAAAGACTCTGGCCCAGTTTGAATGCAAAGGTTCTTGCCGCATAAAACATTCCTTCCCTGTTGCTTCCGGATGTGATGGAATCACTCTGGGCGATATCTGCCACAACCGCCTGGGGCAAAATTCCGAAAATCGCCATCGGCAGCGCTGCCACCACCGTCAGGATCAATCCCTGTACGGTTTCCGGAATAAAGCTCATTTTTCCCATAAATCCTGTATAGAAATAAGCCAAACTGAATACAGCAAATGCAAATAGAATCATCTTTTTCTTACCCAGTTTCGGGGTAAGCTTATTTACCGGAATGTAAAATACCAAAGACAATGCTGTCATCCCCACAAAATACAGGGTTGTCATCGTCTCCGGCAGCTTCAGAAGGCTGGTCACAAAGAAAGGCAGACCTGTCTGAAACATGGTAAGGGCGATCCAGTAAAAAATATCGGAGCCCACAAATTTACAAAATTCTCCATTCTTAAACGTAGCAGTCAGGGAGCGAAAAGCAGACTCTTTTGCTGGAACTGTGTCCACGTAATCCTTTTCCCGAATGCAAAATACCGGTATCAGCATGCAGATAAATGCCACCACTGCCATCAGCGTGAAGGTGACACGGATGGCGCCAACACGTCCAAATGCCGGGATAAATGCACCCCAGATAGTTGGTGCCAGGTATGCAACTGCAGTTCCTGCAATGAATGTAAAGGAAATCACCGTAGAAATGTTAAGCCGCTCCTGCTGAGTATGTCCCAGCTCCGGAATCAAGGCATTATACGGTGTGCAATAAGCTGTAATGGAAAGGTAATAGGCCAGAACCATCACCAGCAAAAACGCTGCATTGAGCCAGCTTTTCTCATTAATCGGGGACCAGAACACCAGCACTGTGGAAAGTGCCAGAGGCAAGGACGCCCATTTCAGGAATGGAATTCGCCGTCCATCTTTGGCTGTACACCGGTCCGACCAGGACGCGATCATAGGATCTGTAAAAGCATCAAAAATTCTCCCGAAGGCTGTGATTCCTCCGATAATAGTGAAAATGCCAAGCACCACCAGTCCCTGTGGAATAAATACGTTCTGCCCCTGGCTGATGGCGGTTTCATCTGGCTGATAAAAATACACAAGCCAGTTTGAAATGATTCCGGACAACATTGCCCATCCAAACTGACCTGCTGCAAACTGCCATATTTTTGCTGTTGTAAGTTTCTTCATCACGTACTTACCTCCTGCTTCTTTATATAATGATAGTATCATTTTTGTGCCCGCTTCACAATATACGAATCATTACTATTGCACAATTTTCACAGAATTTATTACTGTTTTATAGGTAATAATTTACTTGCAAGTGTTTGAAAAAGGCTTTCTGCAAGATGTGCGTCACAATTTGTGGAAGATTTTATCCGGATGAGGGCGCCATAGCGGGCAGCAACCGAATTCGGGTAGAATATACCGCAAAGTGGGCGTGCAGATTGCGGATTTTATTCAGCATTCCACAGCCACTTTAATTACGCCATCTCTCTTATTTTCAAAGAGCTCATACGCTTCCTCAATTCTGCAGAGCAGATAGGTATGTGTGAGCACAGGCTTAGGCTTCTCCATTCACTGTCTGCCATCCGGAACTTTCATGGTAAATATAAAAGCAAGTGAACTAAGCAGCAGCATATAAGGATACAGCAGCATTGGAAGTATATCAAATGCACTGACCACTTCTCCTAAACTGGCTGCAGCAGAAACAGCAACCAGCATTTGCGCTCCGTACGGTAAAATACCCTGAAAAATACAGGAAAATGTATCCAGGATAGAAGCAGCTTTTCTGGCGCTGATACCGTAATCCTTTGACATTTCTTTTGCAATCGGGTTCGCCATAACGATCGCAACTGTATTATTGGCAGTTGCAATATCCATTAACCCAACCAACAATCCCATTCCCAAGAGTCCGCCTTTTTTTCCTTTAAACACTTTCTTTATCCAGTATAATAAAGCGGAAAATCCACCGTACTCCTTGATCAGGGCACAGATTGCAGCTACCAGAATCGCAACCATACTGGTTTCAAACATCCCTGCAGCACCAGTTCCCATATTTCCGATCAGGTCTGTTGGTGCTATCATTCCTGTTGCAATCATAATAACTGAGCCACTTAGAATACCTGTAATCAGTACGAAAAATACATTAAATCCGATGATACCACCTATAAGAACCAGAATATAGGGAACGGTCTGTATTAAATCGTATTTTTCTTCGATAAATCCACCATTATAATTTTTCACAGACAAAACCAGCAGAATAACAATGCTGGCAATGGCAGCCGGCAGTGCAATAAAGAAATTTTCCTTAAATTTATCTTTCATTTCACAGCCTTGTCCATTACATGCAGCAATGGTTGTGTCTGATATAAATGACAGATTATCTCCAAACATGGCGCCGCTCATGACAGAACCAATACAAACCGGCAGTGCAAATCCGGATACTCTTGCTACTGCAACTCCAATTGGAACAATCAGCGTAATTGTTCCTACAGAGGTACCCATTGCAAGAGAAACAAAACAGCTAACCACAAAAAGCACAACAACTGCAAACTGAGGCGGAACCAGTGACAAAATAAAATATGCAACACTGTTTGCAGATGTTCTTCCGACTATACCTACAAAAATACCTGACAGCATAAAAATTATGATCATTGTAATAATGTTAGGATCACTGATTCCCATCCCCATAACTTCCAGCTTATCATCCAATTTAAGCTCGCGGTTCTGTATACAGGCAACAAGTAATGCAACCAGAAATATAACGACAACGGGAATTTTATAAAATCCCATCTCGATATCCAGACCATACTCAAATAATATGCCAAGCCCCAGATACAAAACAACAAACACTACTATAGGAAGCAGTGCTTTTCCATTTCTTTTTTCATTTTTCCTCATCCTACACTTTTCTCCTTCTTAGTTATAGTACTAATAGTATCATTTTTGTGTCCGCTTCACAATAGCAAGTCAACTGGATATTTTATATAAAAAGATCCCGGCAGGCTTCTGCTTCTGAGCGCTCAAACTCAGGTAGTATGAAACCTGCCGGGAAGTTTTATTTTCATCAACCGAAAAACTACAGCTTGCTGATAATCTGTCTCTTATATTCCAAAAATTCTTCTGACAATGCAAAATCCTCTGCCCTTGGTTTTCTCTCCTGGATCACGATCTCATCTTTGATGGTTCCCGGAGTTCCGTTCAGGATGTAAATCCTGTCGGACAAAAGAATGGCCTCATCAATATCATGGGTGATAAACAAGGTAGACAGATCAATATGCTGCATAACTTCCAGATACCATTTATGCACGCTGGCCTTTGTCAATGTATCCAGTGCACTGAAAGGCTCATCCAGAAGGGCAACTCCGCTGGAACTTAAATAAGTTCGAAGCAAAGCCGCACGCTGTCGCATACCGCCGGACAGCTGGCTTGGATACTGATACTGGGTGCCTTCCAGACCAAATTCTGCAAAAAGCGGATTGGCCTTTTCCCTGGCTTCTGCTTTCTTCACGCCTTTCAGTACAAGGGGAAGTGCTACATTGTCGATCACTTTCTTGTGGGGAAGGAGAAGATCCTTCTGCAGCATGTAACTGATGCTTCCAGGTGTGGAAGTCACATCCTGATCTTTCAGATAGACCTTTCCTTCATCAGGTGGGATAATACCGGAAAGCACATTGAACAATGTGGTCTTTCCGGAACCGCTGACTCCCAGAAGGGAAACCAGTTCCCCCTGCTCCAGATAAATGGAAATGTCCTCCAAAACCTTTTTTTCACCGTATGTTTTTGAAATATGTTCTGCTCTTAAAATCACTTTATTTTGTTCTGATGACATATTCGTTCCTTATGCACAGTGCTACTTCTATAACCAGTTCCATTTTCCGCAAAAATCGGGGTAAATTTTCCTGACAGAATAGCTCTATGCGTTAATTTCTTTCTCTTTCATTCCTTACTGTGGAAGATACTCGTTAGAAAATCCGACTCCAGTAAGATCCTTGTCGCAAAGCTGGTTCTCATACAGCCATTTGTAGAATGCATTCCATCTGTCTGCATCAATTACGCCCCAGCTTTCTGCATCGTCAATGTATTTTGTGGAAAGGAATTCCTGACTCTTCTTTACAAGATCTTCAGCATCCTTCAGAGAGCCTGTATTATCGCCGTCAATGAGGATCTGTGCTGCCTCATCCGGATTCTCTGCTGCAAACTCATATCCCTTTGCAGTTGCTTCCATAAATGCTTTCGCCTGATCCGGATTCTCAGCAAGATAGTCGTTATTTGCAATGATAACCGGTGTGTAGTAGTCAAATACAGGATTGATATCAGAGAATGCAAAATAGTCGCAGTCTACACCTTCTACGTCAGCATTGATTCCGCCCCAGCCCTGGAATACCCAGATGGCATCCGTCTGATTGGCAGCAAGTGCTGCAGGCTCATCTGTAATATCATTAGGGATCAGGGTAACCTGACTGAAATCTCCGCCGTCGCCGTTTACAACATTTTCCAGCATAGCAAGCTCGATTGGGGAATCCCATGTGGAATAGGTTTTTCCGGTAAGTCCGGCTGGTTTATCAATTCCGTCACCTTTTCGGGAAAGGATTCCGGAGGTGTTGTGCTGAATGATTCCTGCAACTGCTGTGATTCCAAGAGGCTCGTCAAGTGCAAGGGAAGCAGCCATGGTATCCTGGGCCTCGATCGCAAACTGAGCCTGACCTGCTGCGCACATAAGGGCTGCCCCATTTTCCGGTGGCTGAACGATTTCCACATCAAGACCAGCTTCTTCGTAGTAGCCTTTTGCCTGTGCTACATAAAGTCCGGTGTGGTTGGTATTCGGTGTCCAGTCCAGGCAGAATGTGATTTTCTCCTGTGCACCATCTTCTGCGTATACACCTGTAGGAACTGCAAGCACCATAGCTGCCGCTGCAACTGGTGCGATTACTTTTTTCAGATTCTTATTCATGATTTTTCTCCTTTTCTACCTGCAGCCATGGCATTGTGATCCGGCTGACAATATTTACTGCCAGAAGAAGTAAAAGGCTGATGATCACAATGAAGATAATGACTGCAAACATTTTATCAAAAGAATATGCTTTTTTTACACGGGTCATATAAACACCAAGTCCGTTAAATCCACCCAGCCACTCAGAAACAACTGCTCCTACAACTGCATAGGAAGCAGATATTTTCAGCCCGGAAAAAAACTGGGGCAAAGCACCTGGAAATTTCACATGGCGGAAAATCTGTGCCCGGCTGGCTCCCATGGCCTTCATCAGACGAATGGCATCCGGATCCACACTTTTATATCCATCCAGCAGTCCGATTGTAATTGGGAAAAAAGTGGTGATCACAACCAGAGTGATCTTCGGTGCCATTCCAAATCCCATCCAAAGCACCAGAATTGGCGCAATGGCAATGGTCGGTATGGTCTGCGTAATGATCATGATCGGATAAAATGCCTGATCCATTACACGGAACCGATCCATCATAGTTGCAAACACAAATGCCAGCGCGATTCCAATGAGAAGTCCGTAAAAGGATTCCAGCAAAGTGAATTTCGCATGGAAAAGTATGGTTGGCAGATCGCCAAACAGGGCTGTCAGCACTGCTACCGGAGATGGAAGCATGTAGGAGGGAACAATTCCCGAAATGCTTACCACTTCCCAGCCAAGCAGAATCACGGCCATGGCTGCAATTGGAGGTATCTTACTGGTGATGTTTGGTAACTTTCTTTTCAATGGTAAGTACATCCCCTTCTGGTTTATATGCAATTTTAACATATACGCTCATAGCCTTGCAGCCTGCGCGCTCAGCTACATGCTGACACTCTTTTACAATATCCATCAGCTGGTCGTAATCACCTTCAATGGTGGTCTCAAATGGTCCTACATAATAGTTCAGACCAGTGGATCTGATGTAGGCGATCACCTCGTCTACAATGCGGATAACTTCCTCTTCATCCTGTACATTTGGCAGTACCTGAATTGCTACACTTGCGTTCATTTTCTTTTCCTCCTATTTTCTGTCCCATAAACAGGACTTTGCGTTAAAAATCGAATAAGAACCATTCTTGAAACTGTGACGGAACTGAACAGGCTCTGTCAGTCAGTATGAAAAAAGAGCACCTGCCATCCAGACAAATGCTCCTAATTACATCGTTAAACACTTCCTACACTGGCATGATCCAACAGGTTAAAAGGGTCTAAGGACTACCTTACTCTCAGCTTCTCAATTGAAACTCCCCTGGTCTTTATTCAGATTTCGTTGCTTATTATAATACACCTTTCTTCAAATTACAAGAAACTATTTTTATCTCAATTATATTTTACATACCCTTAACAGAATTGTACTGCTCGCAGTCTGACCAGCACGCTCTAATTAATATTCCCATTTCATCAGAATTCGTAAAAAAAATCTCCCTGCATATCACAGTTATTTCCTGCAGAATATATAATAAATCTACAGATTCTCAAAGGCAGCCTGAATACTGTCATAGTGCAGGAATTTTCCCTGGGCTGCAAATTCCTTGATCTGATTCAGAGTGGCAAACATGTGGCCGTCTGTCTCTTCTTCCTGAAGGTGTAGATCTTCTTCTTTCACATCCATCACAAAGCGGTAAACATCTACGAAATAGTTGTCTCCCTCCCCTGGATTCTCTCTTTTGTAAGTAAAAAGATAGCCGCCCTGCGCACCGCTTACATCAAGGCCTGTCTCCTCTTTCACTTCGCGGAGTACAGCATCATAAGAAGATTCCCCTGCCTGTGCTGCACCGCCGGAAACTTCCCACCAGCCTGGTGCCCAGGCTTTTGTCATCACACGTTTGGTAATGAGAAACGTACCATCTGGTCTTGCCACTACTCCAAGTACGGTGAGATGGTATTCCCCGTCTTTTAAGCACCAGTCGTTTCGCTTCATGGTACGGCCTGTAGGTTTCTTGTTAATATCATAGATGTCCCAGAATTCCAATTTTTATCACTCCTGTTATATGTTTCTCTTGTATATTTTTATATTATGATTATTTTGCGAATATTGTTATCGAATATAATAATTCATCTTTTCTATTTCAGAAGTTCCTCCACCATCTCTCTGGTATACTCTACCTTCTCTACATGGTTGACCTCGATCTGATACAGTGCATTTGCCGCAATGTGCTCTGCTGCCTGCTCCAGATCACGAATACCTGAAGTATTGGAATAACGCTGGATGATTGCCTCCAGCGCACCCTCTGTGATAATGCACTCACTCTCTTCCATATGCATTCTCTTAAGAACTTTCGGAAGAGAGAATCTGGAAAAGATTACTTTCTTCTCCTCAGCTGTGTAATCCGGAATATCAATTACTGCGAATCTGGACATCAGCGGTGCACTGATCTGGTCACGGTCATTTGCAGTAGCAATTGGATACACACCACCAGTTGGGATCATACACTCCATATAGTTATCTGTAAATCCAAGGTTGTCCAGAAGCGTAAGAAGTACATCTGCCGGATTTCCATTTCCTTTGCCGGAATTTGCCTTATCAAGCTCGTTAATAATAAATACCAGATTAGAGGCACCAGCCATGGAAAATGCCTCCATAATAATTCCGGGCTTTGCATTTGCGTAAATACGGGGGCTTCCGGTAAGCTGCTTGGAGTCGTTAATTGAGCTCATGTCCAGCGTAGTCCACGGAAGTTTCAGGATTCTTGCAACTGCATAGGCTATCTGGGATTTGCCAGTACCGGCAGGTCCGATCAGAAGAAGTCCGTAGGCCGGAAGGGTATGTGTACGGTTGATCTGGATAATCGTCTCGATAATACGTTGTTTCACACGCTCCATTCCATAAAGCTCTTCATCCAGGATTCTCCTTGCCTCAACAGGATCGATTGCTTCAAAATAATTGTTCTTCCACTGGATATTCAACATAATAGAAAGAGCCCTCTGCGCATGATGGCGCTCTTCCTGGGAAACTTCACTGGATCTTGCCACTGCCAGATTTCTTCTGGTCCAGAGTCTGATATTATCCGGCAGTGTTTTGCCTGCGCAGGTCATAAAATCGGTAATGCTCTGAATGCTGGTAAGTTTCATCTCATCACCGTTTTCCTCCTGTTCCTCATCCTCTTCTGCCTCAGCAGGTGCATTACTCTCCAGAAGTCTCTCGATCATAAACTGCAGAAAGCCATCCTCTGCGGAAAGCTTTGTGCCGCCGCCAAAAGCAGTTTCGCGAATGCGGTATACCGCATATCCGTCCTCCCTGTTAGTACCAGACAAACGTACATTGATCCTGCTGTCTCCCAGCCATTTCAAAAGACTGGTAAATCTGGAATCAATTTTCACCACATCTGCTGTATGGTTACCGTCTTCTTCCTTAAAATCAAAAGCAGTACGGTTTACCGGATTGGTAAACACACCGCAGGAATGATGTTTCCACTGTCTCTCTTTATTGTCAAGCACCATGATCGGCTGCTCCGGTGAAGGCTTCGTATGGCTGCTGTGAAATGTTGTGTAAGTACACTTTGCCTCCGCTTTACTTGCAGAAGCACCGCTGAAATCAAATACTGGCATAGCTTTTTCCTCTTTCCTGTGTATTTAAAGGGATATATTTCTCTAATTTCTCTTATCTACTATAACAACATTTTTCTCTAATGTCCAGAATGAGTTGGCCTGTTTCATAATGCAGCATTGTCTTGTATTATTGTTCACTTTGTGACCAGTAACTATCTTATTTTTTATATATCTTGGCATTTCTTAGTTTTTTACAAAAAATCTCTTGCCAAAATGGAGAAATTCGTGTATTCTATTATACGGACTACTTTTCAACAATTTGATTTTCACTTAACATTTGATATATATTTCTGATTTTTAGTGCGCAGACACCATAGTCCCTCCCAAAGCTTCTAATGGAATACTGCAATCTAAAAATAAAAGACTCCCGGGCGCTCTAGAGCGTGTCTGAAAAAGCTTTCTGTAAGATTTTTCAAACAGGCTCAAGTGTTCCGGGAGTTTTTCTATTCAATTATGCCAGACTTAACAGCTGCTTTCCTTCTGTCAGTCTTTCTTCAAACTGCTCATAGAAATCTCTGCCCACTTCATATGTTTTCATATAAAAACGATTCACCACATATAAATTCAGATTTTTGATCAGCTGGGCATCTGTGGCATTATAAAGAACCTCCTGCACATCCAGCAAAAAATAATGCCAGTCAGCTACAAACTTTTCATACTGGCGAAGATCCGGAGTGTCGATCCATTTCTTTACCTTGATCTTGCTCCTGCTTGTCTTCTTACATTCATGGGTTTGCAGAAAATACTTAAATCCACCATTTTCATAGAAACGTCCCAATGGGAAAAGTCTGCAGAACCCAGGACGGAAGTTATGAATGCTGCACCGTCCCTGTTCATTCAGGAAAACACAGCATTGGCTTTTTCCACTCATGCAAAGATGAGGCAGAATATTCCCATCCATGGCATCGAACTGGATCAGCCCTGTGCTTACCAGTTCCTGTGGTGTTTTTCCCAGATTCGTACACAGACGGTACACATCCATGGGATCCAGCACAACTGAATCCCCCATTCCCTCACAGCAGTCATGACATCCTGCACAATCCTGGCAGTCTGCCTTTACCATATCGTTTAATTCATAAAGTCTTCCGTCGGAAATCTCTTCCAAAGATACTTCTCGGCGCATATGCAAATTCCTCTTTCTTTTATTTTTTTGTGGACAAACAAGGTTACGGTTCACTTCGCGATGCACAGAAATCATGCATTCCCATGATTTCCCGCTGAGATTCCCGTTTTTTCTGTAAACGATATTCACAAAAAACGTCTCGCGGAACATTGCCAGTGAACAGTAATATAACATGCTGCCATCAACAGCATCTCCGTATTATCTATCCTCTGTATTTACAGCTTAATTCCAGACAATGCCTGTGCAAAAGCATTATTCACCGGCTCATTTGCCTCCTTCTGCTGCCTGCGCAGATAGTTCTGCACATCACGCTTGCCTACTCCTGCGCCCTCTTTCTGGCGTCTTGCCTGGAACGCGGAAAGCTTCTCCTTATAACCACACTGGCAGACAAACATCTCTTCCTTACCTTTCACATACATTTCCATACGTTTATGGCATTTCGGACAACGGGCATTAGTAGTGCGGGAAATCGTTTCACGGTAGCCGCACTCACGGTCCTGGCATACCAGCATTTTGCTGTTTTTTCCATTGACAGCCAGAAGTTTTTTGCCGCACTGCGGACATACTTTGTTGGTAAGATTGTCGTGGCGGAACGTGCCCTCCCCGTTCTTGATCTCATCTACAATTTCACAGGTATAGTCACGGATTTGGTGAAGAAAATCCCCCTGACGTATCCTGCCTTTTGCAATCTGGGAAAGCTTCATCTCCCAGTCAGCCGTGAGCTCAGGCTTTTTCAGATCTTCCGGCACCAGCTCCAGAAGCTGTTTTGCCTTGGAGGTAATATGGATCTCATTGCCTTTTTTCTCCATCATAAAGGAATGGAAAAGTTTCTCAATAATGTCTGCTCTTGTGGCAACGGTTCCAAGGCCCCCAGTCTCTCCCAGGGTTTTCACCGCTTCTTTGTCCCTTGTCTCCATAAATTTCACCGGATTTTCCATAGCTGCAAGAAGAGTTGCCTCTGTGAATCTTGCTGGCGGTTTTGTTTTTCCTGTATTTAAGGAAGTTTTCAAAATCTTTAGTCTGGTTCCGGTTTTCATCTCCGGAAGACGCTGGTCTTTCAGTTTTTTCTCATCATCCGCCTCATCTTCCAAATCATCATCTGCTCCGCCTTCGTAAACTTCCTTCCAGCCTAGGCTCTTTATCACTTTGCCGCTGGCGGCAAAAGTTTCTCCTGCCGCTTTCGCCTCCATGGTCACCTGCTCATACTGGCTTGCAGGATAAAGAACTGCAAGGAAACGACGGACAACCATATCATAAATCTTCCGTTCTTCATTTGTCATGTGGTCCAGATGAACAAACTGTTCTGTCGGAATGATCGCATGGTGGTCACTGACCCTCTTATCATCCACAAAACTTCCATTCACCTGCACAGGCTTATTCATAAGTGCGCCAGCAAGCTTTCTGTACGGACCGATTCCGCAGGCCTTCAGTCTTTCCTTAATAGTAGGAACAATGTCCTTTCCAATGTATCGGGAATCGGTTCTGGGATATGTGAGTACTTTGTGGTTTTCGTAAAGGCGCTGCATAATATTCAGGGTCTCTTTTGCAGAAAAACCATATTTCAGGTTGGCTTCCCTCTGCAAAGTTGTCAGGTCGTACAGGCCCGGGGCCATAGTCTTTTTTGCTTTTTTCTCTACACTGGTTATTTCAAGAGCAGCGTTCTCCAGCCTGCCTTTGATCTGCTCTGCCCTTTCCCTGGAAAAAGTACGGAAGCTCTTTGTTTTCTCATCTCTCCAGGTCCATTTCACATCCTGGGTCTCCAGAGAAATACCATAATATTCTTTTGGCACAAATTTGCGGATTTCTTCTTCGCGCTTTGCGATCATGGCAAGGGTGGGGGTCTGCACCCTGCCACAGGAAAGCTGGGCGTTGTATTTACAGGTGAGAGCTCTGGTACCATTCATTCCCACCAGCCAGTCTGCTTCTGCCCTTGCAACAGCTGCACGGTAAAGATTATCATAGTCATGCCCGTCTTTCAGATTGGCAAAGCCTTCTTTAATTGCTTTATCTGTGACTGAGGAAATCCACAGTCTCTTAATTGGCTTATGGCAGCCTGCTTTTTCCAGAATCCAGCGGGCCACAAGTTCTCCCTCCCGTCCTGCATCTGTGGCTATAATGATTTCTCCAATATCTTTTCGGAAAAGCTGAGTCTTTACTACGGAAAATTGCCTGCCTGTCTGGCGGATGACTACCAGCTTCATCTCCTTGGGGAGCATGGGCAAGGTCGCCATTTCCCATTTTTCATACTTTCTGTCATATTCTTCCGGGTCAGCCAGGGTTACAAGATGTCCAAGTGCCCAGGTTACTACATAGTTTTTGCCTTCGAGAATACCACCATTTTTCTGGTTTGCGCCAAGAACACGGGCAATGTCTCTGGCAACGGACGGTTTTTCCGCAATTACAAGTGATTTCATGTATACACTCCTGATTATTTTCGTATTTGATGATGTCTGCTTAAGCAAACAGTGAAATCCTCTCCATAATTGTTAAGGAATAGTTACATTATAACACACTTCAGAAATTTTTAAGAATATTTTGTTAAAATTAATTTGTAAAACGATCCCACCAATGCTATTATGTAACCATAAAAGACAGAGAATCTACATCGCAAGGCTTCAGGTTCTTTGCCACAGAGCATGCCCCCAAATACTTTCCCTGATATGTGCTTCACAATTTATGGGAGATTTTGCAAACATGTTCTAAAAACCTAGGAGAAGTTATGTATTATTTTATTGTTAATCCCAATTCCCGCTCTGGCAGGGGACGTTCCATCTGGAATGAAATTCATCAGCAGCTTATGCTTCGGGGAATTGATTTCCAGTACTGCCTTACAAGATATTCCGGACATGCTGCAGAGATTGCTTCTGATGCCTGTGCTCTTGGCACTGAATCTGAGCCTGTATATATCATTGCAGTGGGAGGTGACGGCACCATTCACGAGGTGCTCACCGGCATCACCGATTTTGACCGGGTAGTCTTCGGATACATTCCAACCGGCTCTGGCAATGATTTCTGCAGAAGCATGAGACTCCCTTTTGATCCAATGGAATCACTGGAATATATCCTAAAGGCAGAGCATATCAGCAAAATGGATGTTCCTTACCTGCTCCGCAATAATAAGAAGTCCCGATTCGGTATCAGCACGGGAATCGGATATGACGCCGGCGTATGCCAGGAGGTTCTGGCAACGCCCTTAAAGAAGATATTCAATCGTCTTGGGCTGGGAAAGCTGATTTATCTTTTCATTGCATTGAAGCAGCTGATTTTTATTAATCCAGGAAAAATGACAGTGACCCTAGATGGAGAGAATACTTTTTCCTATGACCACGTATATTTTACAGCGGTTATGAATCAGAAATATGAAGGCGGCGGTTTTAAGTTCTGCCCGGATGCTCAGCCTGACGACCAGCTTCTGGACGTAATCCTTGTGGAAGGTATCCGTAAGATAAAGCTTTTATTTTGCCTGCCTACTGCTTTTTTCGGAAAGCATGTGGGCATCAGGGGAATACATATTCTCACCTGCAGCGATATCCATGTACATAGTGCGTCCGCTCTTCCCATTCATATTGACGGGGAATCTGGCGGAATTCGCGAAGATTTAACAGTTTCCATTGAAAAAAGCTCTTTAAAAATCATTTTACCTGTGGTATAATCTCTCACGATTTGGGGGATCCGGAATTACAAGACCGGTAACCCAGATTGGAAAAGGAGTGAAAAAGACTTGGTACAATTTATAAAAAAATACAGGCATGGTCTGATCATACTTGCGTATGCCATTGTTTATATGCTTTTTTTTGAGTATCTGGAGTGCAGGCCGGTATGGGGATTTCATGTGATCGACACTGTTTTTGATGATTACATACCATTTTGTGAGTATTTTATTGTCCCCTATCTATTATGGTTTCCGTATCAGATTCTCACAGTTTTATACTTTATCTTCAGGAACAAGAATAAAAAAGAATATTATCAGTTGATTTTCAATATGATGATGGGTATGACTGTTTTCCTGATCGTGTCTTATGCATATCCAAATGTACTGCACTTAAGACCATCAGAGTTTCCAAGGGAAAACGTGTTTACAGATATGGTAAGATGGCTGTATCGGACGGATACACCGACCAATGTTCTGCCAAGTATTCATGTATTTAATTCTCTGGCAGTTCATATGTCACTTACCAATTGTGAGGCGCTGAGAGACCACAAAGGGGTAAGGTATGGATCATTGGTTCTTACATTACTTATTATCATGTCTACTATGTTCCTGAAGCAGCATTCCGTAATTGATGTGTGCTGTGGTGCTACGCTGGCGCTGTTTGGATATCTGTTTTTCTATCCGCAGAAGGCAGGAGAAGAAGCAAGTGGCATGGCAGTAGAGAGAATTGGACGGAATAATCGCAGGAAACATTATTAAACAAAACGCGCACTTCCAGAAATGGGAAGGCGCGTTTTTTTTAACAAAAATACGAGCGGCGACAACCGAATATAGATAAAATATGCTGCAAAGTGGGGCGTACAGATTGCAGGAATGATTTTTCAAACAGTCTCCAGAGCGCCCTGATCATTAATCAGTTAAATCCGTAGAACTTCTGGCAAAGCTTGTATGCAGCTACAGACACCTTACGTCCGCCGCGGCCTGGAAGGTTCATGAAGTTACCCATGAGGCTGTGGCGAAGTTTTCCGTAGAGGGCACGGTTCGTGGAGCGGATATATTCCAGAAGCTCCTTCTTCTTGTCGAGAGCTTCCTTTGTGCCGGAGCGGATCAGCATAATGGAGGAAATGGTAGTAATAATATCCAGATAACTGATCATGTAGGCTCTGGTGCGTTTATTCATGCTGCCGCAGCTGGTGTAGGAATTTACCATCAGTTTATTTACGCGGAGCTGCTGGTCGATTCTGCGGATCATAACTGTCTCGTTTACGGACTGGTCATCGCGGCCGATAAAGTAACGGTAGAAA
Source organism: Ruminococcus sp. Marseille-P328 (assembly GCF_964249465.1). Classification (NCBI taxonomy): domain Bacteria; kingdom Bacillati; phylum Bacillota; class Clostridia; order Eubacteriales; family Oscillospiraceae; genus Ruminococcus; species Ruminococcus sp. Marseille-P328. Next base: position 89,116 of record NZ_CAXUBQ010000014.1, on the reverse strand, counting down.
TTAGTATCCAGGTAGTACATGTTCTGTACATACGGCAGCGGATCAAAGGCAAAAATATTATCTACGTAGAAGGTATGCTCCGGCAGAGTCAGGTTGCACTCAAGGAGAAGCTGGGTACGGTAGATCATGGAGTGCATGAGAAGATATTTTCCCTTTGGCATGTGACCTACTTCATTCCAGGTGAAAATCTGGTTCACTGGCAGGCAGTGACGGTACTGCATAACCTTCTTGCGGGTCGCACCCTGTTTCTCGTATACAAAGTTACTGATGAGAAGGTCAACTGTTTTGGAGCCTTTTACCAGCTCTTCCAGAGTTTTCAGGATCTCTTTGTAGGATTCTTCATTTACCCAGTCATCGCTGTCTACAACCTTAAAATAGAGACCCTGGGCATTGTGGATACCGGTGTTTACGGCGCCGCCGTGGCCAAGGTTTGGCTGATGGATGGCGCGGACAATGCCTGGATATTTCTCCTGGTATTCATCTGCGATCTCGGCTGTTCTGTCCTTGGATCCATCGTCAATTACAAGGATCTCTACTTCATCTCCGCCTGGTAAAAGGGATTTGATGCAGTTCTCCATATAAGCTTCAGAATTATAACATGGAATTGCTATGCTCAGTAATTTCATTTATTTTCCTCCTCATGTAGTGTAACGATTCTGTATTTTAAAATTACGCACCTTGCGATGTATTTTCCTTTTTTTCTTTGAGTTATGTTCTCAAAAACGCCAGCTGAACCGTTACATATATTTTTCATAAGCGCCAAACGCAGAAGGTATGGCGTAGTTTCTCTCTGATTCTTTTTTATCTGCAAAAAGAATTCCCGGGGCATGTGTCTGCTCCAGGGAGGACACGCGGATCCGGTACGCTTTCATCCGCCACTCAATGTGGGAAAAAATATGCCTGGCCTCCGGCAGTTCTTCTATATATAAGGGCTCTGCGCCAAGCTCTTTCACGTATTCCAGGGCTTCCTCACGGTTCAGGTATCCTTCTGTATTGGGAAGCTCGTATAATCCGGCAAGGAGGCCTTTCGGCGGCCGCTTGCGGATCGCAGTGCAGCTTCCATCCTGAATAACCAGAACGGTTCGCTCTTCCACCACTCTTGGCTTCTTTGGTGCTTTCACCGGAAACTTTTCCATAGTGCCGTGAAGTCCCGCCTGGCAAAAGCCTCTCACCGGACAAAGGTCGCATTTGGGCTGTCCGTTGGGGACGCACACTACTGCTCCAAGCTCCATCATTGCCTGGTTAAAATCACCTGGACGGTCTTTCGGGATAATTTCTTGCAATGCGCTTTCTGTCTTTTTGCGAAATGCAGGTCTGGTAATGTCTTCCGAATCTTCCGTCATTCTGGTGACTACACGGAAAACATTTCCATCTACGGCTGGCACCGGAATGCCATACGCTATAGAAGCGATAGCTCCTGCAGTGTAACTTCCTATCCCCTTTAACGAGATAAGAAGGGAAAAGTCTTCGGGAAGTCTGCCATTATATTTTTCTACCATTTCCCTGGCTGCCAGCTGCATGTTCCGCACACGGCTATAGTATCCAAGACCTTCCCACAGCTTTAACAGCTTTTCCTCCGGACAGACTGCCAGGGCCGGGATATCCGGCAGTTCCCTGATAAATCTTTCAAAATAGGGCTTTACAGCTTCCACGCGGGTCTGCTGGAGCATGATCTCGGATACCCAGGTGTAATAAGCGTTGTGCTTATCCCTCCAGGGCAAAATCCTTTTATTCTCATCATACCAGGCAAGAAGAGGCTGTATAAACTCATCTGTCATCTAGTTTCCTCCAAACACACAGGCACTGGATTCTGTATTTCCATCCCGTCCGGCTCTACCAGACAGTCATAGGCCAGAATATGCACCCCTGCCTTTTTCGCTTTCTGTAAGGTTTCCCCAAATTCCCGGTGCGTATCCCAGTTTGGTTCAAATCTTGTAATTCCCTTCATCTGGATCACCAGAAGCAGATAAGCCTCATATCCTTCCCTCATGCAATGGATCAGCTCTTCCAGATGCTTCACGCCCCTCGCAGTAGGAGCATCTGGAAAACGGGCAATATTGTCTGCTTCCAGGGTTACACCCTTGACCTCAATAAAAGCCTTTCTCTTATCTGAACAGGCATACAGATCGAATCTGGAATTTCCATAAGTTTTCTCAGGAGTTACCTGCACTTCCTCCGGAAAAAGATGTCCTGCCCTTACCCATTCCAGGGCGGCTTTATTGGGAATCTGGGAATCCATATTGATCAGGCGTCCGCCTTTATTTACACAGACCAGATCGTATGCTGTTTTCCTTGCCGGATTACTGCTCTTTTCCAGAAAAACCTGAACACCAGGAATCAAAAGCTCCCTGCATCTGCCTGTGTTCTTTACATGAACCGTCTCTGTCTGTCCCGCAATCTCTACATGTGCGATAAATCGGTTCGGACGATCCAGGAAACGGCCTTCTGTAATATTTTCGTATTTCATAGTTCACCTCGTGCTGCTGCCTGACTCCCAAAACGTGTCTGAAAAAGGCTTTCTTCAATGACAGTCTTAAGAAATAATGTAACTATTTCACCGCAATATAAAACTGACCAATAGTTCAAAAGCAACAGTCACCTTTCCTATCATAACATAAAATCGGCAAAAAGCCAGTTAAAATTGAAAAATCCCATATTAGGAGATTGATTTTTTTGATTTTCCTATATAGAATAGAAACCGTCAGGTTGCAAAACAGAATGAGAAAAGAAGTAATTTTAGAATTTTAAGCACACCAGAAAGGACTAAAAACCTCAAATGGACAGTATTATTTTTGATATTGACGGAACTATATGGAATTCCACCGACGTTGTAGCTATGGCGTGGAATAAGGCTTTAGAAAAAGAGAATCTTAATGTCCGGGTGACGACTGAACAGCTGAAAGGGCTGTTTGGCAGACTTCTCCCGGATATTGCGAAGGCAATCCTTCCAGAACAGACCAAAGCGGAACAGCTTCGGGTTATCGATATCTGCTGCCAGGCTGAGCACGATCTGCTGCGTGCGATGGGGGCACCTGTTTACGACGGACTGGAAGAAACTTTGAAGGAGCTTAACAAACGCTACCCGCTTTTTGTAGTAAGCAACTGCCAGGCTGGATACATTGAACTTGTTTTTGAGAAAACAGGGCTGGGAAAATATTTCACAGGTCATCTGTGTCCTGGAGACAGCGGGGAAGCCAAGGCAGCTAATATCCGTTCTATTGCTAAGAAATATCAGCTGAAAGCACCTGTTTATGTAGGAGACACCTTCGGGGATTACCAGGCATGTCAGGAGGCAGGGGTACCATTTGTATTTGCTTCCTATGGATTCGGACAGGTGGATACACCGGATTATATGATTGAGAAGCCAGCGGATCTGTTGAAATTATTCTAATTATTTATACAAATTTTTATTAGCAGTCCTTGCTTTTTCAAAAAATAGTGCGTCTAACTCATTACTGAAGTAACGAGAATGCGACACACAGTTATCCAACAGCAGATTGGCGGAATGATTTTTCAAACAGGCTCCAGTACAACTCAATATCTGGATTACAAAAGAAGCACCTGTATATCAATTTCCAGATATACAAGTGCTTCTTTTTCATCTTATTTCTTACATTTCTTGCGAATCACTACCACCATGATAATGAAGATAATAATTACTGCTGCCAGATAAATGATATCGTACACATAGCTCTTGATCACCATATCCAGACCGGTGAGGATTCCGAAAATGAGCAGGGTCACGCCGGAAACCAGCTGGACCTTTTTGTCATCGTAAAGCTTCTTACGCTCAGCGGCATTTCCGCCTTTCATAAGAACATCTCCATGACCGGTAAGAAGCATAACTCCCATTACAAGAGCTGCTATAGTCAGTATCATATCAAATGAATCCATATTCATATTAACTTATTCTCCACTTCTTTTGTGTTGTTCTGCTATCCGTAGTTTCAAAGACATGCAACTGTCTTTTCATTCAGTACTCAGTGACCCAAAACTAATTGTTACTGCTCACTGAAATTTTCCGGTCAGATAAATGATCTTTTAGTAGAAGCACACGATCGGCACATTGGTATCAATAATGCTGTACAGAGTAGCTGCTGCATCCAGCGGCATATTGATACATCCATGGGATCCGGCGTAGGTATAACGGTCACCGCCGAAATATGCCTGCCAGGTAGCGTCATGGAAACCAATTCCGCCGTTAAACGGCATCCAGTAGGTAACCTGGGTTTCGTACTCGTAAGTGCCGTCCGGCTTCTTCTCTCCACGAAGCACATCCGGGCTCTTCTTATAATACAGGGTGAAAATTCCCGGAGGTGTGGCTCTGTCATCATAACGGATATCTCCGGAAACAATGTCAGAGTCAAAGATGATGCTGCCATTCTGGTAATAGTACATGTGCTGACTACTCAAATCCACCTCGATATAGGTACTTCCAATGTCATTGTATCCATAAGAATTGGCTCTCATGGAATATACCGGTTCCCGTGTAGTCTGAGTGCCTGTACGGATCTCTTCTGTCAGCTGTGCTGCTTCTGCGTCCTGATCAATCTTCCAGCCATATGCAGAGCCATAAACAGAAACGGTACGGCCACTGGTCGTATTAAAGGAACGTGTTGTTCCAACTGTATCATGCTCACTTGCCAGCTGTGCCACAAAATCCTTGATATGCTGGGTAAAGGAAGCATCATCCTGCACCAGCTGTCCCTTGTCATCAAACTGCAGCCATTCCTTAAGGGTGCTTCCGTCAAGAGTGACTGTCTGCTCTCCAAATGTATAGGTAATGCTGGCCTTGGTATAATTATTATAAGCATCCCTGGTGGCCTGAAGGGTAGGATCATCGCTGGTCACTGCTGCCACTGCATATACATCCGGCGTATTTCCCAGATCAATGGAGGTCTGGCTTCCGGAAATGGCGGTATCCAGCGCTTTATAGGCTTCCTTCACCTTCAGCTTGCTGCCCTCAGTCTCAGGAACAATGGTAAACTCGCTTCCCTCAAGCGCCACATATGCATTCTCCGGCTCAACCTGGTTTTCTGCCTGTGCACACTTTAATTCCTTTACTTCACTCTGAAGCAGACTCTTATCAAAAGTCACATTCTCCTGGGTGGTATAGCTTCTGGTCTCCATGAACCCTTTTACCCATTCATATGGCTTCTGCTGCTTCAAAAGATCCAGAACTTCTCCATCAGACACATAGCGGTAATTGATCTGGTTTCCGCTGATGGCCTGCGGCTCCTGGTTCCTCGCGGTAATCTCAATGGAATAATCCTCTACATTGCTTGCAATCAGCTGCTCTGTTTCGTAGGCAGTCTTATTGGAACAGTTGATTCCGTTAATATAGGTTCCCTCAAAGAATCTGTCTGCATAATAGTAACTCACTGCTCCATAAGCGCATCCTGCTGTCACCGCAAGAATAGCTGCCACAATTCCCGTAACTTTAAGTCCCTTATGCTTCTTCCTGGGAACAGGGATGATCTTCTCGTCCAGTTCCTCATCAGTAATAGGAACATAGGAAATCTTCGTCGGACGGGCAGATCTGGCTGCCGGCTTCGGAGACGGTCTGGCAGATTTCTTAGAAGTCTGCTTCTCAGGCTGGTTAGGTGCTGCCGCACCGGCAGAATCTTTTCTTCGGTGCTTTCTGCCTTTATTTGAATAGGGCGGAATAATTTCCACCTGAAGCTCTTTTTCAGATGTTTCCGGTTCATCTGCAGATTCAGCGTCCTCTGAATCTTCGCTCTCTGAATCTTCTTCCTCTGAATTCTCTTCTTCAGATTCTGTCTCTTCCTCGTCCCAGAAGTCCTCTTCTTCCGTGCTCAGCTCTGCCTCATCCTGGTCGTACTCTTCTTCCTCTGGATACTCCTCTTCAGAATCCTGCTCAGCCAGTTCTTCTGCATCGGAATCGTCTTCACCTTCCCAGGAATCAAAATCGCTCTCCTGGTCATCTTCATCATAAAAGTCTGCGCCGTGGAATTCCTCGTCCAGATCTGCTTCAAGACCTGCCATAGCCGAATCTATTTTATCTTCAAAGTCTCCCGGGCTTCCCTGAGTATGCTTGTTGTCCTTACTCATGTATAAAACTCTCCTCTGATAAAAACACTGTTTGAACAAGGCTTCTCCATCTAATGGCGAAACCTTGTTTCATTATAACATATATTTTCCATTTTGTATCTTAAAATGTATATTTCCTTCAAAAGAATCCCTTTAATGTTAATTGCAATTCAAACTTCCACCCCAAGAGCTTATCCGTGAAAGTTAATTCTTCCGAAAGAATATGTGGAAGTTACCCTTTCAAACTGGAAACTCGGATTGCAATCGACCTTTTTTCAGCCTTAACAGTCTATAACAGATTCATTTTATTAAATCACGTTTACGGATTTGTAATCCTGGCTTTCACTGCAGACATAATTTTCTCTTCATATCCTTCATCACATAGAAGTAAAGTACAATAAGAAGGACTGTTGCTACAATCCATGCAAATGGACTGGCCATGCATGCCATTGTATAACTCCTGGCATCTGCTGCAACAACTGCCATCACACCTCTTCCAATAAGCTCTGCCACGCCTGAGAGCATAGGAAGAAGCCCATATCCCATTCCCTGAAAGCCATTACGGTAACAATTGACCACATAAAGGGGAATCATAAACATTCCAACACAGCGAAGATATGTATCCACCATAGGGATCACCGCCTCTGCATTATCAGAGATAAACAGATAAGAAAAGCTTTTTCCCACAAAAAACAGGACAAATCCTACAACAACAGCATATGCACAGCCGATCACATCTGCACACCGGAACCCCTGACGCACACGGTCCAGCTTACGCGCACCAACATTCTGTGCACTATATGTAGACATTGTAGTTCCTATAGCTACAAATGCCTGGGTAAAGATATTATCAATCTTAGAGCCTGCTGTAAAGGCCGCAACTGCATAAGAGCCAAGTATATTCAAAGAACTCTGTACCATCATGCCTCCAATGGCTGTAATGGAATACTGCAGTCCCATGGGAATTCCCACACTGATCTGTTTTACGGCAATATCACGGTTAAAACACCAGTCTTCTTTTTTCATCTTTAGTTCCGGCACGGCCTTCCACATATAAATCAGGCAAAGAACTCCTGACACTCCCTGTGAAATAACGGTAGCCCAGGCAGCTCCCGGCGCTCCCCAGTGAAAAAAGATAATAAATACAAGGTCAAGTACAATATTCAGTCCTGCCGCCAGAATCAAAAAGTAAAGAGGCGTTTTGCTGTTTCCCAGTGCCCTTAAGATACTGGACACCAGATTATACAATACCTGGGTAAAAATTCCGGCACAGATGATCATAATATAACCATATGCACCATCAAAAATATCTTCAGGTGTATGCATGAATACAAGAAGCCTGTGCATTCCCAACATGCTTACTGCAGTCATAACAACTGCGATCACAGCAGAAAGAATTGCTGCATTACCAACCGTCTTACGCATCTCATCCATTCTTCCTGCTCCGAACTTCTGAGAGGTAAGAACTGTAACTCCTGTTGTAACCCCCATCAGAAATCCAATAATAAGGAACGTAATGGTTCCAGTAGCGCCTACCGCTGCCAGCCCCTTGGTTCCAACAAACTTTCCAACAATAACTGCATCTGCCATACTGTACAGCTGTTGAAAAACATTTCCCAGAAATACAGGAATAGTAAAATTCAACAGCATTTTCATGGGCTTTCCCACAGTCATATCTGTCTGCATATTCAGTTTTCCTCCATAAGAAAAAATATCGTTTGAGAGGGATTATAGGCGATATTTTTTCTACTTTCAAGCCCCTTTTTTTATTATTTTGCAACTATTCAGCAGGTGCTGTTCCCCGAGGTGTTTATTTGTGAACGCAGTCCATAGGATTGTATTATTTTAAGCGCTTGACAAAAACCATTTTCTGCCATACTATAAGAACCACATAACGAAATGTTAACGTGTGAAAGACATCTGTCTTTTTCGCGCTTACGTTTATATCTGCTGCCAGACTATGAACGGGAACCACGATCAAACGGCAGCACTACTATTTTTAAGAAGGGAGTTCCCCATGGGAGAAAAAGTTATAAACGCAGCCCTGCTTGGGCTTGGAACAGTTGGAACCGGTGTTTACAAGGTTCTGAAGAACCAGGAGGAAGAAATGACAGCCAAAATCGGCTGCAAGGTTAAAATACGCAAAATACTTGTCCGCAACCTGGAAAAGGCAGCTGGCAAGGTAGATGATCCGGCTGTCCTTACCAATAGCTGGGAGGATATTAAAGCAGATCCTTCCATTGACATTATAATCGAACTGATCGGCGGAATCGAACCTGCCAGAACCTATATTCTGGATGCTCTTCACGCAGGCAAGCACGTAGTAACAGCAAACAAAGATCTGATTGCCGTCCACGGAAAAGAACTTATGGACACAGCCAGAGCTTCCCATGTGGATTTTCTCTTTGAAGCAGCTGTAGCAGGCGGAATACCTATTATCCGTCCTTTGAAGCAGTGCCTGGCAGGCAACCACATGAGCGAGGTTATGGGTATTGTAAACGGTACTACCAACTTCATCCTCACAAAAATGTCCCAGGAGAATATGGAATTTAAAGATGCCCTGGCACTTGCCACAGAGCTTGGCTATGCAGAAGCGGATCCTACTGCGGATATTGATGGACTTGATGCAGGACGCAAGGTGGCTATTCTCGCCAGCGTTGCTTTTAATTCCAGAGTGGTATTTGATGATGTTTATATCGAAGGAATCACAAAAATTTCCGCCAAGGACATCCGCTATGCAAAAGAGATGGGCTGTGCCATCAAGCTTCTTGGTGTTGCCCGCAATACTGAGTCCGGTGTAGAAGCTTACGTCTGCCCGATGCTGATTCCAAATGATCATCCTCTTGCAACCGTTAATGATTCCTATAATGCGGTCTTTGTCCATGGAGATGCTGTAGAGGATGCCATGTTCTTCGGACGGGGTGCAGGCGAGCTTCCTACTGCAAGTGCTGTAGTTGGAGATATTTTTGATATTGTGCGCAATATGGAAGCAGGCTGCTGCGGCCGTATCGGATGTACCTGCTATAAACAGCTTCCTGTGAAAAAAATGGAAGATACCTACAACCGTTACTTCCTTCGCCTTCATGTAGAAGACCGCTGCGGTGTACTTGCTGAAATGACAGAGGTTTTCGCCAAATATCACGTAAGCATTGCCCAGATCATCCAGAAGGACAGCCAGAACCAGGACGACCATCTTGCAGAGGTTGTTGTGATCACTTCCAAGGTTCGTGAGGGTGACTTTAAGACAGCGGTACAGGAGCTTTCCAATAAGTCTTCGGTAAAGCGTATTTCAAAGACTATCCGAGTTTATAGGAAGTAATTAGAAAAATCAAAATTATATTGTACATATGTTTATCTTAAGCATACAGTCAAAGGCACGATTCGTTCGTGCCTTTTTTATGTAATAAGCTGTTATATAAAAAGCCTGCCAAGGCAGAATTCTTTCTCATCAGAACTCCCATAGTAAATACTGCTAAAAATAGTTTCCAGAAATAAAAAAAATTGTGATTGAAAAATCCCAGATTTTTGATACTATATATAAGGAACAACAAAAGGGAAATTTTATCATATAAAGGAGCACATTATGAGCAAAAAACCAACGGTTTTAATGATTCTTGACGGATATGGCCTGAATGAAAGACATGACGCAAACGCTGTATACGAAGCGAACACACCTGTCATGGACAAGCTGATGGCTGAATATCCTTTTGTAAAAGGTAGTGCAAGCGGACTGGCTGTAGGTCTTCCGGACGGCCAGATGGGTAACTCCGAGGTTGGTCATATGAATATGGGTGCAGGCCGTATCGTATACCAGGAGCTTACCAGAATCACCAAAGAGATTCAGGACGGAGACTTCTTCAAAAATGAAGCACTTCTTGCAGCTATGAAGAATGCCAAAGAAAATGATTCCGCGATCCACTTTATGGGTCTTCTTTCTGATGGTGGTGTTCACAGCCACATTACTCACCTTTTTGGTCTTCTTGAAATGGCTAAGAAAGAGGGACTTAATAAAGTTTATGTACACTGCTTCCTGGACGGCCGTGACACCCCTCCGGCTTCCGGAAAAGGATATATCCAGCAGCTCCAGGCGAAGATGGATGAGCTTGGCGTAGGTGAGATTGGTGTTGTTTCCGGACGTTATTACGCAATGGACCGTGACAACCGCTGGGATCGTGTTGAGCTTGCTTACAACGCACTTACCAAGGGCGAGGGTGTTAAGGGAACCGACGCAGCTGAGGCTGTACAGGCATCCTATGACGACGGCAAGACAGACGAGTTCGTTCTTCCAACAGTCATTGAGAAAGATGGCAAACCAGTTGCCGTTGTTTCTGATAAAGATTCTGTTGTATTTTTCAACTTCCGTCCTGACCGTGCACGTGAGATCACAAGAGCATTCTGCGATGACGAATTTACAGGTTTCGCAAGAGAGAAACGCCTTGACCTCACATATGTATGCTTCACAGATTACGATGACACCATTGGAAATAAGCTGGTTGCATTCCACAAGGTTCAGCTTCACAACACATTCGGCGAGTACCTTGCAGCTCACAACATGACTCAGGCACGTATCGCTGAGACAGAGAAATATGCTCACGTAACCTTCTTCTTCAACGGTGGCGTTGAGGAGCCAAACAAGGGCGAGGACAGAATCCTTGTGAAGTCCCCGAAGGTTCCGACTTACGACCTGCAGCCAGAGATGAGCGCTCCGGAAGTTTGCGAGAAGCTTGTTGCAGCAATCAAATCTGAGAAATATGATGTGATCATCATCAACTTCGCCAACCCGGATATGGTTGGTCATACAGGTGTTGAAGCTGCAGCTATCAAAGCTGTTGAGGCTGTTGATGAGTGCGTAGGAAAGGCTGTAGAGGCTCTGAAGGAGGTTGACGGACAGATGTTCATCTGTGCTGACCACGGTAACGCAGAGCAGCTTGTAGACTATGAGACAGGCGAGCCATATACTGCTCATACCACCAATCCGGTACCGTTCATTCTGGTTAATGCAGACCCGAAATATACTCTTCGTGAGAACGGCTGCCTGGCAGACATCATCCCGACTCTGATCCAGCTTATGGGCATGGAGCAGCCAGCTGAGATGACTGGTAAATCACTTCTGGTGGAGAAATAATCCGCTTATACAGCTCTGTTGCTTTAAAGGGTGCTGGCTTAAATGCCAGCGCCTTTTTTATTATGTCCTTTTTTATTATGGCACAAAAAGAACAGCTCTGACAGATTTTCCATCCATCACAGCTGTTCTATTATTCCTGATACCTATTGTCGCCAGCTCTTTCTGAATTATTGTTTCCCTTATACAACAACACGATCTAAATCGTACTTCCACTGTTTACTACTTCTTATATAAAAACTACTTCTCACTGAGCTCCTTCAAAAGCTTCTGAAGATGGCGGATATAATGAAACCCTGCACACAGAGTTACCGAAATAATAACAGACAACAGTGCAGCCATGACCACATATACCACAGCGCCAGATTTCGCCCCTGCTACCATACAGTAAAACAGACACGAAGACAATGCAGCTGTAAATACAGTGGAACCTGCTATTTTTAATCCTTTTCGCATATCTTAGTCCTCCCAGATAGGGTGACTATAATCACCCTGTTATGTTTTTCATTTTAAACCCATAATAGAGATATGGCAAGAACAAAATGGACAGGAATTTGAGTGATGATAAAATACGACAGATTCTGGGAGACATTGAAAAAACGCCATATTTCACAGTACTATCTCATTAATGAGTGTGGAATCGAAAAAAGGTTATTGCGCAGACTTCGGGACAATGAAAATGTAGAAATCTTTTCATTAGACCGAATATGCACTGTTCTTAACTGTGATCTGGATGATATAGTAGAATACGTACCCAATAACCCTGATATCATTGAGGATGCGAAAACAGCCCAAAAAGAGGCAGCCGCATCACATCCTGTTCACACTCCATCGAAATAACTGGTGCTTCAGACTCCCACAGTATAAACCATACATAAACTATACGTGTCTCAGCTCTGATAAACACGTTTTTTTGAAAAAGAATAAAAATACTTACATTTTTATTTTTTTGCACGGATGCCTAATTCTTTGTTTCGGCTGAGTGGAGAGAGTCTGGAATTATTTTTAGAGCATTTTGTTCTTTTTTCATATTGTTTTTTAATTAATCCAGGGTATTAATTTTTCCATAAAGAACCCTGCTGCATAAAAAACACCGCCAGGTGACTTTCGCATTTTATCTGCGAATTTTCATCTGACGGTGTTTTTATCTTAAAAATTATTTATTCAACCTCTTCCGGCTCCATACTCAGCTTATGCTCCACTTCTGTGCCAATATCATACTTCTGTCTGTATTCCTTAAAATAAGTGTAATATTCCAGACTGTCTGTAGGATAAATTCTGGAGTTGTGAATGTGGATATCGGTTGTCTCTTCCCCACTTTTCATAAGTGCTGTCATAGCACTTGCACAGTGGGAAGCAATACGTCCAAAGCTGTTCAGAATATCGCTGAACACAGTTCCCTCTTCCAGTCCGCATTTGCCCTGGCTGAGGCGCTCTGCATGGCGCATCTTCAGTTCATCACAAAGTCTGGTGATTACCACGCCAAGTGGTGCAACACGCTGTGCGGCTTCTCTGTCATCGTTCATAAATGCATTGCAGGTCACATTGATTTCCTCACGGACTGCATCCATAACTACATTCAGCTCATCCCATGCTGTCTGAGAGAAATTAGTGTGGTTATCATGCATTTCATTGGACATATGTGCGATGTAGGAAGCGTGATCGCCAATTCTCTCAAAGTCATTGATAGTGTGCAGATAAAGGGAGGTCTGGCGCGTCTGGGCGGTGTTCATCTCACGTTTGGTGAGCTGAATCAGATACTCTCCAAGACGGCTCTCATATTTGTCGATCAGGTCTTCCTTACGCTGTACCTTGTCATATTTATCCTGCTGATAATCATTCAGAAGGTTCATAGCTCTGTTTACATTCTTACGAAGCTTCTTGGCCATACCATTCATAGCACGATGACACTGTCCGATTGCAAGTGCAGGATAATTTAACAGACGCTCTTCCAGAAGATCGAAGTCTGCCTCGTCCTCCAGCTCCTCTGCGCTGTCCTTAACCAGATAGCAAACCAGTTTCTCCAGCTTGGAAATAAACGGGAAAAGCACCACAACGGTAGCCACACGGAAAATGGTGTTCAAAAATGCGATGGATACCGGAGTCATGATCATATCCAAAAATCCAAAATGAATGAACGCATTCAAGGTATAGAATACAATGGACCACAGGATCAGACCGAATAAGTCATTCAGCAAATATACAAGAGCTGTTCTCTTACCGTTCTTATTCGCTCCAACTGCAGAGATCAGTACCGGACATGCAGCACCAACACCGATACCAAGAACAATTGGAAATGCACTTGCAAAGGTGAGGATTCCGGTTACGGAAAGAGCCTGCAGCACACCAACTGTTGCAGATGCACTCTGAAGCACTGCGGTAAATGCAATACCTACCAGAATACCTGCAATTGGGTTGGAAAACATTGTCAGCATATCAATAAATACAGGACTTTCACGAAGAGGAGAAACTGCTCCACTCATCATCTGCATACCATTCATCAGAATAGCAAAGCCCAGCATAATGTTTCCAATATTTCGGTATACAGATCTCTTACAGACCATACGAAGCATGATACCGATTACAGCAACTACTGCTGAAATAGTGGCTGTAGAAAGAATACTTGCAATTCCACCGGAGCCCTGGATATAAGACAGACACAGAATCCATCCTGTAATACTGGTTCCGATATTTGCGCCCATGATAATACCAATTGCCTGTTTCAGCTTCATCATACCGGAGTTTACAAAACCGATTACCATAACGGTAGTGGCGGATGATGACTGGATTACACTGGTAACACCTGTTCCAAGTGCTACTCCCTTCAGCGGGGTATTGGTCATTTTGTAAAGGAATGCTTCCAGCTTATTACCAGCAACGGATTTCAGTCCGTCTCCCATCAGCGACATTCCAAAAAGGAAAAATGATACTCCGCACAGCAAAGATAAAACCATTGAAAAAATTGCCATGTTCTAATCCTCTGTTGTCGTTTCCCTCTGCCAATTCTGCAGAGGCGACCTTTCTTTTCAAAGTATTTTCTTTTGTTAACGTGGATTTTTCTCAATTTTTACATATCCTTAATCATTATGCCATAATCATAGGCTGATTACAATATTTGATTAATTTCAAATTGTAATTTTTTGCGGTTCAAAATTTCCATTTTTCTGTATAATCTGACGAAATATATGGTAATTTTTATTTCTATTCAGCTTACTGACGATAAGTAGATACCATTATGCAAGAATCTTACACACAACCGGCATCTCTCTTATCAGTGACATCACTATATATGAAATTCCCATCTTCTGATTACCATGTAATTTAAGCGTTTAATTGCTTTTTATCTGGATTAATATATCTGATCTGCCAGATAATGCATTTAATTGATACTGGAACTGCAACAAGACAGGCAATAGCACCAAATAGCATAATCGCAACATCCTGAAAGAGGAATCTGGAATTGAGAATGATTTCCAGACTATATTTTTGTGTCTGCACATAGGAAAACAATAAAATACTCCCTCCAAGATATGCAAAAAGCAACGTGTTTACTGTTGTGCCTATAATTTCTTTTCCCACCTGATACCCTGTTGAAGTAAGTTCTTTCTCTACCAGACTGTTTTTATGAGTCCAGACTTCATACACAGATGACGTCACAGACAGTGCAGTATCAATGACAGCTCCCAGAGTGCTGAAAACACTTACAAAAACAGCCACATGAAGCATATTAATACTGATATCTGTGTTGTAATAGTACATAAAATCCTCTTCTGAAATCTGAAGTTCATTTAAGCCATAACTTCCTGTTCTCCACGTAATAGCAAAAATCGGAATAAACAGAATCAGCATTACAAACAGTGTAGCCAGAAAGGCAGCTCGCGTTTTGACATTATTTCCATTCTGATAAAACAGAGAATTATAACAGACACCTGCTCCTGCCGCCAGTATCAGAAGCAGTGCGGGAAAACCAGCTGACATCAATATAACCGAAAAAAACAGAATAATAATATTACCTGCCAGTGCCATGATTGAAACAGCTCCACGTTCTCCTCCAATTGTAATCATCAAAAAAAGCAGCACTAATGTAAGAAAAAGAATCATTATTTTCCACTCCTTTTCAGTGATGGTATTTTCATAATAATCGAAGCAATTAAAACAGATACTGGTATTGCCAACACTATTCCAATACTTTCTATCAGAAAGCGACAGATATCATATGGAATGTGATATCTTACAAGCGTTATAAATCTGATCTCATTATTCATTTTAAGAATAAACATTGGAATCATGCCACTTACAAGAACAAATAGCAGTACATTTATCATGGTTCCCATAATATCATATCCGATTTCCCTTCCCGAATGTATCAGCTTTCTTATAGAAACTGATGGATTTTTGCGAACAATTTCACCAGTTGCTGCACTTATAGTGACTGTTACATCCATAATCGCTCCAAGCCCTGTCAGCATAATATCTGTCCAGAATATGTCGGCTGAATTACTCATGCTTCCAAGGTATTCCAGATTAGAATAATCTAAATCTCCATACCTGTGAATAGAAAAATCAAACAGCATCATAATCAGGAAAAGAACACATAAAGTCGAAAGAACAGCAGCCCATGTTTTCCTGTGAATTCCATTCAGACAGATCAATGTAGTCAACGAAAAAAGAAGTGCAATTACATTACATATTCTCAGAATATTCTTTCCATCTCCCAACAGTTGAAATCCGTACGCAAAAATCAATGTATTCAGTATCACTGATACGATCGTATAACCCCCCTGTTTTCTCGTAATATAGATCAGAAGAATAATCAGACCACCCACCAGTACGACCAGATAGATGTCACGTTTTACAGAACGTATAGTTTTTCCAGGTCTGTCTTTTGACCCATTCAGAAGTACCGTATCTCCTTTATGGTATTTCTGCGTCTGAACCTGTGAAGAAGTGTATTCGTTAGAAAGTGTAATTTCTTTACCTTTATATGCACCGTTCAATATCCGGGCTGTAATTTTCTGAGTATAATAGTGTTCTTCTGCACCTCTGGTTCCTTCTCTGCTCATGGTTTCCATTTCTGATACAGAACATATTTTTGCCAGAGGAGTGTGATAGAATCTGGCATTAAAACAGGTAAATATAACACAGATAATATAAATGCCAGCTAAAAGATATTTTTTATGAGATAGACAAAATTTCATTGAATTTATTTTCTCCTTCCAGATTAATATTTCTGCCAATATCGCATTGTACGCTTTTATTCGATGTTGGTCAATGTAAATTGCAGATTATTTGCAAATATTGTTGGCATTTTGATACTGTTCACTGGTAACGTTCCGCGAGGTGTTTTTTGTGAACAAAGTTCACAGAAAACCCGAGAGTTGCAGCGCGAAATCATGCAAAGCATGATTTCTGTGCATCGCGAAGCACGTTACTGTGAACGGAGTGAACAGTAACGGCATTTTTTTCTGTCCCGCGCCAGCATCTATAATACAAATAGTTTGCATTTACACAAAATTATTTTCTATTTCCGGAGTTAATAAATGATAGATAAAAGGCCCCAAAGCTCTGTTTCAAACATTCTGATGGAGCAAAATATATACCTTATAAATAGTTTTCTTGAATCAAGCTATCTCTGTTTAATAAATAGGATAAACATATTCCTCTTCTGACGGCTCTGCGTCTTCTATATCAGTGACAGTAATTTCCATCCCTTTATGTTTGTCATAGTGATATGTACCTGTTACATTTATCCATGCATCCTGCGTCAAATCAGAAGGCAGGTACCATATTGGTAACCTCAATCTTATCCCCTCCAACCTTTGTTGCAAAATCATACATAGGATAAAAGCTTGCCATAACATTTATTTTTTTTCCAGAAGAAGTATCCTCAGTTTCTGCTGCATATGCCAGATTAAAAGAACCAATGCCAAGTGCTATTGTAGCTGCAAGTGCTGTTCTAGTTAATAATTTTTTTCTCATAATAAAATCCTTTCTGCACAAACTTGATGTGCCTGAAAATAAAATTTCAAAAGCATATTATCTCATCCGCTTAAAATAAGCGCAAACCATTTGCGTTTATTAAAATAACGCATAGAATACCGGCCGTCAATAATATTTGCAAATTATTTGCATTTCTGGAGCATAATTGACTTAGGCGAAATAAAAAGATACAATAAAAAAAAGCACATATGAAAGGAATAAAGAAAATGGCTGAGCGAAAACCCTATACTACAAAAACAAGACAGATTATTCTGGAGTATTTGAAGTCCCAGAAGGCTGTCACTGTCAGTGTGGCTGATATTGAAAAATATTTAAAAACTGAAGGAATTAAGGTAAATACAACAACTGTATACCGATATCTTGACAAGCTTTGCGCCGAGCATATTGTAATCAAATATCCGGATCTGAACAGTGATAAAGCTGTGTTTCAGTTTGCAGGAGAAGAAAAAAAATGCACAGAACACCTACATCTGAAATGCATCAGATGTGGCAAGGTTGTGCATCTTGACTGTGACTTTATGGATGAATTTAAAGAGCATTTGTATAAAGATCATGGCTTCCGGCTGCATTGCAGCGGAGATATGCTTCATGGCATCTGTCAGGACTGTGAAAACAAAAAAATTTCTTCTCCACAGAGCTGACTATCTTTTCCTGAGTGTATTGACGGTTCTGCACATAGGAAAACCTTCTTTTTCACAGAAAAAATGGCACACAAGAGAATATTCGCCTCTGGTGCTGTCAGCGAAACATTCCATACATCCTCAGCACTCATAATCAGACGGCCATTTTCCTTTGTTTCAGCAGCACAACACGAGATGGAAAACCTGTCAATTTCTCTGGTCTGCCAGACAGTTTTTCCACTGAGGATCGCTGCCTTTTCTTCTATTGTCATCTTTTCAACCAATTTTTACTGTTTCATAATTGTTTTCCATCCCACTTTCATCCTTATTCAGCATTCTTTCTTTTCTTATATCCTCTAATTACCAGTACTTCCATTCCTGCCATGAAAAGTGCTATTACAATGTCGATACCAATTCCTGCTTTTTTCCAGTTTTCCATACCTGTTTCTTCGTGTTCTCCATCATAAGCCCAACTGCTTACAACTGTATACATGACATTTTTGCAGGCATTTCTCATCTGAAGTACAGATGTTGGATGCTCTGGATTGGCTACATTGTTCTCTTCTCCATTGAATGTAGACAACATTACATCTACTCCATTCGCCAAAGCTGCATCTGCATTCATAAATCCATGACCATTGTTTCGGAAGAAGTCTGTAAGCGCCATTCCCCTGAATCCCCATTCATCTCTGAGAACTGTATTCATAAGGTTACTGCATTCTCCAGTCCATTTATCTCCAAGGAAACTCCAGGAAACCATAACCGCATTTGCTCCACCTTGTTTTACAGAAATCTCGAATGGTTTCAGATAAATTTCCCGGATTGCCTGCTCATTCGACCAGACACTTACCATTTTGGCATTACCTTCATACATAGCAAAATGTTTAATGTAAGAATAAACTCCGTATTTTCTTGCTCCTTCTACTGCTTTTGCTCCCATATTTCCTGAAAGAATTCCATCTTCTGAGAAATATTCATAGTTTCTTGCACCAAATGCGGTTCTATGAGTATTCATTCCTGGTGCATACCAGCCCTCTGCACCCATTTCCTGACTGATCTTGCCCATGCATTCACCCCAGGTTTGTGCAAGTTCCTTATTCCATGTGGAAGCAATCACAACTTCAATCGGAAATCCAATAGAACCAACCCCTGTAAAGTTGTTATTAATTGCTGCCGGTCCATCGAAATCAAGTGTAGCCACTTTTCCCACAGAATCCATGGCTGCTGTCTGATAACCAGCCATTGCAATCATATTTGCCATTTCATCAACAGAAAGCTGATCCAGAAGTTTTTCCCAACGAGGGTCGTCATAATCAGCATCTCGCATATCCTCTAATGTAAGTCCGTTATCTGCTCCCGTTGTCGGCATTACATCCTCATCATTAAGATATGTAGTCTTATCAAAATTACTGTTCAGATGATATTCAGAAGCATATGGCTCACCCAGCTCTGCAGATGCCGGTTCTGCTGTAGCCTCTTTATAATTTGCAAAATGATCTGCACGTGACAGATATGTCACATCGCCTTTTGCATCTTCAAATACATTTGTTGCTGCAGTATCATCTGATACTCTTTTATTTTCTTCCTCATATACTACATCAGTATCTGCAGTATAAGTTTTCTGATCCAGCACAGTGTGTGAATCGCTGTTGATAGAGATCACATAATCGCCTTTTTCAAGAACATACGCTTTTGCATTATTCTCATCATAAGAGGCCATATCTTCTATACTGAATGTAACTGTAACGGTCTGAGATTCTCCCGGCTGAAGCAGATCTGTTTTTGCAAACTCGATCAGATTTGCAGAAGATTTCTCAATTCCTCCATTTGTATATGGCGGTTTATAATACACTTCTACTACATCTTTTCCGGCAACATCTCCGGAGTTGGTTACTTCTACATCTACAGAAATCTGTCCGTCTTTTTCCTCCAGTTCACCCATTTTCTGTTCAAATTCTGTGTAACTCAGACCATATCCAAATGGATACTGTACAGTCTTGTCGTAATCAATCGCACCTTCCTGTGCAGCTGTTTCATAGTACTTGTATCCTACATAAATGCCTTCCACATAATTGGTAAATGCCGGAGCATACACCTGCGCAGTTCCTGCGTTCATTCCTTCAACAGCCATATCTGCCAGATTTGTATACTCTGTTTTTTCTGCATTATTCCACCACGGAGCAGTCGTCATATCATAAATAAATGTATCCGTTGTTTTTCCGGAAGGATTGACTTCACCTGAAAATACTTTACCAAGTGCATTAAATCCCACATTTCCCGTTCCTGGGCACCATACAACAGATTTAATCTGAGGATATTCATCTGCGAAACCAAGTTCAAACTGATTTGCTCCATTATAAATTACAATGACATTATCAAAGTTTGAGCAAACCATATCCACCATATCTCTCTCAGTTTGTGAAAGCTGTAAATAATGCTCTCCCTCAGGAAAATCATCATATTCATCTGAATTATTATCATATGCTGCTTTTTTTACGTCCATAGGAATATCATTATGACCTTCACCTGCTTTTCTGGAAAGAACCACAACTGCCACATCAGAATACTCTTTCGCACTTTTAATAAGCTCATCACTGTAAGTATCTACAGGTGGCTCAGGTAATGTCCAGCTCTGTTTCTGGATAGACATTTCCGGATCATCTGCACCATAATTGTTATAAAAATCAACCAGTTTCTGGTTAATAGAAAATCCGGCATTTTCAAGTCCCTGATTCAGACTGACAATATCATACAGATCATTAATTCCACCGGAACCAGCTCCTCCGTAAGCCGGATTAATAGATTCCCAGCCAAAAATATTCAGTTTTTTTGTTTCATTTAAAGGAAGCAAGCTTTCATTCTTCAGAAGAACAATTCCGTCTTCCATAATTTCTTCTGCCACTTCCGCAGCTTCTTCATTTGTTTCATCGCTTAAAGTTCCATTTCCCGTTGCAAGTCCAATCAATGTAGCCATTGGTCCAAAACAGATCATATTCACGCAGACAACAACAGCAAGAACCATTGCGATCACAGCTTCTCCTCTTATCAGAAATCTTTTGTCCCTGGACATCCTGCGGCATGCGATCATAATTACGATTCCAATTACAAGTGCGGCAGCAATACCGATAATATACGGTTTGCATAATTGTAATACCGCCAGAACATCTTCCATTTCAACACTGATCATTCTCTTTTTCCCTCCTTTGACTCTCTCGTCCTTTTAAAGTATCATTTCCTGTTGTCATTACTATAACATGGTTATTATTTCGTACCGTTTTTGGCACGAGATGCAGCAAATACCAAATACCGTAACCTTTATTGATCTTCCCCTTTCCGTTTGATATTTCCGGATATACTCTGTTAATTGTTTTACGTAAATTTCTTCATCTTCCACAATTGCATTCTTTGCAACTGTTCAATCACACAATATTGTTCCAGATTTTTATTATTATTTTATAAATAACTTTTATTTCAGTATATCACTGCTTCTTTCTTGCGTTAAGTGGATGTAATATTACAAATTACAGCTGTGTAATCTGGTTTTCTTTTATCATATATCCGCAGTTATCGCATACACTTTCGCCAACTGTTTTTCCATCTCTCACAAATACTTCTATATCTGCACTACATTTCGGACATTTAACTTCTTTAATTGAAGTCATGCTTCTGGCATCCATACATCCTGAAAAAAATCCCATTTTTTCACCTTTTTCCTGTATATATTCTATTATTTTCTTAACCTAATTTTTCTTTTATTTTTTTTATCTCATCTACTGCTGTCTGGCTGAAATCATAAGGAGAAACTCCCTCTCTGTCTGCATTCATAATTTCCGGATTATAATGAACAAATCCCAGCAAATCACTTTCCGGTATTCTGTCTTTCACAAATGCTTCATCACTTTCATCCCTGATTTTATTTGCAACAACTCTTACTTTCTTTACCCCCAGTTCTTCTGCCAGACGCTTTACGTTTCTATAAGTCTGAACACTTCTGGCTCCTGGCTCTATCACAACGATAAACTGATCCATGCCTTCTGTTGTCCCTCTTCCAAGATGTTCCAAACCTGCTTCCATATCCAGCAGCACAACATCCTCTCTGTGCAGAATAAGATTGTTGATGATCCGTTTAAGCATTACATTTTCCGGGCAGACACAGCCGCTTCCGGCTGTTTCTACTGTTCCAAGAATCAATAATCTGACACCATTACGAAATTTCGAATATCTCTCCGGAATATCGTCAACTTTTGGATTGATTTTGTAAAATATATTGCTTTTATCCGCTCCGGTCCGTTCTTCCACCAGCTTTCTCATTTTGCTGACTGGTATAATCTCTGCCAGTTCTTCCTCTGAAAAACCTAGTGCCAGTCCCAGATTCGCATCCGGATCTGCATCCGCTGCATACACTGTTTTTCCTTCATCTGCATATAATCTTGCAAGAGTTGCAGCGATTGTGGTCTTTCCTACACCACCTTTTCCTGTTACGGCTATTTTCATTTCTTATTACTTCCTCTCATTTATTGCTTCAAAATTTTCCTTGCAAGCATATGAATTTCCGGAATTTCCATCATTAGTTCATCTCCAACCAATCCCTTTCTTGCGATTTCTGTATCTGTTGAAATAACTGCCAACACCTTACTCTGATCGTCAATAGACTCCAACATTGTTGGCAAAACCAATTCATTTACTTTATTTAACACAAAAAATACAGTTTTCCCAATGCTGTCCCCTAGCTGTTGGATTTTTTTCGTCAATTTCAATGATTCAAAAGAAGGATCTACGATCATTAAGATTAAATCCACACTGTTATCTACACCACGTCCAAAATGCTCTACGCCAGCTTCCATATCCAACAATACAACTTCATTTTCTCCTACCGTCAGATGTTTGATAAATTGCTTTAAAATACTATTCATTGTGCAGGCACAGCCTTCATTTGACTGACGTATTTTTCCACTGGAAATAAGCATCACGCCATTGTTTCGTGAAATATATTCTTCGGGTATCTCATTCAATGTAAATGGTTCCGAATAGAACTTTTTTGCAAATGCAGACAACTTCACAGTATCAAGAATCTCTCCTGCCATCATTGTTTTAAAAGCTTTCTCCTTACCACCAAAATACTCTGTAAAATCCCTTGGAAGCTTTACACCAAGTTGGCGATGCAGTCCATAATTTGATTCATCAGAATCAGCTACAAGAACAGTCTTTCCCATTCGTTCAAATTCTTTGGCAAGCAGCGCTGATACTGTACTTTTTCCACAGCCACCTTTGCCACATACTGTAATCTTCATACTTTCAATCCTCCAACTCACAATCCCAACTTCTTTACAATTCCTTCCAGTGCACTTCTTACAGGAGAATCTTTCGGAAGCTGTATGATCGGCTTTCCATCACAGTCATACTGATATACCTGGTCATCATGTGGTACAACCCCTAACAGTTCCAGTCCCTGATTTCGGATTTCTTCCAGAGTTCCGGCATCCAGTTTTCCATCTGGAACACGATTCACGATTAATCCGGTTTTCTGTGGTTTAAAGTTTAATTCCTTCATCAGCTTTGCAATACGTCCGGCTGCCTGAACACCTCTTCTGGAACAGTCACTTACAAGAATCGCAACTTCCATCATTGGCAGGATTCCTCTGCTGATATGTTCCATACCTGCTTCGTTATCAACCACAATATATGGATAATGGCTTTGCAGTTTCTGAACCTGGGTCTGCACAAGACCATTTACAAAACAATAGCAGCCCTGTCCCTGGGTTCGCCCCATTACCATCAAATCATAATCGTCTTCTTCTGCAATTGCATCGGAAAGACGCATTTCCAGATAAGCCTGTTTTGTCATTCCTGCCGGAATCTGATATCGTGGATCAACTCCTGCACGTTCAATCTCTTCTCTCAGTTCTCCGAGTGTAATCTCAGGTTCAACGCCGAGCACTTCATTCAAATTCGCATTTGCATCTGCATCTACAGCTAAAACCGGATGTTTTCTATTTTCACATAAATATTGAATCAACAATCCACAAAGGGTTGTTTTCCCTACACCGCCTTTTCCTGATACAGCAATTACATGTCCCATGTTTTTCCTCCTAAAATTCTGAACAATCTGTTGACTTTTTCTTTAAATCCCATTATAGTTGTTACTATATAAATTACAATAATCAATCTATGAGATTTGTATGGCTACTCAACACATCAGAAAAATTGTTGAGGAATCATATGATACCAAATAATATAGGAGTATATAATGTCAGAAAAAACGAGAAAACAAGATCGCCGTACCCGCTATACCAGGCAAACCATAAAAGATACGTTCTTAGAATTGTTAAAGCAGAAAAGTTTTACGAAAATTTCAGTTACAGAAATCTGCCAAAATGCTGAAATCAACCGTGGCACTTTTTATCTTCATTACTACGATATCCATGATGTATTATCAGATATTTTTAATGATATGACTCAGGATATGTTAACAACTGTAGAACATTTATTCTGTCTAAATCAAAAAAGTTGTTCCTATCCGTTCTGTCAGATAATACAGATGGAATCACAATACAGGGCACTGTTTCTGGATGATGCAATTGCCCCTATTCTTCTGGAAAAATTAGCAGAAAATACAAAAGAAGGCTATGTGACCTGGCTCATGTCACACAGCCTCCTAACCTTTGAACAGGCAGAATCGGTTTTTTATTTTCAAATGAATGGCTGCCTTTCCATCAACAGACTGATGCTCCGCAATCACTGTAATGACTGGAAACAGATCCAGACAACAATTGACAAATTTATCAAAGCCGGACTGGAAAGTTTTCTGATTCATGATCAGAGGGAAGAAAATGCTTCCGATAATTTTTGCAGTAAAATTTCTCCAACTGTTACCGCATCTTCTACACTCAGATAATGATCGGCATGATCTTGAAGAAATAGTTTTCCCGATGCAGGAAATTCTTCATCCGCAAACCATATCTTTAAAGTTACCGGATATCTTGGCAGAACTGGAAAAACAGCACACAGATCCGCCGTTGTCTCTGTGAATTCTGCACCCAGACTTGTACATGCTTTCTGAATTTTCTCAGGATCTTTGTCCTGCAAAAGCTTTTCCAGTTTCTGCTCTGCAGTCCGGTCAAACTTGGTCCCCCGAATCAATCCATCTTTCAGGTTGCCAAAAGTAATGAGCTTCTGTGAGCCTTCCGTTCCATCTGCCATATCCAGATAATGCAGCAATGTCAGATAATGCCATTCATCTATATCTGAACTAATATAAAACTCAGGAAGTTGAATTTCAAACACTTCATGAAAACTCGGTACCTCAAGCACATTTCGGCTGCTATGAAAAACAGCCCCACTTTTTGCAGCAATATCCTCTCCGGAACGATTTTGCAGCCGTTTTACTGCTGCCTGCAGCATTTCCTGAAATGCACGATTTTCTGTTTGATTTCTGTATTCCATAAGTTCTCCTTTGTAAATATTTTATCGCATCATGTAATAATCAATGTTTATGCAAGGATTTTGGTGGTTTCATTAATCTGGCTTTATCCGGATTCTCTTTTATCCATTCCTGGACAAAATCCATTACCTCAGTCATAGTTTCATAATCTTTTCCACAAAAACAGCAACTTGGGCATGTTGGACATGGCCATCCCTTATTTTTGAATCTGCATGCGTCTAAATGTCGGTATGCTCTTAATAAATTTGCTTCATATTCTTCTTTAGACTGTGAAGCTTCCCTGTTTTCACGATAATAAAGGTGATACATTTTTTTAGTCATATGTTTTTTGATTCTGGTATATAAATTTCCTTTTAATTTGTCCACAATCAGCATATTATACAATCCTCCGTAAGTTTTATTACTATGTTGACTTTTCCTTTAAATTTCATTATAGTTGTAATTATATTATTTACAATCATCAAAATAAAAAATATGTACAATTTCTCAACACATTAAAAAGAGCTGTTGAGAACTTGGGATGTTTTTGACAAACCAGAAATATTTTCGCCTCAAAAACGTGAAACCAAAATCATTATATCATACTACAAGGAGTTTCTTATCATGAAATACTCAACGAAATTAAGCGATACTGTCCATGTAATGGTTCTGATTGCTATCAACCAGGAAAACTCACTCTCCAGTGCCTCAATTGCAGAAAGTGTCCATACAAATCCCGGCTTTGTACGCCAGCTCATGTTAAAACTAAAAAAGGCCGAACTTATGACCAGTGTAGCCGGACATGCCCGTCCTTCTCTTTCAAAACCAGCAGACCAGATTACGTTGCTGGATATTTATAAAGCAGTGGAGGGCGAGAAACCGCTACTTCATTTAGATACTCATACCAACCCTGATTGTGGCGTTGGCATTAATATTCAGTTGTCCTTGCAGGGATTCTATAATGAAATTCAAAAAAACACTGAAGAAAAGATGAATACAATTACTTTACAGGATATCATAAATACTTATTATCAGCGAACATCCATGCAAAATGATTTACAAAATATTATATAGCAGGAGAAACGAGAATGGACTTCCAGATATAGATTATCTTCTAAATGATGAAGAATCCGATAACGATTTGGCGAGTAAAATTTTATATTTTCTAATCCAGGGATTTTCTTGTTATCATGCCCGCCTCCGTGCGGGCATTTTTAAATTCAGCAGCGCACCACAGGCGGTCTTTCCTGTACAGAAAAAAAGAAGCGTTCCTACAGGCGCTTCTTCTTACCATATTAGGACTTCGATCAAAAGTTAGTAGGCCACAAAGTGGGCCATTTTTCAAAAAATTACATGAATTTATATAGAGTTTTATCCAAGTCGGAAATCCGCTAAATGCTCTAGCTATCAGCATCTAAAGGCATTTAACAACTTATATGGACATTTATGAAATCGGCCTCGTAATAACGATACCTAATTTCATTATTTCTGCTTATTTGAATGACAGTGATTTTTCCTTCCAAAAGTGATACCAAAAGGTGATAGTAGGTAAATTATAAAACGCCCCTACCCACAATTCAATTGGTAATATTTACCAATCATCCTTGTGTTTAGGGGCGTTTAATTACTTCTCGCTTGGACACATTAGCTAAAAATTAGCTATTATTTTATTATTTGTTATAGTTTACGATATCACCGAACTCTGGTTTCAGGGATGCACCGCCTACAAGACCTCCGTCGATGTCTGCCTGAGCAAATAACTCCGGAGCTGTCTTAGCGTTTACAGATCCGCCGTACTGGATGCGGATTGCTGCTGCAGTTGCCTCATCATAGATCTCAGCGATGCAAGCACGGATTCCTGCGCAAACTTCCTGAGCCTGCTCAGTTGTAGCTGTTTTGCCAGTTCCGATAGCCCAGATCGGCTCGTAAGCGATAACGGCTGTTTTAGCCTGATCAGCTGTAACGTTCTGGAAACCAACTTTAACCTGCTGACGGATAAAGTCCATAGTTACACCCTGCTCTCTCTGATCAAGAGTCTCTCCACAGCACATAATTGGAGTGATTCCGTGCTCAAATGCTTTGAGCATTTTCTTGTTTACAGTTTCGCTTGTCTCAGCGAAGTACTCTCTTCTCTCAGAGTGTCCGAGAACTACGTATTTAACACCAGCGTCTGTAAGCATGTTCGGGGAAATCTCGCCTGTGAAAGCACCTTTCTCCTCGAAGTACATGTTCTCAGCACCTACCTGGATGTTGGAGCCTTTTGCAGCCTCAACTACAGGAAGAATATCGATAGCCGGTACGCAGAATACTACGTCAACGTCATCGTTTGCTACTAATGGTTTTAAAGTTTCTACTAATTTAACTGCCTCACTTGGAGTCATGTTCATTTTCCAGTTTCCGGCAATAATTTTCTTTCTAGACATTTTATATATCTCCTTTTGTATGATAAGGAAGTTCGATTCACTAAACGGACATGTCGCCGGCAGGCGGCATCACCATATATGAAAGTCAGCTGGTCTGCGCCGTTGGCCTGCTCTCATTAAGTTCCTTCGAACCAAATCCGCACATAATTCAAGCTGCGCTTACAGCTTGCTTTCATTAAGTGCTCTATTTATTTATCGTTAGCTGCTGCTACGCCTGGTAACTCTTTTCCTTCCAGGAATTCAAGAGATGCACCGCCACCTGTGGAGATGTGTGTCATCTTGTCACCATAGCCAAGGATATTAACTGCTGCTGCGGAATCACCACCACCGATGATAGTTGTAGCATCTGTATCAGCAAGAGCTTTGGCAACAGCCTCCGTGCCATGAGCGAAGTTCGGCATTTCGAAACAGCCCATCGGTCCGTTCCAAACAACTGTCTTGGCATCTTTTACAGCGTCAGCGAAAAGTTTCTCTGTCTCTGGTCCGATGTCCATTCCTTCCCATCCATCCGGAATCTCACCACGTTTTACAACCTGGATATTGCAATCATTGGAGAAGGAATCACCAATTCTGTTATCAACCGGAAGAAGAAGCTTAACGCCTTTTTCTTCTGCCTTCTTCATCATGTCTAATGCATACTGAAGATAATCATCCTCGCAAAGGGAAACACCAATGTGTCCGCCCATAGCCTTGGAGAATGTATAGGACATTCCACCACCAATGATCAGAGTATCCACCTTGTCAAGAAGGTTGTTGATAACAGAGATCTTGCTGGAAACCTTAGCACCGCCAAGGATTGCTACGAATGGTCTATCAGGATTGTTTACAGCGTTTCCGAGGAAATCGATTTCTTTCTGCATCAGATATCCAACAACAGCTGTATCTACATATTTGGTAACACCAACGTTAGAGCAGTGTGCTCTGTGAGCGGTACCAAATGCATCGTTTACAAATACATCGCAAAGAGAAGCAAGTTCCTTGCTGAATTCATCACCGTTCTTAGTCTCTTCTGCACGATAACGGGTATTCTCAAGAAGAATGATCTCGCCGTCTTTCATGTCAGCTACTGCTGCTTTTACAGTGTCATCTACAACAACCGGGCTTGGAACGAATTTCACTTCCTGTCCGAGAAGCTCTGTGAGACGTTTAGCAACAGGTGCAAGAGAAAGCTCCGGTTTCGGCTCTCCTTTCGGTTTTCCAAGGTGAGAGCAAAGGATAATCTTTCCACCATCTGCAACAAGCTTCTTGATTGTAGGAAGAGCTGCTACCAGACGGTTCTCATCTGTAATCTTACCGTCCTGCAGAGGTACATTGAAGTCACATCTTACGAGGACTCTTTTGCCTTTTACGTTGATGTCATCAACAGATTTCTTATTCAGCATCTTGTTATGCCTCCTTATAAAATTTAACTTTTTATACAGACAAAAGGGTCCGGTCCTATTCAGACCGGACCCTTCTCTGAGTCTTATTCATATGCTGTCAGGCCATGGCTTGTCAGCATTTGAAAACCCTACTCTGCTTCTGATTAAGCGTTAAGCAGTTTACCAAAGTGTTTGATTGTACGAACCATCTGGCTTGTGTAGGAGTTCTCATTGTCATACCAGGAAACAACCTGAACCTCTGTTGTGCCATTCTCAAGTGGAAGAACCATTGTCTGAGTAGCATCGAACAGAGAACCAAATCTCATACCAACGATATCGCTGGAAACGATCTCATCTTCGTTGTATCCGAAGGACTCGTTAGAAGCTGCTTTCATAGCTGCGTTGATCTGCTCTTTAGTTACATTTCCTTCAACAACTGCTGTAAGGATTGTAGTAGAACCTGTTGGGGTTGGAACACGCTGTGCGGAACCGATCAGTTTGCCGTTCAGTTCTGGGATAACAAGACCGATTGCTTTAGCAGCACCTGTGCTGTTCGGAACGATGTTAACTGCAGCTGCACGGGATCTTCTCAGATCGCCTTTTCTCTGCGGTCCGTCAAGTGTCATCTGATCGCCTGTGTAAGCGTGGATTGTGCACATGATACCGGATTTGATTGCAGCAAGGTCATTAAGTGCTTTAGCCATTGGAGCTAAGCAGTTTGTTGTACAGGAAGCTGCGGAAATGATGTGATCCTCTTTTGTAAGAGTCTCATGGTTTACATTGTAAACGATTGTCTTAAGGTCGTTTCCAGCCGGAGCGGAAATGATAACATGTTTAGCACCTGCATCGATATGAGCCTGAGCTTTGTCTTTGGATGTATAGAATCCAGTACACTCAAGAACTACGTCTACACCGATCTCTCCCCATGGAAGCTCAGCAGCGTTAGCTTTTGCATAAATTTTGATTTCTTTTCCGTCAACCGTGATGGAATCCTCTCCAGCTACTACTGTATCTGCAAGAGCATATCTTCCCTGAGTTGAGTCATATTTTAATAAGTGAGCGAGCATTTTAGGAGATGTTAAGTCGTTGATAGCAACGATTTCAAATCCTTCTGCACCGAACATCTGACGGAATGCAAGACGACCAATACGTCCAAAACCATTAATTGCAACTTTTACTGCCATGATAAATTCCTCCTATGAATTAAATGGTAAAAATTATGTGAGTGCTTCAATCTTTGTGAAAGAAACATCAACCTATAGCGTATTGTACCTAATTCCGAACAAAAATTCAAGCCTATTTTCAAAAAAATAACAGGCAAATTGCCACAAATATTCTCTGATATGATATACTGCTCTCAAATGAGACAATTAAGTCCCTTTTATGACACAGTGGCAGCATTTATGCACGTTTTTTCCTTTCTTTTTCGTGTAGGAAGAATTTTTTTCACATGTTCCTTCGCTGTACACTTATCCATAAAATATATCTTTATATTTACAGAAAATATATTTTTAAAATACTTTGCTTGGTTTATAATTTATAAGGAGGTTATTATGAAAATACTTTCCAACTCTCCCGGAGTTTTGTGGGACTGCCACATGCATTCTGAATTTTCCGCAGATTCCGGCACTCCCACTGCGGATATGATCCGCCAGGCCATTGCACTGGGGTTTAAGGGAATCTGCTTTACAGAGCATCTGGATCCAGACTATCCACCAACTCCGGATGACCTGGAATTTGCCCTGGATATTCCCGCCTATTACACTAAACTCAACGAACTGAAAGTGACTTACAAGAATCAGATTCACATCCATTTCGGTATTGAGATCGGTTTGCAGCTTCATCTTAAACAATATTTTCACAATCTTTTAAAAGAATATCCTTTCGATTTCGTGATTGGTTCTTCTCACGTAGTCCACGGTGCCGACCCCTACTACCCGGAATTTTTCCAGGGCAGGAACGAGGAACAGGCCTACCTTGAATATTTCGAATCCATTCTGGAGAATCTGGATGCATTTCATGAAATGGACACTTATGGACATCTGGATTATATTGTCCGCTACGGTCCAAACAAAAACCAGTTTTATTCTTATAAAAAATATCGGAACATTCTGGATGCGATTCTGAAAAAACTGACAGACACAAATGTAGGACTGGAAGTCAACACCGGCGGTTATCACTACGGTCTTGGAGAGCCAAACCCATGTACGGATATCATCCGGCGTTATAAAGAACTAGGGGGCGAAATCATCACCATTGGTGCTGACGCGCATACACCGGATAAAATAGGATACGCTTTTGATAGGGCTGCGCAGGTGCTGAAAGAATGTGGATTTGAATATTATACAGTATTTAAAGATCGGAAACCAAACTTTGTAAAGTTATAACGAAGCCCTGTTTTTCCATACCCGGCAGAAGAAATCAGCCCGGCTTTTAGAGCATGTTAAAAAAATGCCTCATCGTCATAACAAGCGATGAAGCATTTTTTGCGTTTCTTTTCAAATTCAGCTTGAGGTATTATTTTTGATTGCCACTCAAGACCAGGTCAGTCATTATTTCTGCACTTTCTCCAAAAACAGAGAAATAATTCCTTTCTTTTCCTTCTCATGTGCCTTGTTATACAAAGATCTGCACCATTCTGTGATAACTTCGATTACAACCGGAGAGAAGGTCATCAGGATAAATACCAGGATGATCATTCCGAATTCCAGGGAGCCAAGTGCCAGCAGGTTCTGCACACATACGGCTGCGAAGAAAAAAATGAACTGCATACCGTAAATAATGATTTTCCTGTACCTGCTTAGAGGCGCGTATACCGTCTTCAAAGCTGCCATGTAGTTCCATCCGGTTACCAGGAAACAGGCTGTACTCAGCATTACATTGCTATGGTAAACGTTCTGGCAGACCAGCATAATGGTAAATACACATCCCGTAATGGTGACTGCTGCTGGGAATGCATTCATAAATACATAACGCAGAAAACCACTCTCAATCTTGTTGAAGTTGTTTTCCTGGGCTAGCAGGAAGGTTGGGATACCCACTGCGCAGGCACTGATCAGGGACATCTGAATTGGCTCAAACGGATAGCTATCGCCCCAGAAAATAGTGATCAGACACAGCAGCACAGAGAAAATAGTTTTGATCAGGAACATGGAGGCTGCGGTACGAATGTTGTTCACCACACGGCGTCCCTGGTTCACAATTTCCGGCATAGCGGCAAAATTGGAATCCATGAGCACTACATTTGCAATGTTCTTGGCAGCATCACTTCCCTCTGCCATAACCACGCTGCAGTCTGCCTCTTTCAGTGCCAAAACATCGTTCACACCGTCACCGGTCATGGCAACTGTATGCTTCTGTTTCTGAAGGGCAAGCACCATCTCTTTCTTCTGCTGCGGAGTTACACGGCCGAATACGGAACACTCTGCAACGGCACGCTCCATATCCTCCGGTGTGGTGATAGTGGTGGCATCAATATATTTATCAGCATTCTCCAGGCCTGCTTTTTTTGCAATGGCAGAAACAGTCACAGGATCATCACCGGAGATCACTTTCAGATCTACGCCCTGGTCTTTGAAAAATGCCAGAGTTTCAGGTGCATTATCCCTGATAATGTCAGTAAGCATAAATAACGCAACCGGCTTTAACCCTTCCGGAAGCTCATTCTCCCGATTCAGGTTTGGGCTATGCGCCAACACCAGAACACGTAAGCCTTCTTTTCCATAAGCAGCACACTGCTTGATCAAGTTTTCATTTCCATCCGGGAAAAGGAACTGGGCAGCACCCATCAGATAAGTTCCTTCTGTTTTAAAGGCTACACCGCTGTATTTGCGATCTGAGGAAAACGGAATGCAATGATCTACCGGCATGTCCGTTCTTCTGGAGAAGCGTTTGTGGAGTGCATCTGCGGTGGCGTTCTTGTCCTTTAAAACGGACATCATGTTTGCCATGACACGTTCGATCTCACCCATGGTCAATTCTGGCTGGGCGCCGCTGATGGCTAAATCAGTATTGACATTGCCCTGTGAATCTTGTGCTGACAGCTGTTCAGTAGTTCCCATAACAACTCCTATCTGCAATTGTGCCGCAACCACGGATACTTCAGACTGCGCCTCTGCAGCTGCCATTTCTGGAACTTTCTGAGCTTGATTCGCTATTCCATTTATTGTACTTTCGCTTATATTCTCATTTTCTGCTTCCGGAGCCTTGATCTCCATCCCTTCCACATAGGGCTGTACCTGTTCCACGCACATAGTACCGGCTGTGATGGTTCCGGTTTTATCCAGACAGAGGGTATCCACTCTCGCCAGAGTCTCAATACAATACAATTCCTGCACCAGGGTATTCTTACGGGTCAGTGTCAGCGCACCAAGAGTCAGCGCCACACTGGTAAGGAGCACCAGTCCCTCAGGGATCATTCCAAGGACAGCAGCCACCATATTCACTACTGCATCCCGGATTCCGTTTCCCGCAATGTAATATTGCTTATAAAACAACAGCATTCCCATAGGAACTATGATCACACTTATAGTCTTCAGAATCGCATTCAGGGAATTACGAAGTTCTGAGTTATGACGTTTAAATTCCTTCGCCTCGCTGGTAATCTGAGATGCGTAATTATCCTTGCCAACGTGGATAACCTGACAGCAGGCCTCTCCGGATGTGACAAAGCTTCCTGAAAAAAGCTCGTCCCCTTCATTTTTCTGAAGGTTATCCGATTCACCGGTCAGCAGGGATTCATTGACCTCAATACTGCCCTCAAGCACCCTGGCATCTGCGGGCACCTGATCTCCTGTTTTCAGAAAAAGAATATCATCCAGAACCAGCTTCTCCGTGGAGATGGACCATTTTTTCCCTTCACGCAAGACCACTGCCTTGCTCTCTGTAAGGATAGCCAGCTTATCCAGCGTCTTTTTCGCACGCACTTCCTGGATGATTCCGATCACCGTATTGATCACAATAATTCCCATGAACATGGAGTTCTTATAGGAACCAACCAGCAATACCATAATCATCAGAGCCAGATTCAGAAAGTTGAAAAATGTAAGCACATTCTCCCTTACGATCTGCTTATAGCTCCTTGTGTTGGGGTTCTCATTGACATTGATTTTCCCCTCTTCAATTCTTTGTTGTACCTGTTCGTTTGTCAGTCCTGTCATCGTTACTTCCTTCATTCTTATGTTTTATTTAAGGATGTTTCCGTTTTACTCTTTTTCCCATTGTATGATACCAGTGTCAAAAGGTCCAAAAACCGTTCGTGCCATTGTATTAAAATAGGGCAGATGATAACATCCGCCCTGATGAATTCTCTTTACGGTCTGCCTCATCTTTACCACCTATTTATCTGTAACGAAATAAATCTGCTTAAGGATTCGGTTTCCTGTAAAAAATATTATTCTTTTGTATCGATGACGACACTTTATAATTACTGCAGTTCGCAGTAACTATTAATACTCTTCTTCCTCTGCCTCTTCACCCTCATGGATGTCAGACTTCGGTTTCTTCAGACCTTCGATCTCAATGTGATGCTTCTGTGCGTAATCCCACAGTGCAGCATGTACAGCCTCCTCTGCAAGAAGAGAACAGTGTACTTTCACTGGCGGAAGTCCGTCAAGAGCCTCCATAACAGCCTTGTTGGTAAGCTTCATGGCTTCCTCAATAGTTTTACCTTTTACCATCTCAGTAGCCATACTGCTGGTTGCTACTGCGGCACCGCAGCCGAAAGTTTTGAATTTGCAGTCTCTGATAATATGTGTCTCGTCATCGATATCCAGGAAAATTCTCATAATATCGCCGCATTTGGCATTTCCTACTGTACCGACACCGCTTGCATTCTCTATTTCTCCAACATTACGTGGATGCTGGAAATGATCCATTACTTTCTCACTATACATCTTTTTTTCCTCCTGGCAAGTGTTTTAATCAAATTTTTTATTTTTTTTAACTATTCAGCAGGCACTATTCCGCGAGGTGTTTTTTGTGAACGTAGTTCACAGAAAACCCGAAAATGTCGGCGCGAAATCATGCAAAGCATGATTTCTGTGCATCGCGAAGCGTGTAACTGTGAAGGTACTGAACAGTTACTGTTTTTTTATAAAATCTTCATATAATGGAGACATTGATCTCAGGTAAGCTACGATTTCTTTCAGCTTATCTACTACAAAATCAGCATCTTCCATGGTAGTCTCCTCACTTAAGGTCATACGCAGGGAACCATGTGCAATCTCATGTGGGAGTCCGATAGCCAGAAGTACATGGGACGGATCCAGGGAGCCTGATGTACAAGCAGAACCGCTGGATGCACAGATGCCATAATTGTCAAGCATGAGCAGCATGGACTCTCCTTCGATGAACTGGAAGCTTACATTTACATTATTCGGAAGACGTTTGGTGCGGTCACCATTTAATTTCACATACGGAATCTCTTTCAGGATTCTTTCAATGAAATGATCTCTTACCTGAATCTCTTTGTCTGTACGTTCTTTCATAGTGCGGACTGCACGATCTGCAGCAACGCCGTAACCTACGATTCCAGGAACATTCTCTGTACCTGCACGGCGCTTTCTCTCCTGCGCTCCACCATGTACAAAGGAACGTATCTTAACACCCTTGCGGATGTAAAGGAAACCGATTCCCTTCGGTCCATTCAGCTTGTGTCCACTGGAACTGAGCATATCAATTCCTAACTCATCTACATTGATCGGCACCTG
The DNA here is from genome assembly GCF_964249465.1 of Ruminococcus sp. Marseille-P328. Classification (NCBI taxonomy): domain Bacteria; kingdom Bacillati; phylum Bacillota; class Clostridia; order Eubacteriales; family Oscillospiraceae; genus Ruminococcus; species Ruminococcus sp. Marseille-P328. The sequence continues at coordinate 53,409 of NZ_CAXUBQ010000014.1, read as the reverse complement.
TCCAAAAACCTGTACTGCATCTGTGTGGAAAAGAATGCCATGCTCTTTGGCAATTGCACCGATTTCCCTGATCGGCTGGATAGATCCGATCTCATTGTTCGCAAACATAACAGAAATCAGAATCGTCTCTGGTGTAATAGCTTTCTCAAGCTCGTCAAGCTTCACAATACCATTTTCATCTACATCAAGATATGTGATCTTCGCTCCGCGCTCTTTCTCAAGGTATTCGCAGGTGTGAAGGATTGCATGATGCTCGATTTTGGTTGTGATGATGTGGTTTCCTTTGGATTTATATGCTTCAAAGGTGGCTTTCAGTGCCCAGTTATCAGCCTCTGATCCGCCAGCTGTGAAATAGATTTCTTCTTTCTTGGCACCAAGTGCATCTGCGATCTGGCCTCTTGCCTTGCTGACGCCCTCTTTGCTCTTGGATGCGAAGTCGTAAATGCTGGATGGATTTCCATACATTTCGGTAAAATAAGGAAGCATTGCTTCTACTACTTCCGGAGCGGTCTTGGTAGTAGCCGCATTATCCAGATATATCATTTTTCCCATTTTTCTTCCTCCTGGTTTATTGGTATCAATTCGATATGAAAGACTCCCGGGAAAGGGTTATTTCATCTATCTCCTTAGGTACTTTTCTATTTCCTAGTATTTCGCTTGGATTTCTATCCCACTTTACCAGATAATAACAGTTCTGTCAAGGCACATTTACAGCATAAACTAACTAAAAGGATGAAGAGGATAGGCGGATTCTTATGTCTGACAAACTTTTTATCAGAGGAACCCTGATTCTTACTCTTACCGGCCTTGTCAGCCGCCTGATGGGTTTCTTCTATAGAATATTCTTATCTCATACTATTGGTGCACAGGGAGTGGGAATTTACCAGCTTACGCTTCCGGTTCACGCAATCGTACTGGCAGCCTGCTGTATGGGCATTCAGGCTGCTATTTCCAGGCTGTGTGCCTCTTTCACTGCCCTTGGAAAAGAAAAAGAGTCCAGAGATGCGTTGCTTCTTGGAACATTTCTTTCGATGGCACTTTGCGGACTTTTATCTTTTCTGGTCTATTGGAATGCAGATTTTGTGGCTTCTGCCTTGTTAAAAGAGCCGCGTACTGCGGTTCTGCTTCGTATTCTTGCCTTTAGTTTTCCTTTTTCAGCCTTGCATTCATGCGTAAATAGCTTTTATTATGCCAGAAAAACGACTGGAATTCCAGCTTTTATCCTGCTTCTTGAGCAGACTTCCCGGATCGGCAGCACTTACGTGATCTACCTGATTCTGATTTCCCAGAAAAAAGAGATTACCCCTGTAATAGCGGCCGGAGGTGCACTTTTCAGTGAGCTTACAGCCACTGCAGCATGTATGCTGGCGCTTGGACTGGATTTTTCCAGGGAAAATTACAAACCAGGCACCGGACTGCTTCGACGTATTTTACGAGTATTTTTCTGTATGAGCAAAGGTGCTCACAGAAATTCACCTTCTGCTGTAAAATATATTTCACATATACCACCAGCTTCTGCCAAAAACAATACTGCCACTTCCATAAATGTTCTTTTAAAAGAAATCGCCCAGATTGCAGTTCCCCACTCTGTCAACCGGCTGCTGCTTACCTTACTCTCTGGCATCGAAATGGTTCTTATTCCCCAAAGATTGCTTCTGTCTGGAATAAATCAGACTGATTCCTTGTCTGTGTACGGAATTTTTACCGGAATGGCGCTGCCGCTGATTCTTTTCCCGGCGACACTGACAAATTCTGCCTCTGTTATGCTGATGCCTTCTGTGGCTGGTTTACAGGCCCTCGGTCATGAAAAAAAAATCCGTCATGTGATCCGCCGCACCTGCGAAAACTGCTTTTTCTTCGGAGGCTTCTGTACATTCTTTTTCTTTATTTTCGGAAAATCACTGGGAAATTTTCTTTTTCACAGTGAAACTGCGGGGATTTACATAAGGACGCTGGCTTTTATCTGCCCTTTTCTTTATACAAATACTGCACTGGAAAGTATTCTGAACGGTCTCGGGCGCCCGGATACCTGCCTTTTTCACAATATTGCAGGAGTGTGTATCCGAATTGGATTTGTTTTCTTTTCCATTCCTGTGCTTGGAATCCGTGGATATTTTTACGGAATGCTCCTTTCCCAACTGATTCTCACCTTGCTTCATTTCATTTATCTAAACAGACTGGAGCGTGTTTGAAAAATCATTCCTGCAATTTGCCTATCGACATTTTTTCCATCATAGTCTATAATATTGAATCGAAAATAAATTTTGCCGATAAAAGGAGAAAATACCATGGGATTTGAATTCATCAAAAAGCTTCCAACCCCCGACGAGATCCGCAACCAATATCCCATTGATGCAAAGATCAAGGCACTGAAAGAGAAACGTGATCAGGAAATCCGTGACGTATTCACTGGAAAATCCGATAAATTTCTTGCAATCATTGGTCCCTGTTCTGCAGATAATGAAGATGCTGTATGCGACTATCTGCTGAGACTTCGCAAAGTTCAGGACAAGATTGCGGATAAAGTTTTAATCATTCCTCGTGTTTATACAAATAAACCCCGTACTACCGGAGAGGGTTATAAAGGAATGGTTCATCAGCCAGATCCGGAGAAAAAACCTAATATGCTTGCCGGTCTTGTTGCCATCCGAAAAATGCACATCCGTGCTATTGAAGAGAGCGGATTTACCTGTGCGGACGAGATGCTTTACCCTGAGAACTGGCGTTACCTTTCCGATCTTCTTTCCTATGTTGCTGTAGGAGCACGTTCTGTTGAGGATCAGCAGCACCGTCTCACTGTCAGCGGTATGGATGTTCCGGCGGGAATGAAGAATCCTACAAGTGGTGACTTCAGTGTTATGCTGAACTCTGTTGTTGCAGCTCAGGGCAGCCATACATTTATCTACAGGGGATGGGAAGTTGAAACTACAGGAAATGAGTTGACACATACCATTCTTCGTGGTGCTGTAAACAAACACGGAGAGGCTATTCCTAATTACCATTACGAAGATCTTCGTCTTCTTTTCGAGAAATATTCCGCTAAGAACCTGAAGAATATGGCTACCATCGTGGATACCAACCATTCCAACTCCAACAAGCAGTATGAGCAGCAGATCCGTATTGCCAAAGAAGTTCTTCACAGCCGTCAGGTTGATTCTGATGTTCGTGGGCTGGTAAAGGGTCTTATGATCGAAAGCTACATTGAGCCAGGCAATCAGAAGATCGGACCAAACCATGTATATGGTAAATCCATTACAGATGCTTGTCTTGGATGGGAAGAATCTGAGAAGCTGCTTTATACAATCGCTGAGATGTGCTAGCGCCTGTTTGAAAAATCATTTCCGCAATCTACACGCCCCACTTTGCGGTATATTTTCAGAAATAAAATTTATTTATCTCCTGTATTCTGATTTCGGAATGCGGGAGATTTTTCAGACACGCTCTAATATCTTTCGATAGAATTTTCGGTCAAACATTTTTATAATACAAGAAAGAATCTTACTTTGCAGAATTTTCATTACATAAAAAAGAATCCTGCTTGCAGGCTTCTCCGCCTGCGGCGGGTCGCCTCGAGCGACAACTACCTTTCCGCCGCAGTGCGATCCTGCCCGGTAGGGCTTTTTATGTAATAGGAAATTCCAACAGAATTTCCTATTACATAAAAAACTGCCCACAGGTCTCTCCCATGGACAGTTATCATCTTATTCGATCTTCTCAATGTCTTGGATGTGCTTTCATATACACATCTCGCATCCGGTTAATATTCATGCTTAAATATACCTGAGTCGTAGAAATATCGGAATGTCCCAGCATTTCCTGGACGCTTCGGATGTCTGCTCCATTCTGCAGCATATGTACTGCAAAAGAATGTCTCAATGTATGTGGCGTAATATCTCTGTGAATTCCAGCCGCCTGGGCATAGCCTTTCAGCATTTTCCAGAATCCCTGACGGCTCATGGCCTTACCGGAGCAATTTGTGAACAGCGCATGCTCTGAATCATCTTTCACAAATACCTTACGTCCCTCTTCAAGATAAAGATTCAACGCTTCCTTGCTTACATTTCCAATCGGAATGATACGCTCTTTATTCTCCTGGCAAACCACATAGCCAAGCTGAAGGTTTACATCTGTGGTCTCCAGATGGATCAGTTCGCTGACACGCATACCAGTGGCATATAAAAGCTCTAACATAGCCTTATCCCGAATTCCCTTAGGCGTAGTCAGATCTGGCTGCTTCAAAAGATCGTCAACTTCCTGAATACTGAGAATCTCCGGAAGCTTCTTCTCTACCTTTGGAGATTTCAGATTATCTGTGGGGTTCTCTTCCATCTTCCTAAGTGCAAACATGTGTTGAAAAAAAGCACGCATGGAAGCAACACTTCTTGAAATAGTGGATGACGCGAAGTTCTCTTTCTCCATATAATCCATGTATCCCATGAGATCAAATTCACGGACATCTTCCGCTTTCATAATCCCCTTCATTTCCAGGTATGCAGCCATCTTGTTCAGATCCCGCTGATAGGAAACCTCTGTATTCTGGGATGTTTTTTTCGTATTATGTAAGTATTCAATAAACTCGCGTATTTCCTGTTCCATATTGTTTACTTCCTGTCTCTTTTGTTATAAATTCATTTCATATATCCCATGATCATACTGCTTTAGACCATGTTTGAAAAAGATTCTGGAGCGTGTTTGAAAAAGGCTTTCTGTAAGATGTGCGTCACAATTTGTGGGAGATTTCGCCCGGAATTCCTATTGTCCATTGCATTTGCTCTTTCACGCTTTATTGCAGGAACGGGCTACCTCCCCACAATAACTGATCTTAAAATGTATTTGTATTATACTTTGTAATTGACATAAAATCAAACCTTTTTTTCGGCCAAAAATCGTATAAAAACAAGCTTTTTTTGCCCATTTTACAAAATAACGTCGCTTTTATGGTAACCAATACTATATCTTGTATTTTTCATATTATTCTCATTCAAAAAATTTCGAAAAATCCAGAATTTTGTTTAAAATCCATGGATTTACACGCCATTCCAAAAGAATTCCCACACCGTATAAAGCTGTATATAAGAGCACTTTCAGGAGATAAGCGCTTACTTTCTGTGGAAAAATTCCATGATTGCGCCAGATTCCCATAGATTCCCTGTAGACCGTCTGATACACCGAATCCCATAATGGCAGATAGATCAGATAATGCGGAAAAAGAAGTGCTACGGCAACTGCGCCTCCGGTAAGTCCGAACTGCAGAATAGACATGGAAAATACGATTCCCAGTCCAATCCCGGTAAAAAGCATCGCCATAATTGCCATAGGGACTCCAAATACAGTAAAACCACAGATTAGAGAAAGGAAAAAAATCCCACCGCGCATCCAGAGAATCTGCAAAAGATAATCGATTCCTCCTGCTTCTGTTTTCCCATAGGTTTCCAAAAGGTACACTGCGGAAAATGCCTGCTGCTTCCAGGAAAAACGGTATATAAAGTTCGGGATCAGCATTCCTGCAAGAAATCCTGCAAGCAGCAAAGTCAGTCCTGGAAAAAAACTTTTCTTTTTGATACTGAGTAAATTTTCCATATATTCACCCTGTACCATTGTACGCAAGCGATGATTTGATTATGAATTACATAAAAAAATTCTTTTTGATTTTCCATGAATCAGCCCATGCAAGCATAGCTCGTTCATGGCTGCCGTCCGGGACTTTCATAATAAAAACCGCCTCCGCATCCTTCATATAGTATGAAAAATGCGGAAGCGGTTTCTTAATATTTCTTAATGTAAATTAACTCCGATTATTTGGCATAATCAACAGCTCTGCTCTCGCGGATCACATTGACTTTGATCTGACCCGGATACTCAAGCTCAGCCTCAATCTGCTTCGCTATGTCTCTTGCAAGAAGCACCATCTCAGAATCATTCACATGCTCAGGAACTACCATAACACGGATTTCTCTACCAGCCTGGATAGCAAAGGATTTCTCAACCCCCTTGAACTGATTGGTAATATCCTCAAGCTGCTTCAGTCTGTTGGTATAAGTCTCCAGTGTCTCTCTTCTGGCACCTGGACGCGCCGCGGAAATCGCATCTGCTGCCTGCACGATACAGGCAATAAGGCTCTCTGGCTCCACATCACCGTGGTGTGCTGCTACCGCATTGATCACAATAGGTGATTCCTTATATTTCTTACAAAGGTTTACACCAATCTCAATATGGGATCCCTCAACTTCATGGTCAATAGATTTACCGATATCATGAAGCAGACCGGCACGTTTCGCCATGCGCACGTCTACACCAATTTCACCGGCAAGCAGACCGGAAAGCTGTGCTACTTCAATAGAATGCTTCAGCGCATTCTGTCCATAACTTGAACGGAATTTCATACGTCCAAGAAGTTTCAGAAGCTCTGGATGAATACCATGAACTCCAACATCCATAGCTGCATTCTCGCCATCCTCGCGGATCTGAGTTTCAACTTCTTTCTGTGCCTTCTCAACCATTTCCTCGATTCTGGCCGGATGGATACGTCCATCTACGATCAGTTTCTCAAGTGCTACTCTTGCCACTTCACGTCTGATAGGATCAAATGATGAGAGAACTACTGCCTCAGGAGTATCATCAATGATAAGGTCTACACCTGTCAGGGTCTCCATAGTACGAATATTACGTCCCTCACGTCCGATAATACGTCCCTTCATCTCATCGCTTGGAAGCTGCACTACGGAAATAGTAGTCTCGGCAACATGGTCTACCGCACATTTCTGAATGGCATTTACCACATATTCCTTGGCTTTCTTTCCTGCCTCTTCCTTCGCCTGGCTCTCAAGTTCCTTGTAAAGTCTGGCAACATCAACTTTAACATCGTCTTCCACAGATCTGAGCAATTCTTCTTTTGCCTGTTCGGAGGTCAGACCGGAAACACGTTCCAGTTCCTGTACTCCTTTCAGCTCGAGTTCATCTACTCTCTTTTCTTTCTTCTGCAATTCAGCAAATCTCGCTGTGCACTCTGCCTCGCGCTTCTCAACTGCTTCAGCTTTCTTATCAACGGTTTCTTCCTTCGATAAGACACGCTTCTCATATTTCTGCAGTTCGTTTCTACGTTCCTTGGTTTCCTTCTCCAGTTCGTTCTTTGTACGGAGAGATTCTTCCTTTACTTCCAATAAAGTTTCACGTTTCTTTGTTTCGGCCGCTTTTAAGGCTTCATCAATGATGCCTCTGGCCTTTTCTTCAGCTGACCCAATCGTTTCTGCGTCTTTCTTAACTTTGTTATCCACAGAAACTTTACTAGTAATAGGAACTGCAATCAGTAGAGTGGCTACTACAGCGACAACTGCAACAATAATTGTTGTCACAGGAGCACCTCCTCAATATTTAGTTTTCATTGTGCAATCACAACAATACAAGTTTATCTTTTTTTTAGAATTATGTCAAGTTTTTCTACACAAAAACAAAATTTAAATTTCCAAAGAAACGTCTAGCGTTACTGTTCACTCCGCGACCAGTAACACGCTTCGCGATGCACAGAAAGAATCCAGCAATTTATCAATAGCTTCTCTCACAGGTAATATTCATGTCTTCCAGCACGTGGGAAATATCTCCATAGGAAAAACCTCTTCGAAGGAGAAATCCCTGGAGGCGGCGCATCCCCTTCTCGTCCAGGGCAGTACCAGGCTGACACTTTTTCTCTACTGTAGTTCGGAGAATGGCCAGTTCATCTGGCTCTTCAATCTCTGCTGCCTCTTCCCAGGCTGCAAGGGCAGTCTCGCGGTCAATTCCTTTCCCTGAAAGCTCCTGGAGAATCTTCTGACGGCTCTTGTTTCCCATGCGGAAGGAAATATAATTCATGGCATAGCGGTAATCGTTCAGATACCCATAGGAACGCACATAGTTCATGGCATCCTCTGTGGCTTCTGCTGAAAAGCCTGCCTGACGCAGCCGGTCAGACAGGCCTTTCTCTGTACGGTCCATATGCTCCAGAAGAAGCATTGCCTTTCTTCTGGCATTCTTTTGCTCTTCAGGTGTAACCGCCATATTTTATTCCTCTTCTGCTGCCGGAGCGTCAGATTCTGGTGTAGTTTCTTCTTGCTTCACATCCTGCTGCTCTTCTTCCTCACCTGGAAGAAGGTGATAATGGATACGAACCTTGCGTTCAATCTCATCGCAGATGTCCGGATGCTCTTTCAGGAACAGCTTGGCATTCTCACGTCCCTGGCCGATCTTATTTCCTTCGTATGCATACCATGCACCGCTCTTATTCACAATGGAATTCTCAGCAGCAAGATCAAGGATATCCCCTTCCTTGGAGATGCCGGTACCAAACATAATATCAAACTCAGCCTGCTTAAATGGCGGAGCAACCTTATTCTTAACAACCTTGATCCTGGTGTGGTTTCCAACCATCTCGCCGCCCTGCTTCAATGTCTCTACACGGCGTACATCAAGACGTATGGATGAATAGAACTTAAGGGCACGTCCACCAGTAGTTGTCTCCGGGTTACCAAACATAACACCAACCTTCTCACGGAGCTGGTTGATAAAGATCACAACGCAGTTAGACTTACTGATAATAGCGGTCAGCTTACGAAGTGCCTGTGACATCAGACGTGCCTGCAAACCTACATGACTGTCTCCCATGTCACCATCAATCTCTGCCTTGGGAACCAGAGCTGCAACGGAATCCACGATGATAATGTCAACTGCACCGGAACGAACCATGGTCTCTGTAATCTCCAGAGCCTGCTCACCATTATCCGGCTGGGAAATGTAAAGATTATCAATATCTACGCCGATGTTCTTCGCATATACAGGGTCAAGAGCATGCTCGGCATCGATAAAACCGGCAATTCCGCCTCTTTTCTGAACCTCGGCTACCATATGTAATGCAACAGTGGTCTTACCACTGGACTCTGGTCCGTAGATTTCTATAATACGTCCCTTCGGCACACCGCCTACCCCAAGTGCAATGTCAAGGCTCAGGGAACCGGTAGGAACAGTCTCCACCTGCATATTGGCACTGGACTCACCCAGTTTCATTACAGAGCCCTTGCCATATTGCTTCTCAATATGTCCAAGAGCCGCTTCCAGCGCTTTCTTCTTCTCTTCATTTATCATTATTCCGATCTCCTATTCTTAATAATCAGACAAGTCCGTAGTAATTTCTGTAATCATTAACCGGACTGTATAACCTGTTACCATTCACAAAAGGCACCTGGCAGAACCTTATCCGTGAACAGCAGCCAGGATCTGTTACTGTTCACTCCGTTCACAGTAACGCGCTTCGCGATGCACAGAAATCATGCAAAGCATGATTTCGCGCCGCAATTCTCGGGTTTTCTGTGAACTTTGTTCACAAAAACACCTCGCGGAACGTTACCAGTGAACAGCAGCCAGGATCTTCTTGCTTGCACAATACGAACCTATGTTCGTTTCTCTGTAGTACATACTATCTTAAATCAGTTCACTTGTCAAGCCCCTACTCGCCATATAAAAATTTTATTTTTCATGTTAAGCCAAACGAACTGTAAAGTTATTTTCACCGGTGGAATCATCCCGGAATACGGGTGTGAAATTCTTGTATACCCGGAGACAGACAAAACTCCGGTAAATTTTGAAATGAATCGTATACGACTTTTATATTGTCGTTTTCCTGTCAGTAATTCTACTATATAGCAAAACATCCGGAATTACAAGAATTATTTCCTGCAACCCGGATGTTATTTACTATCCCATTACTGTTCACTCCGTGACCAGTAACACTAGCCCCTCTTATCCCTGGCTAAGCACGCTTCTGACATGATCCACTTCTTCCCTTGTTGCCTGAGCTGCCGGCACATAATAGCCTCTTGCACGGGCAATCTGGTAAATCTCCTCCTGGGACATCTCGCACTGATTTCTCATCTGTTTTAAGGTTTGTTTCAGCTGAGGATTCTCTGTCTGAGGGATCATCTCCCCATAACGGGTCAGTTCACCGTTAATTCCGGCAAGGGTATCTGCTACCATCACTTTTTCATTCATCTGCGGCACCTCCTACTGTAAATACTGCATAAGCTGATTTTTGCAGTCCACTGCCGACTGGGCAGACTTCTGGAAAAACTGTTTTACCTGGGCATCTGTAGCCTTACTTGCATACTCCTCCATTTTACAATGGGTGGTGTCAAATCCTCCGATCAGGTGACGTAAATTCTGTAGATCCAGTTCTGAAATTTGGTTCATATAACCTGCCTCCTGTTAAAATATGTTACTGTTCACTCCGTTCACAGCAACGCGCTTCGCGATGCACAGAAATCATGCATTTGCATGATTTCGCGCCGCACTTCTCGGGTTTTCTGTGAACTACGTTCACAAAAAACACCTCGCGGAATGTTACCAGTGAACAGTAACTAAAATATTTCTGTAGCGAAAACCAACAGTATGGAACCTTTGTTTTCGACAGCCTTCAAATGTCCATATATACAAAATACAGGAGAAAATTAATCTCTCCTGTATCCTGAGGCGGACACTTTACAGAAAGTAGTATGTCCGAATTTCATCTTATTATGTACCGTATATATTATGTACCATATATATCTATATCCGTACTTTAAATGGCATATTTCTTACAAAATCCTTATTCCCCGATCAGCCAGTTGTACATCTCTTCATACTGACGTGCGGAATTACTCCATGAGAAATCCTTTGCCATAGCCCGGTCTACCATCTTATTCCATTCGCGCTTCTTGTCATAGTAAATGTGCTCTGCATAGCGGATCGTGGAAAGCATCTCATGTGCATTGTAATTGCTGAATGAAAATCCGGTTCCGGTTCCTTCGAATTCATTGTAAGGCTCTACCGTATCCTTCAGACCACCTGTCTCTCTGACGATTGGAAGAGTACCATAACGAAGGCTCATCAGCTGGCTCAGACCGCATGGCTCAAACAATGACGGCATCAGAAATGCATCAGAAGCTGCATAGATTCTGTGAGACATGCTCTCATCGTAATAAATCTGTGCAGAAACCTTGCCATGATATTTCCAGTCAAAGTGACGGAACATATTCTCATAGCGCTCATCTCCTGTGCCAAGAGCTACAATCTGTACACTATCCTGACAAAGCTCGTCCATGATATAAGCGATCAGGTCAAATCCCTTCTGATCTGTCAGACGGGAAACAATACCGATCATCATAGCCTTCGGATCCTGCTCAAGTCCTAAATCTTTCTGTAGCTGGATCTTATTCTTAACCTTCTCCTTACGGAAGGTGGTAGCATTATAACGAGCTGACAGATTAATATCTGTCTCCGGATTAAAATCATTATAATCAATACCATTTACAATACCACGCAGACTGTTGGAGCGTGCACGGAGCAGTCCGTCCAGACCTTCGCCATAGAACGGTGTCTTGATCTCATCTGCATATGTATTACTTACTGTAGTAACAGCATCTGCAAATACAATACCACCCTTCAGGAAGTTGCCATCCTTGTATGCTTCCAGCTTATCCGGTGTAAAATAGTAATCGGAAAGTCCTGTAAGCTCCTTGATCGTCTTCACATCATATACACCCTGGAATTTCAGGTTATGTATGGTCATGATGGTCTTAATTCCCCAGAAAAACTGATTCTGCTGGAAGCTGTCGTGCAGATAAACCGGAACAAGACCTGTCTGCCAGTCATGGCAGTGAATAATGTCCGGGCGGAAATCAATTACCGGAAGTACGGAAAGCACTGCCTTGGAGAAGAATGCAAATTTCTCCAGATCCCACGGAGCACTGTCATATGGCTTCGGTCCACTGAAATAATACTCATTATCTATAAAGTAGAACTTAATGCCATCATACTCCATCTGAAGAATACCTACATAACAGTTTTTGTATCCAAGATCCATGTAGAAGTGTGTGACATATTCCATTTTATCTTTCCATTCCTGCTTCATGCAGGCATATTTCGGTAAGATCACGCGAATATCAAAATAACGTTTATCAAAGCATTTCGGCAGTGAGCCGGCTACATCAGCCAATCCTCCGGTCTTAATAAAAGGCACTGCCTCTGATGTTGCAAAAAGAATTCTTTTCATTCAAAAAACCCTCCTTAGTAATAGCAAATAGCGTTACTGCCACTTAATGCCAGTAACCTGCTTCTGTCTTTTATTATACCCCAAATTCGGCTCATTGGAAAGAACGATTTTTATATTCCAGTCTGATTTTGTCAGCAATCAGTGCAATAAACTCGGAATTGGTAGGTTTTCCTTTCCCATTGCTCACTGTATAGCCAAACAGCTGGTCAATGGTATCCATTTTTCCACGGCTCCATGCAACTTCAATGGCATGTCGGATAGCCCGCTCCACGCGGCTTGGCGTTGTCTGATGGCGTTTGGCTATGGTTGGATATAAAATTTTTGTAATAGAATTCAGCATTTCCATGTCATTTACGGATAAAATAATAGCATCCCGCAGATACTGATAACCTTTAATATGTGCAGGTACTCCGATTTCATGTATGATATCTGTCACATCCGTTTCCAGATTTCCTGAATTGTAAGTATTTTCCTCTTCCTTTTGTCTTGGACGGTTCATTTCCCTAACGCGTCTCTCTCCCGCCCGGCGGATGTGTTTGATTCGGTTCAGCAGCATTTTGTTGTCAAAAGGCTTCAGCATAAAATAATCTGCTCCAAGATCAAAAGCGTCCTCTGTGATCCGCTCCTGTCCCACTGCCGAAACCACAATAAATGACGGCACTTTTTTCAAATTTTCATCGTGACTGAAGCGCTCCATCACTGAAAGTCCGTCTACTTTTGGCATGATAATATCCAGTACAACCACGTCAGGCTGTTTTTCCTTTATGATGTTACAGATTTCTTCTCCATTATGTGCTTTTCCAACCAGTTTCAGGTCTTCGTCCTGATCAATGATCTTACTCAGTACCTCCACCATTTTCTCATTATCGTCCGCAATTGCCACATTCAATTTTTCCATGAGGCCATTCTCCTTCTACTATTTTGAAAATTCTCCGGCAATCCACAGCCGGAAAGTTGCTATATTTCTGATATCAGGAAGCAAACGCGTTTTTCTTCCCAATATCTTCCTATCACCTGTACAAAACAGCAGGGCCCTGTTTGCTCTTGCACATTTTTCAGAAAAATTTTCCTTTGCTGTAACAACGTCTATTATAGTGGAACTGCCATGGGGAAATCAAGCCGAAACTGCCGTTTTTACTGCATTTTCGTTCGATTAGTTTCGAGCTTTTTTGCGTCTTTTAACGACAATAATTTCATTTTTTCTGAGGGGATTTTTATATTAAGACAGCGTTTTACACCGACTCTCAATTTAACACAGTTTATTTTTTTCGCGTTTTATGATTGAAAGATATGGAACAGGTTCATAAAAATACAAGAGTGAAATCATGATTTTTCTCCATACTAGTACAGTGAAAATTAAGTTTCTGCTATATTGACACAGTATATGAAAAATCAGACAAGTCACTATAGCGGCTACTTAATATTTGCTGTACCAGCACAGTGAAAAACAAAAGAAAAGGATGTGAAAACATGTACCAGAAACGAAAATACAAACATTTTATCCTGCTCTGTCTTGTCCTTGACCTTCTGACAATGGTATTTCTGGGATATCGTTATCTGGACCGGAAAATTCCGGATGAAATACACATTGACAAAAATTCAGGACTTGACCTTTCCCAGATTTCCAATCTTCCTTTTGTATCTTTCGGAGATACAATCACTGCTTCCGGGGAAGGCAGCTACCAACTGCCTTGCAGACTTTTTGGAAAAATAGCTTTCAAGAATATTAAAGTGAAACCAACAGAGGCAGACACCATTCTGGTCAGCGGCAGCACAGTGGGGATTTACATGGAAACAGACGGAGTTCTTGTGATCGACACCGGAGAAATCCTTTCTAAAAATGGGCAGATGCAGGATCCGGCAAAAAATATTTTAAAGCCTGGCGATTATATTGTTGCACTAAATGAGCAGAAAATATCCTGCAAGCAGGATTTAATTAACGATCTGGAAACTATTGATGGAAAGCCTGTTACGGTAAGCGTGCGAAGAAATAACAGTACCATTCCGGTTTCTCTCTCCCCGGCACAGGATGCTTCCGGAAAGTACAAGCTTGGAATCTGGGTCCGGGATGATACCCAGGGAATCGGAACCCTTACCTATGTAACAAAAGACGGAAATTTCGGTGCTCTTGGCCATGGAATCAGCGATATCGACACAGGAAATCTTTTGTCAATAAAGGGAGGAAATCTTTACTGTGCCCAGATTCTCGGAGTGCAAAAAGGAGAAAAAGGAAGTCCCGGAGAACTTTCAGGGCTGATCCGTTACAGAAATGACAATGTGATCGGACAGATTCGTGTAAATAGTTCAAATGGAATTTACGGCAGTTTCACCAGCAGTTCTGGCAATAATATTACAGAGCTCCAGGCCGCAGCTTCTGCTTCAGATGATACGGTCAATGCTTCTGAAAGCTTTAACCAGTCCAAAACTTCTTTCTGGGATTTTGCAGACAGTTTTTCCGGAAATGATTCTCTGCCAATTTCCCTCCGCCAGATGAAAATCGGCTACAAACAGGAAGTACAGACCGGTCCGGCTTCCATTCTGTGTGATGTAGGTAATGGAGTAAAAGAATACGATGCAGAAATCACCAGAATCGACATGAACCACGAGGACACTAACAAAAGTTTCGTCATCCATATCACCGATCAGCGGCTTCTTAACACCACCGGCGGCATTGTCCAGGGCATGTCAGGCAGTCCCATCCTGCAAAATGGAAAAGTAATCGGTGCGGTAACCCACGTTTTTGTCCAGGATGCGGCAAGTGGGTATGGAATTTTTATTGAAAACATGCTGGAGCGTGTCTGAAAAAGGCTTTCTGCAAGATGTGCGTCACAATTTGTGGGAGATTTTGCCCGGATGAGGGCGCCGTAGCGGGCTACGGCAACTGAATTCGGGCAAAATATACCGCAAAGTGGGGCGTGCAGATTGCGGGAATGATTTTTCAGACTCGCTCCGGAGCCTGTCTCACAGAGGATTTCAACTTACATGTTTGAAAACTCATTTTCTCAATCTACAAAAAGAAATTATGCCTTGCACTCCCTGGCCAGTTTTTTCATCTCCCTTGCATTTTCCAGCACAGCGCCAGTGATCTGGGCACCCCCAAGAAGACGGGCCAGTTCGCGGATGGAGGCTTCTTCATCAAGGGGATGGATCTGAGTGGTGGTCTTGGTGCCTTCAACCTGCTTCTCGATCTCAAAATGGGAATCTGCCATGGCTGCGATCTGGGGAAGATGGGTAATGCAGAGCACCTGATGATGATGCCCGATCACTGCCATTTTCTCAGAAACCTTCTGAGCAGTACGTCCACTGATTCCCGTATCTATTTCATCAAAAATCAATGTTTCGATCTGGTCACGGTCTGCCAGGATTGCCTTCAGTGCAAGCATAATTCTGGAAAGCTCACCGCCGGATACGATTTTACCAAGGGGCTTCAGACTTTCTCCCGGATTTGTGGAAATTTCATACTGGATTTCATCATAACCATTCTCTGTAAAACTGCTTCTTCTGGAAAACGTGATGGCAAACTGTACATCCAGGAAATTTAAGTCTTTTAATCCCTGGATTACCTTTTTCTCCAGCTGATGGCTGTATTCTTTACGAATTTCCGAAAGACGGCTGCAGGCCACTTCCAGCTTTTTTTCTGCCTTTTTCAGTTCTTCCCTGGAAGCCTCGAAAATTTCTTCATACTTCTGAAGTTTGTTCAGCTTTTCCTGCTGTTTTTTCTGGTATTCCTGGATTTCTTCGATACGCTGACCGTATTTGGCTTTCAGACCATTGAGCAAATCCAGGCGGCGCTCTGTCTCATAAAATACGGATTCATCAAAAGTCATGTCATCCATATAGGAGGACAGCTCCCTGTTAAAATCATTGAGAAGTCCGTCCACTTCGCTTAAGGTCTGGGAAAGGGATTCCAGCTGATCATCGTACTCTGTCACTCTGGAAAGCTCCCGAAGAGCCTCTCCCACTGCTTCCCCAGCTCCCTGTCCATCATATCCGGTAAGGGCATGGGCACTTTGCAGGGAATCGATAATTCTGCGTCCATTGGAGAGCTTTCGATACTGCTTTTCCAATTCTTCGTCTTCTCCTGGAACCAGAGATGCTTTCTCAATCTCATTGATCTCAAATTCCAGAAAAGCCATTTCCCGATTCTTCTGCTCTTCGTCCATATCAAGGGATTTCAGTTCTGCCTGACATTTCTTATATTCCTGATAGGCAGCTTTCACCTTCTCTTTTTCCGGAAAGATTTTCTCACGGCCATAAGCGTCCAGGATTTCCAGCTGTTTCTCCTCATAGAGAAGGGACTGGTGCTCATGCTGCCCGTGAATGTCAAGAAGACAGGCTGCAGCGGCCTTCATCTGGCTGACAGTGCTTGTCTCCCCATTTATCTTATTAATGCTCCTGCCGTCCATGATTTTTCTTGACATGAGGATCTGTCCGTCCTCCGGATAAATATCAAGTGCGGCAAGTGCTTCTTTTGCTTTCGTATTTTCAACCTGAAATAAAAGCTCTACCAGTGCATAGGGCGCATTTTCCCTGATCATGCTTCTGGATGTCTTTCCTCCCAGGATCAGCTGCATGGAACCGAGAAGAATGGACTTACCGGCACCAGTCTCACCGGTGAGGATATTCAGCCCTGGTCCGAATTCCACTTCAATTTCATCTATGAGTGCAAGGTTTTTTACGTGTAAATGTACTAACAAGGTTGACCTCCTTACGTTACTGTATATTCAAATGGACAGTAACTCCTTACTCTTTTCTCATACCCTTATAAACAGGCCTAAATGCCCATATGTAATGTCAGGCAACGCTATGCTTCAAAGCCACACATGCCCTTCAGATAGTAACAATCGAGCAGGAAATTCCTGCCCGATCCACTTTATGTTCTCAGTCAGCTCTGAAACCCGATTGAAAATTCCGGTCATGCAAACTGTTTCCATTTTTATCTTCTGTTCAAAATACTGCCCAGCTTCTCCATGACACCCTCCGCCAGCTCAGAGCTTTTGCAGGCACACATAATCGTGTCATCTCCTGCAATACAGCCCAGGATTTCCGGCCATTTCAAGGCATCCAGAGCTGTGGCAACTCCCATTGCCATTCCGGTAACTGTTTTGATCACTACCAGATTCTGTCCAACCTCAATGGACACAACCGCATCATTTAACACTCTTGTATACTGGTCCCCAAGCCCTGGCTGTGTATCCTGCAGGATGGCATAGCGGGATTTCCCGTCTTTTCCTGCAACCTTGGTCATTTTCAGTGCACGGATATCTCGTGAAACCGTAGCCTGTGTCACCTTAAAACCGGCTTCATTCAATCTGGCTGCAAGCTCTTCCTGTGTATCTATGTCATATTCTTTTATCAGTTCGATAATTTTCTCATGTCTTGCTAATTTCACTTCTTAACCTCCCCTGCAAAGATTTTCTGCCCTGAAGTCTGTTAAAAAAGGCTGTCACTTACAATACCCCTTTTTCAAACAAGCTCTGAATGAACCTTTGCAACGCATTCTGAAAATGATATTATCAATAAAATTCCCATACTATGATCAATACTTATAATAATATTTGTATTCTGATACGTTAATAAAAATCAGCTATCCCTCATTTTTTGTCTCAACACTTCAACAAAACTAAGATGATTCAGCTTCAAAATCCTGGTTTTCACCTCTGCCTTTCGGATCACAATCTTATCTCCTGTGATCATTGGAATTTCAGAATCCCCATCAAAAGAAGCCAGTCCTTTTTCACAATCCTGGTGACGTCCCTCTCCCATTTCCACCGTGATCACATCCTCCGCTGGGAAAACAATGCTTCGGCTGTTCAGAGTGTGTGGCGCGATCGGTGTCATAATCGTCATCTCTCCACTTGGTGAAACAATAGGACCGCCAACAGAAAGGCTGTATCCTGTCGAACCTGTAGGTGTGGAAATAATAATTCCATCAGCGTTATAAGAGTTCAGATATTCGTCATTGACAAAATTTTTAAATCTTACAACACGAAGGGGACCTTCCCTTGCG
Source organism: Ruminococcus sp. Marseille-P328 (assembly GCF_964249465.1). NCBI lineage: Bacteria > Bacillati > Bacillota > Clostridia > Eubacteriales > Oscillospiraceae > Ruminococcus > Ruminococcus sp. Marseille-P328. The sequence continues at coordinate 35,347 of NZ_CAXUBQ010000014.1, read as the reverse complement.
ATTACAATGTCGTTTAAGGCAATATCCTTGCCGATGACCCTGTCTCCCCGGTAAACAGTCCCGGAGAGCATCATTCTCTCTTCCACCTCGTAGACATCCTCCGTAAGCTTGTCAAGAGCCTGGTATACAGACTGCCTGTCCACCTCAGCCAGAAAGCCCAGATTTCCAAGATTGACTCCCAGAAGGGGAATCTGACTGCGCTTCTTATCGTGAGCCGCCTGAATGTCTCTGGCAGCCTGAAGAAGGGTTCCATCACCGCCAAGTACTATAATGCACTGTGTTTCTTCCGGAATCTTTCTTGGATCCGTATAGTGGAACGGACCTGCAGTCTGTCTTCCTGCAAGCTGAACTTCACAGTGTCCGCCTCTTTTTCCAAGATAATCCACTACCCGGTCTGTAAATTCCAGATTTTTATCTTTTTCATTGTTGGTTATAATATAAAACTTATTCATACCAAAGTCCTGTATCTGTTTACTGCCCCTGTAAGCAACAGCATTCAACTGCATACTATTTTTCTGCCGGTTTATCCAATGCTCCGTGTGCCTGTGCAACCACATCTTCCACTTTCACAGTAAGACTGTCCGGAACCTCCGTTCCCTCCGGTCTTTTCTTCAGATGCAGAAGATATTCAATATTTCCCTCTGGTCCTTTGATCGGAGAAAAAGAAAGATGGCATGGCTCGAGGGAAATACTCATGGCGAAATCCCTCACCTTCTCTATCACTTCCTCGTGTACAGCAGGATCACGGACAACTCCTTTCTTTCCCACCTTTTCCCTGCCAGCCTCAAACTGGGGTTTTATCAGGCAGACGATTTCGCCATCCTCTGTAAGAAGATTTCGCACAGGTCCCAGTACCTTGGTCAGGGAAATAAAGGAAACATCAATAGAGGAAAATGCAGGTTTCTCCTGGATATCCTCCGGTACCACATAGCGAATGTTGGTTTTCTCCATGCACACAACTCTTGGGTCGTTGCGAAGCTTCCAGTCCAGCTGGCCATATCCCACATCAATAGAATATACCTTCACACCGCCATTCTGAAGCATACAGTCTGTAAAACCGCCTGTAGAGGCGCCTACATCCATGCACACCTTCCCCTCAAGACTTACATCAAATTCATTCATTGCTTTTTCAAGCTTCAGGCCGCCGCGGCTTACATATGGAAGGGTGTTTCCTCTGACTTCCACTTTCACCGTTTCAGTAAACATGGAGCCTGCTTTATCTTCCTTCTGACCATCTACATAAACCTGTCCGGCCATGATATATGCTTTTGCTTTTTCTCTGGAAGGTGCAAGAGCGCGCTCCACCAGCATCATATCCAATCGTTTCTTCATTCTCTTATTCCTTCTGAATAGTTACCTGAAATTTTCTTTATCTTCTCTGCAATGGCATTGGCGCTAAGCCCCAGCTGTACCCTAAGACTGTCCACACCTCCATGAGGCACAAAACGATCCGGAATAGCCACTGGCAGCACCTGGATACCAGGATGATGTTCTTCCATATAACCGCATACCTGCTGTCCAAAGCCACCATTTTGCACATTTTCTTCTACTGTTACCACCAGGCTGTGATTCCGCGCCAGCTGATCCAGCAAAGCTGTATCTAATGGCTTTACAAATCTGACATTTACAAAGGTAGAATCAATTCCTTCCTTCTGTAATTCACTGCAGACCTCTGCACAGATCTCCACCATGCTTCCAAGTGCCAGAACTGCTACCTTACAACCGCTGTGAAGGACTTCACTTTTCCCCATCTCCACAGCTGTCTGATATTCCTGCAGCCCCTGATATGCATTACCTCTTGGGTAACGGATTGCTACCGGGCCATCCGCTTTCACAGCAAAGCGAAGCATTTCCTTTAACTCCCAGTCATTCTTCGGTGCCATCACTGTCATTCCAGGCATCATGCTGAGATAGGAAATGTCAAAATTGCCCTGATGTGTCTCACCATCTGCTCCAACAAGACCTGCCCTGTCCACTGCAAAGATCACATGAAGCTTCTGCATGCACACATCGTGAAGCATCTGATCCACAGCTCTTTGCAAAAAGGAGGAATAAATGGCAACCACCGGGACTACTCCACCAAGTGCCAGTCCGGCTGCAAAGGAAACTGCATGCTCTTCTGCAATTCCCACATCAAAGAACCGGTCTGGAAATCTCTGGGAAAACTTTTTCAGCCCGGTACCATCAGGCATGGCAGCTGTAATGGCAACCAGCTTCTCTTCTTCTGCTGCCACCTGGCACAAAGCATCTGCAAACACATCCGTATAACCCGGACAGACCTTCTTCTGGGTTGGCTTTCCAGTCTTGATGTCAAACGGTCCGATTCCATGAAACATATCCGGATTCTGTCTTGCAGGTTCATAGCCACGTCCCTTTTCTGTAAGAACATGAACCACAACCGGTCCCTTCACACGCTTTGCCTCATTAAAAAGACGCATCATCTGGCGCATATTATGCCCGTCCACCGGTCCAAGATAGGTCAGGCCCATATTTTCAAAGAGCATTCCCGGAATAAAAAGCTGCTTAATGCTGCTTTTCGTCCTTCTCACAGCATCCACCATAGCGGTTCCCACACGGGGAATCTTTTTTACCGCCTTATTCAAGCTCATTTTCATTCCGGTGTATGCTTCTGCAGTACGGATCGCACTGAGATAATTTGACATTCCTCCTACATTTGGAGAGATTGACATATTATTGTCATTTAAAACAATTATAAAATTGGTATCCAATTCGGCTGCATTATTCAGCGCCTCATAAGCCATACCGCCTGTAAGCGCACCATCGCCGATCACAGAAACCACATGATAATTCTCTCCAAGAAGATCCCTTGCATGCACATAACCAAGGCCTGCAGAAATAGAATCTGAGCTATGTCCCGCGTCAAAAGAGTCGCAATTGCTCTCCCCTCTTTTTGGAAAACCACTCAGTCCGCCTTCCTTGCGCAGGGTCTCAAATTCACCTTTTCGTCCGGTGAGGATCTTATGAGTATATGCCTGATGGCCTACATCCCAAATCAGCTTGTCATCTGGAAAATCCAGTACATTATGCAGTGCCAGTGTAAGTTCTACCACTCCAAGATTGGATGCCAGATGTCCTCCTGTCCTGCTGACGGATTCAATCAAAAAGCTTCGTATTTCTTCTGCCAGCTGCGGAAATTCAGCCAGAGGAATTTTGTGAATATCGTTGGGCTTTTTTATTTTATCCAGAATCATTTGTATCCTTCTTTCACTTCCTGCGTCCCACCAGCTCGTTCACCAGAGTAAACAGGAATTCATTTTTCTTATTCAGTCCTTCAAGCAAAGTAACTGCCTCATCTGACAGCTTCTTCACCTGCTGTGATGCTTTCTCAATTCCCATAAGTGTCACATAAGTAGTCTTATGGTTCTTCTCATCACTGTGAATTGGCTTACCCAGCTCTTCCTCGGTGCTGGTCACATCCAGGATATCATCCTGGATCTGGAACGCAAGGCCGATATTTTTTGCTGCCTTTTCTACTATAACAATCTCTTCTTCCGTGGCACCTCCAAGAATTGCGCCTGTCATCACAGAGGCTTCAATAAGTGCAGAAGTCTTATTCTCATAAATATAATCAATCATCTCACGGCTCATAGGCTTGCCGTCATTTTCCACATCCACACTCTGTCCGCCAAGCATTCCGTAAAGCCCGGTCTTATGGGACATTACCTTCAGTGCCTGAATCACATGTGCCTGACAATCTGGTGTATCTGCCTTGTCAAAAGCTGTAAGCATCACTTCATAAGCATAATTGAGAAGTGCCACACCGCTAAGAACCCCCATAGCTTCCCCATAAACTTTATGGGTAGTAAGACGTCCTCTCCGGTAATCGTCATTATCAAGAGCCGGAAGATCATCATGGACCAGTGAATGGGTATGAATCATCTCCATTGCTGCCATAAAAGGATATACCAGCTTCTCTTCTCCTCCAAACAGCCTTAAGGTTTCCAGGATCAGCATAGGGCGAAGGCGCTTTCCTCCTGCCAGAATACTGTAATTCATTGCCTGTGCCATAGTCTTCGCAAAACCTTCCTCTGCAGGAAGATAAGACTGGATCACTTTATTAATTTCTTCTGTTCTTTTCTTTAATTCATCTTGAAAATTCACCAAGGCTACCATCCTCATTCATCTGCAGCATTTTTTTCTCTACGGTATCAAGCTTATCATTGCAATATTTCAGAAGCTCCATTCCCTGTTTATAAAGGCGAAATGAATCTTCCAGGGAGGTCTCACGGTCTTCCAGTCTTCCCGCCAGAACATCCAGCTCTGAAAAAGCCTCCTCCAGAGTTTTCTCTTCTTTTTTCTCATCAGCCATCCTTCCGCACCTCCGTCTTTATTGCTGCACACATTGTGCACAGAAGCCTTCTATTAGCTATGCACGATCTGCATGCTGACTTCATTTTTCACTGTCTGTATCCGCTCCATAACTGCTGGCTTTTGTATTCTGTACAGACGCCTCTATTGTACCATCTGTAACATAAATCAGCAGACCATCCCCTTGTTTTACCTGTGAAACGCTTGTCAATGTCTTTCCTTCCTTATCAGAAACGTAGGAGTAACCCTGATTCAGCTTCCGAAGAGGAGAAAGACCATGAAATCTTTCCAGATAGAGGGACAGTCTGTGTCTTTTATCTTTTATCTTTTGTTCCATGGCAGACTGGATTCGTTCCTGCACATCTGCCGCATACTGCTGACGGTCACGCAGACGGCTCTCCGGATTCAGATACTGAAGACGTGTTCCATATCTTTCCAGTTTTGCCCTGTTTACGTCAATTTTATTCCACACTGCCCGTTCCAGCCGTTCCTGATGCCCTTGCATGGAGTTCAAAAGAGTCCGGCAGTCAAAATAGGCGAGTTCTGCCGCTGCTGAAGGTGTAGGGGCACGAAGATCCGCCACAAAATCCGCGATGGTAAAGTCAGTCTCATGTCCCACTGCAGAAATTACAGGTGTATGGCACTCAAAAATCGCCCTTGCCACCTCTTCTTCGTTAAAAGCCCATAGTTCCTCAATAGAACCACCGCCCCGGCCTACAATGATCACATCCACGCCTGCCTCGTCCAGCATGCGGATACCACGTACAATACTGGCCGCTGCTCCCTCGCCCTGCACAAGTGCCGGGTAAAGAATACTCTGGATAAAAGGATTTCTTCGGGTGGAAACGTTGATAATATCCCGAATCGCAGCACCTGTAGGAGATGTGACAATCCCCACTCTGTGGGCAAATTCCGGTATGGGCTGCTTATACTCCTGTGCAAACATTCCCATATCCTCCAGCTCCTGCTTCAACGCCAGGTATCTTTCATAAAGCGCACCAGCTCCCTCTAAAGTAATCTCCTTCGCATAGAACTGATATGCGCCATCTCTTTCATAAACATCTACTCTGCCCCCGGCTATCACCTTGTCTCCGTCTTTCATGCGGAAAGCAAGACCTTTTCTGGAACCTGCGAACATAACGCATTTCAGTGTGCCGCCTTCGTCCTTCAAGGTAAAATAGATGTGTCCTGTGGAGTGGTATTTACAGTTGGATACCTCTCCCTTTACATAAATATTCTGTAAAAAATAGTCCTGGGTAAACATGTTCTTCACATAGCGGTTTACCTGACCAACAGAATAGACATTATTCATTTTTATTTTCCGGTGCCCTGGAGCTTACATTGCGGTTGACAACTACCACCTTTTTGGAAGGATCCTTTACCTTGAAACCGGACTTCGGTCTTGCAGAGGTCTGTTCTTCTTTCTTAGAAGATGCCTTTCTTGCAGCAACCTTCTTATCCGGGTTGGCAATTTTTCCAAGGATTCCGTTTACGAATGCACCGGACTCTTCAGAACCGAAGCATTTCGCCAGTTCTACAGCCTCATTGATGGCAACTCCTACCGGCACTTCCTCTTTCTCATATTCAAGCTCATACACAGCCAAACGAAGAACTGTCAGATCAACACGGTTCATACGGCTTGTCTTCCATCCCATACTGATGCTGTTCAGCTTCTCATCAAGCTCATCTGTGTGGTTCATAATGTTCATATATTTGCGACTGATATAGTCCCGGTCGCTCTCTTCCAGATTCTCAATATCAGCTAAATATAAAGCCAGCTGCTCTTCCATTTCTTTCTGTGTATTAAACTCGCTGATAAAAAGCAGCTTAAAAATATGTTCTCTCTGTTCCCTTCTTCTCATGTTTCCTCCTACTATCTGTAACTCCCGAAAATCCCTGCAAAGAAATGCCAGCTCACGCAGACATTCATAGAAAAAAAAGGAAAGGTTTACTTTCCTTTTTTCGTTTACTTGCTTTTTTCATTCTCCATATCTACGCTTGCAATATGAATATTGACATCTGCAACCTCAAGTCCTGTCATGTTCTCAATGGCTGCTTTTACTTTCTCCTGAACCTTCTTGCTGGTCTCAAGGATATTCATGCCATATTCAATATTCAGGGTAAGGTCAACGCTTACCACACTGTCAACAATTTCAACCTTAACTCCCTTGGAGAGATTCTTCATTCCAAGCTTGCTTACCAGCTCATTGGTAATATTACCTGCCATGGAGGCAACTCCGTCTACTTCTGTAGCGGCAAGTCCGGCGATAATAGTAACGACCTCATCTGCGATCTGAACCTCACCGATTCCCTCAATATCCTGTATTTTATATGTTGTTCTCTTCTCTGCCATGCTTACAAACCTCCTAGGTTTAATCTGCCGGCTGCCGGAAAATTCGCATCTTTCCACGAGGCCAGCGTCAAATCTGCCTTACGGCGTATTTACACGAAACGGATCATCCCACGCATCTGCGCAGTTCTATTTCTATCCGAGACTTTCTTTAATTATAGCAAAATGCGTCAAAAATGAAAAGAGTTATTTACTGAATTCTGTTAATATTAAATCCGGATTTCTGTCTTCTGTCATGCCCACACTCCATGCATTGATAAACAGAAGCAACGGATTGCCTTTCAGATCTGTAACCTTCTTCATGTCAGAAGTTCCGACGATCTTGTCCACCTGAATCTCATCCTTGTTCGCAATCCATCTGATGTGCTCATATGGCAGATTTTCCAGACGAATTTCCACATTATACTCGTTCTCCAGACGATATTTCAAAACATCAAACTGGAGCACACCAACAACGCCCACAATGATCTCTTCCATATTTCCGTAAAGCTCCTGGAAAATCTGGATGGCACCTTCCTGTGCGATCTGGTTAATTCCCTTTACAAACTGCTTTCTCTTCATGGTATCCAGAAGTCTTACCCTTGCAAAGTGCTCCGGTGCAAATGTAGGAATGCCCTCAAATGCAAATTTTTTTCCAGGCGTACAGATCGTATCTCCAATAGAGAAAATACCGGGATCAAATACACCGATAATATCTCCTGCATAAGCCTCCTCAACTACATGGCGTGACTCAGCCATCATCTGCTGGGGCTGAAGAAGTCTCATCTTCTTATCCCCCTGTACATGATAAACCTCCTGGGAGGCATCGAATTTGCCGGAGCAGATACGCATAAATGCAATTCTGTCACGGTGAGCCTTATTCATATTTGCCTGAATCTTAAATACAAAAGCAGAAAAATCATCGCTCATAGGATCAACAAGACCTGAGTCTGCCATTCTTGGAAGAGGTGACGTAGTCATCTTCAGGAAATGCTCCAGGAAAGTCTCAACACCAAAATTGGTAAGAGCGGATCCAAAGAACACAGGAGTCAGTTCTCCCTTACTTACCATCTCCTGATCGAACTCGGCACTTGCGCCATCCAGAAGCTCGATTTCCTCCAGAAGCTGTTCTTTCTGCTCCGGATCCATAACCTCAAGTGCATGAGGAGAATCCAGATCGATTTCCTCAATAGTTCCCTCCTTGGTACCTTTCTGGGTATCTGTGAAAGTAAGGATCTTATTCGTGTTGCGGTCGTAAACACCGCGGAATTTCTTACCGGAACCGATTGGCCAGTTAATAGGGCAGGTTGCGATTCCAAGCTCTTTTTCGATCTCGTCAAGAAGATCAAAGGTATCGTTGGCATCACGGTCCATTTTATTGATAAAAGTAAAAATAGGAATGTGTCTCATAACGCAGACCTTGAACAGCTTTCTGGTCTGTGCCTCAACACCCTTGGACCCATCGATTACCATAACTGCAGAATCTGCAGCCATCAGGGTACGATAAGTATCCTCTGAGAAATCCTGATGTCCAGGAGTATCCAGAATGTTGATGCAGTAACCGTCATAATGGAACTGCAATACGGAAGAAGTAACGGAAATACCTCTCTCCTTTTCAATTTCCATCCAGTCTGATACTGCATGGCGGGCCGTTGCCTTTCCTTTAACACTACCGGCCAGATTAATGGCTCCGCCATACAGCAGGAATTTCTCAGTCAGAGTAGTCTTACCTGCATCCGGGTGGGAAATGATGGCAAAGGTTCTTCTTTTTTCTATTTCTTTCGTATACTTCGACACGTTTAGCCTCCTATTTGAATTCTCTATTTCAGACACGCTCTAGAGCGTGTATTCTTATATTTTTGCAGCATTCCTATTCTAGTATAAGGACTGCTGCACTGTCAAGGGGGTATATCATGGATTTACTGTAGTATTATCACGGATTTACTGTAGTATCATCATCAATATCCACGGAAGTCTCCAGTGATTCATCTTTATTTACCAGTTCTTCCTCGCTTTCATTTAACGGCGTGATCACAATATTTTCCGGCGCAATTCCCGTTTTTCTTTTCACAATGTCTTCAATCTGAGCCCGTTTTGCATCTGTCAGATCTGCTTCCGGAACCACCACATCTGCCGTTTCTCCGGTAAGGTTTACGATCACATTTTCGAAGCCTTTGGCTTCCAGAAGAAGTTCTGCTGCCGACTCTTTTTCCGTCAGATCCGCCATGGAAACCATGGTGCTCACAGCCTCCTGCTTCTGGTCATCTCCCAGATCCTGGTTGTTAATAATAGCCTGCAGGTCTGCTTTATTCTGGGAACGGATCTGTTCTCTGGAAAGTTTGGCCTGGGCCGCAAAATCAGAAGCCGCAGTAAGTACAGCTTCCCCCGGCGTGCTGGTGGTCTGATCCTGCACATCCGTAAGGCTGCTATCCGCCCCGTTCTCATCCAGAAGGGCTGTTTCATCGGTCGGATCATAGTCTACATCCTCCAGAATACTGCTGCTGTCCGCGCTTGCCTCCTTATTTTTCAGGCCAAGATCTACATCTGCAAAATTCAGGTATCCTGCAACTGCGATCAGAACCGCCAGTGAAGTAATGATTACCTGGTTCTTTTTCAGAATCTTTTTCACTTTACCTCTCCTCATTTCATTTTCATTACTTTAATTTTATGGGCATCCAGCTGAAATAATGCCATAACTCCTTCTACAATATTCCTGGAAACCACAGAATTATCTGCTCCTTCCGCCGCGATCAGCACTCCGGTCACCGCCTGATTTCCGGAATCGTAGAAACTGCTGCTGTCTTTTTCTTCCCCCGTCATAAGGAGCACCCGCACTTTTCCCACTCCTTCTGTCTGGGATAAAAGATCTTCCAGTTTTTTCTCCAGAACTGTCCGTTCTGCATCTGTATTTTCCTCAGAAGAAGCTGAAAAAAAGGAACTGCTTTTTACTTCCGGGGAGCTATCCTTTTTATCGGATACCGGAAGTGCAATTACCGTAAGCAGAAGTCCCAGAAGGAGAAGAATCACCCATTGTCTGCTTCCCATTTTTCCAAGCAAGGACTTCACAGTTTTCTTCCCTGATTCCCCAGTTTGCTGCAAGTTCATCTTTTATCCCCCTCTCAAGCTCTCCATCTGGCACCTCTTTCGTCCACAGGCAGGCTTTTAACAGCTCCCCTTCTATATGTACTTTGCATGCCGTCACTTCTATGCCTTTCTTTTTCAAAGATTCCGGAATATTTTTCTCAAGCTGCTCCTCCACACCTTTTTCCAGAAGGCTTTTCTGAAGATTTTCCATATCAAGAGTGAGCCGCTTTTTTTCTTCCTGCTGGTAAAGGCTGGAAAAGCTTTCCGGCAGTGTCTTAGCTTTTTCCAGAATGGAAAGCATGGGAGTGATCAGCATAACCATCAGCAAAAGTCCCATAAAAAAACGCACATAACGCTGATATTTCCCGGTAGGCACCAGATGGATGAGCATAGTCAACAGAATATAAAATATGGCAAGGCATTTGATCCAGCTGTAGATGGCTTCTTTCATAATATATCACTTCCCGCATCCCATTTTGGTCCCATATCTCAGTCATATGCTCAGGTTATTATGGTTCATTTCCGCTTACTGTTACTTTTATCCGCCTACAGACGCCATGAGAACTATAAAGGTAAGCACACACAGAATTTCCGCAGTCAGCATGATCCGCAGAAGCAGGGCACAGCCTTCTCCCATTGTGCCAAGGCAGCCTACGATTCGTTTGTCTGATACAGGCTGTGCCACTGCACCAAGGAAGCGAAAGCTAAGGGATAGGAGACCATAATGAATCACAGGTCCTGCTCCTGCAAGAAGCAGAACCACCACCGCCATTGCTCCAAGACAGTTTTTCACAAGCAGTGCCCCTGCCAGAATCAATTCTGTTACCGCATTTACGGCATTTCCCACAGCCGGAATCGCTCCGGCAGTTCTGCCCAGGGCAGTTCGTTTGATGGCATCCATGGCAGGCGCAACCAGTCCTCGTACCGCCTGAAGCCCAAGGACAGCCCCAAGCATGGTTTTCAGGCTCCAGTTGATCATAGTTTCCAGAAGTTCTGCCATCTTGCTTAACATATCCTCTTTGGAAAGATGGTTCACCATACAAAGAAGAACATACAGATTAGCCCCTGGCAGAATCAAAGTGAGAAGAAGCCATTCCACCAGCCACACCAGAAGAAGAACCCCCTGATAAAATACAGAAGCCGTGACAGCTCCTGATGCTGCTGAAACTGCCACGAAATAAGCAGGTGCCAGGCCTTTCATAAACTGAGTCATCCATTCCAGCTGTTTTCCAAGAGAAACTCCAAGCTGCTGATAGCTGTTCATCAGAATGGTAAATAATAAAAGATATACCATGTAAAAACTTACCTCTCCAATCTGGCTGTTTTCAAATACCTCTGCAAAATTTGAAAAAACAGCAGCTGCCAGCACCAGGAGAAGAATGCGAAAAAAATTAGCCCGTTCTTTTTCCAGCCGTTCAAAAAAGAGGCTGCGCAGAAATTGCTGCACCGCCTCTTTTGAAAATACTGTTTCGCCGTTTATCATGTTTTTTAATGCTGTTCCTATGGAGAAGCTGTCCTCTCCCAGCATTTCATCCATTAAAGTTTGTACCTGTTCGAAAGACATGTCAGAAACCAGCTGCTCCGTAATGCCCTCAGAATCAGCGGAAGCTGCACGATAGCCAATACCTGCTGTTACCGTTTTCTCCTTTGTCTCTTCCTCTGTTTCGACTGCTGTTTCACCTGTAAAACTCTCTGCTTCCATGTTCTCTGCGTTTACATTTATTTTTCTGGTTCCCATCAGAATCCATACTGCAAACAACAATGCAGCAATTACCTGCCATTTTTGTTTTTTTCTCCAGACCCTCATACCATGAACTCCTGAATCGTCTTCAGAAGTGCCATAAGCACCGGCATGCTCAGAACCATCACCGACAATTTACAGAACAGCTCAATCTGCGCCGCTGTTGTGCTGTAGCCTGCATCTTTACAGATTCCGGAGGCAAACTGACCGATGTAGGTAATTCCGATCATTTTTACCAGTGTGGAAATATATTCCGTGTCCACTGGAAGTGTCTCCTGGATTTTCCCCAGAGATTCAAACAGGTAATAAATTTTCCCCACAGCAAGTCCCATGATCACAAGACCAATTCCAACTGTAATAAAACAGGCGTATTCCGGTTTGGTTCCTTTCATAAGAAATCCAAGAATAACACCGCATACGCCTAGTAACGAAATCTTTATAATGTCCATTTTCCACCTCCTGAACACAGGTGACAGGATATTGGTGAATCAGATCACAATTCAAATAATTTTTTTATGCTGTCAAACAACTCATAAATATATGGTACGATCCAGAAGAGTACCACAAGGAGACCTGCCAGGCTGACTAAAAAAGCCTGTTCCTCTCTGCCGCTGTGTTTCAGAACCTGAGAAAGCACGGAGACCAGAATCCCCACAGCAGCTATTTTAAAAATAATACTGACTTCCAAGGGGGCCTCCTTTCTTACCGTTATCTGCCTTACATAACCGTTTTCCAGGCAATTTTTCCAGATATTATATGAAATTACCACAACAAGACTGCCAGCAGAATTCCGCCCAGAATTCCCATGCTCTGATATGTTTTCTGCTGCTTTGGCATAGCACTTTTCAGAGTCTTTATCCTGTAGCCTAGCTCCTCCTCCAGAAGTGTCAGCTGTGCCACCTGCATTTCCCTGTCCAGATATCCCAGTTTTTCACCCAGAGAAAGAAAGCTTTCCCTCTCTTCCTCTGAAAGTCTGTAAAGGGGAAGCAGTCTTACCGCGCATTCCCTGAAAATCTCATCAAAGGTAATTCCAGGCCGCTGCTGAAGCCATCCTGCAGTTTCTTTGAGAAAAAGCCTGTACTCTCCTGGCATTTTTGCTGCAGCATCAAGAAAGGCATCTTCCAACGTCGCCCCTGTGCAGCGGATTTCCCCTTTCAGTAACAGAAGAAGCTGAGCCAGTTTTTCCAGAATTTTCAGTCTGGCTGTCAATTCCATGCTTTTACACAATCCAAGACCTGTTCCGGAAAAAAGGATCAGAATGATTCCTGCTGTTTTCAACAAGGCCTCCCGTTTCTGTCATAAATTCCAAGTATGGTTCCCGCATGTTCTCCCTTGTCCAGGAAAATATACCGTTCAAACACTCTTCTTCTCACCAGCCTTTCAAAATAAGGCTGATGGATCACGTCCTCAATGGAATTTCCATGAGCGGTGGCGATTACTTTACATCCACTGTGAATCACAGATTCCACAGCTTTAAAGTCTTCTTTCCGTCCCAGTTCATCTACGGCCACAACTGCCGGAGACATAGAACGGATCAGCATTTCCATCCCTTCTGCCTTTGGACAGCCGTCCAGCACATCCGTACGCATGCCAAGGTCATTCTGGGGAACTCCCTGATAGGAACCGGCAAGCTCACTTCTCTCATCTACAACGCCAACCGTTACCCCCGGCATTTTTTTCTTTTCCTCACCATTGCTCAGCTGACGGATAATATCCCGAAGCAGGGTTGTTTTCCCCCCTCTTGGCGGAGAAACGATCAAAGTATGGGCTACCCAGTCTTTTTTGCGGATATAGGGCATCACCTGGTCTGCGCAGCCTACCACTTCGTGAGCCAGACGTACATTTATACAGGAAATATATTTCATTCCCTGGATCTCATTGCCGTCAAGAATCACCTTTCCGGTAACACCTACCCGATGACCTCCCTGAACAGTAAGAAACCCCTGGCGCATTTCATCTTCATAGGAATAAAGGGAATAACCACTTATATATTCCATGGTTTCCTTCAGATCTTCCCTTGTCACCACGTATTTGCCATCATGGTCGGTAAGGAAACCCTCACCTCCGTCATAGGTGTAGAACAGCGGTCGTCCTACTCTTAACCGTATCTCATATATTTTGTCATAATCAAGGTTTGCATTCATCAACAGTCTGCGGATATTGCCCGCAAACAGGTTCTGAATCTGCTCTGCTTCTATGTTGTATCACCTCTCAATTTTAATATATGTGGACAATCCCGGATTCATTCTTAAATAAATCCACCAGATTTACAGGCTCTAGAGCGTGTTTGAAAAATCCTTCTAATACTGGCTCACATTACTCTGTATGCTCTGCTGGTATTCTTCCATTCTGGGAAGGCTCAGTTTTAAAACCCTGTCCACAATATTCACAGACGCTGAACTATATGCATAAGCAGCGGATTCAAACAGCACGTACAAGTCATCCCCATCCACAAAAATCTGTTCGATTCGTTCCGGAAACCGATAGCTGACAGCAGAATTTTCATCTACATAAAGCCTTTTATCGGATTTCTCATAAAATACCACTCTGGAAGGCAGAATTCCAAAGGAATGAGACAAAAGAAGCTTGTCGTTATAAAAAGCCATTCCCTGTGCCTGTTCGGAAATGGTGGAATAATCAAGGGGAACTGCCATCCCAAAGTTCATTCCCAGACCTTCATCCATAGTATTTATCAGGTTTCCCTGATCATCTACTGCATATCTTGCAATTGCACTGTCTGTATATTTTGTAAAGCAGCCAACGTATAGACACCCATCATAAAAGGTCATAAAGGAATCACGGACGATTCCGTAAAGGCTGGCTATCTGGTTGGTCGCGATAGGATGCCTACCCGCATCATAGTCATAATTTTCAATGGATTCCATGGTAAGACTCACTGCCTGGGCAAGCTCCTGCGTATTTGAAGAATACCACAGAATCTGATGTTCACTGTCATACGCCAGACCGCCAACATGTGGCTGTCCGGGCAAAATAATTTCTTTTATAAAACGGTGCGATTCTTTATTAATCATATAGATCACAGAGTTATGCTTTTTCGCATGACAATAGGCACTTACAAAAACATAATCCTCTGTTACTGCCAGACCCTGCGGTGTCATAGTGGTACACATGGCCGGCATATCACCTTCACTGGTAAGAAGGGTTCGTGTTGCTTTCAGACCAGGAATAATATAGGTTCCGTATTCCCGCTCTTTTTTCCTGTCTTCAAAGGCAAATGCCATCAGCTCTTCTTTCTGGGAAAGCATCTGGATCTGTCCACGAAGAGTATAGTAAGCCGCTTCCTGATTGGTGGTTTTCCTCTTGGTGGGCGGCTCATTTCTGCCTCTGTATATAAAGGCATATGCCAGATAAGATCCCACAATGACCAGAACCATGATCAGGATCCTGAGCCAGAAAATGCGGTTTCTCCATTTCATCTTTTTCGTCATTTATCTGCACTGCTTCCGCAATAGTACTCTTTTGGTAACTGTTCCATACCTTCACAACTACATGCTTTACAATTGCATGCTTCGCGATACACAAAAAATCATGCTTTCCATGATTTCACGCCGAAATTCCCGGGCTTTCTGTGAACTGTGTTCACAAAAAAACCTCGCGAAATACTGTCTCCTAAATAGTTACCTCTTTTTTTGTTATAATTTCACAACAGACATCATTATACTTTATCAGGTTTACGTTTACAAGAGGAAATTAGAACAGCCCGGTTTCTTCCAGAAACCGTGAAGGGGCACGCTCTTTATCGTACTGACGTCGCACATAACAGAGCATAAGTTCTTTCTTCGCCCGAGTCATGCCTACATAAAAAAGACGGCGTTCTTCTTCCAAAGACTCTGCCAGAACAGCCTTTTTATAGGGAATGCTCCCTTCGTTTACATTCATAATATAAACTTTATCGTATTCCAGCCCTTTTACCGCATGAAGGGTGGAAATTACAATCCCTTCCCTTTTCGTCTCCTGTTTTTTCGCCTGTTCGGCCAGCTTCTTTGTGTAATCCTCTATGTAGTTTTCCCACTCTTCCAGGGTTTTCATGCCTTTGGCACTTTCCTGTATGCGTTCAAGGACCTCAAGAAGCTCCTCCGGACGAATTTTACGGTACTGGGCATATTCAATCAGATATTGCTCATAGCCCATTCCTTTTCGGATAAAATTCACTGCAGCATAGGGTGCCAAAGTGGAAAGAATCCGAAGATGTGTTTCCAGTGTGGTAATCCTGTCGCACATCCAGTCTTTGTCTTTATAGAAATCTCTCAATGCAGAAAATGAGATTGTGGTCTGTGTCAGGGCATCCCTTGCTATATACCGGTTGGGGCGGTTCATAATTTCCAGGAAAAGCTTTCTCGTCCTGTCTCCTGCTGCCATTTTCAGATATGCCATCAGGTTTCTGCTGATCCAATGCCGGAACAGATTGGGCAGCTGTTCTTTCATGGTAAAAGGAATCTGGTACTCCATCAAGGCTCCAACAAGCCCCTCTGCCTCCTGATTGGTACGAAAAAGCACTGCAGTATCCTCCAGATTCTCTCCTGCCTCCAGCCGCTTCTTCAAAAAAGCGGCAATCTTCACATACTCTTCTCTTGGATTGTCAAATTCCATCAACTTCACAGGTTTTCCCTGCTCATTTGGCGTAGACAGCCTCTTCTTAAAGCGGATCTGGTTGCAGCCCACCACATTCATGGCTGCCTGAAGTACATTTTTCGTACAGCGATAATTAATGTCCAAAAGAACCGTTTCTGCCTTAGGATAATCTTTGGTAAAGTTCAGCATGATCTCTGGCTTGGCGCCACGAAAATGATAAATAGACTGATCATCGTCTCCCACTATGAACAGGTTATCCCTGGGCTTTGCCAGCATCCTAACAATATCATACTGTAGATGGTTGATATCCTGAAATTCATCTACCATAATGTATTGGAATTTGTTTTGCCATGCCGCCAGAATATCTTTTCTCTTGACAAAAAGTTCATAGCAGCAAAGAAGCATGTCATCGAAATCCAGTTTTCTTCTCTGACGCAAGGCCTTCTGATACCCATTATAAATCTGGCGGAATACCTCATCTGGGCAGCAGGAAGAATAATAGTGATCCAAGGAAATCCTCCCCCCTTTTACCACGCTGATTTCCTTTGCCACATCCTCCTGGAAATCTCCCTCCTGCGCCAGTTCCTGACCAAATTCCAGAGTCATTTCTTTTAAAATGGCATATTTTTCTTCTTCTGACAAAATATTGCCGGCACCAAGTCCATAAGCCTGCTTCAGAATTCCATAAAAAACACCGTGAAAGGTTCCGAAGGTAACAGCCGTGGAGGTCTGTCCGGTAAACTTCAGAAAACGCTCTCTCATCTCTTTTGCTGCAGCCCGGGAAAAGGTTACAACAAGAACAGAGGACGCCGGTATTTCCCCCTCACCAGTCATATATGCAGTTCTTTCAACGATCACTGAAGTTTTCCCCGAACCGGGGCCTGCCAGAACCATCATAGGTCCTGACAGGTGGGCGATTGCCCTTAATTGAGATGGATTTTTCTTCATAATTGAGACAGATTCTTCATTACAGATTCTCAAGCTTCTCAATTGCAGCTTTCACACGGCGGATTGTCTCATCCTTGCCAATGATCTCCATGATCTCGGTAGCGCCTGCCGGTGTCATCTGCTTACCTGAAACAGCTGTACGAAGAGGCCACATTACATAGCCGTTCTTGTAACCTTTCTCCTTGACAAATTCACTTAAGGAAGCGAACAGCGGATCATTGGTGTAATCCTCCTGAGCTTCCAGAAGCGGAAGAACTTCTTTCAAAACTGTAAGAGAAGTCTCTTCGTTTGTTTTCATTTTCTTATGGCAATACATAGATGCATCATACTCCGGAACTTCCTGGAAGAAATCAATCAATGCCGGAATGTCAGGGAAAGTTTCGATTCTGGTCTGAACCATTCCTGCAATTTTCTTAAAGTTAAAGTCTCCCTTCAGAACTTCCTTCATGTATGGAAGTGCTCTCTCATAAAATACTTCCGGATCCATTTTCTTAATATACTCGCCATTCATCCAGCGAAGCTTGTTGATATCAAATACAGCCGGAGATTTATTAATGTGATGATAATCAAATTTTTCAACCAGTTCCCTGAGGCTGAAGATCTCGTTATTATCTGCCGGACTCCATCCCAGAAGTGCAACATAGTTTACAATTGCCTCGGAAACAAATCCCTGATCCAGAAGGTCCTCATAGGAGGAATGTCCGGAACGTTTGGACAATTTGGCGTGAGTTTCATCCGTGATCAGCGGACAATGTACATAAACCGGAATATCCCAGCCAAATGCCTCATAGATACGGTTGTATTTCGGGGAAGAGGAAAGATATTCATTGCCTCGTACCACATGTGTGATTCCCATAAGATGATCGTCTACAACGTTAGCAAAATTATAAGTCGGATATCCGTCAGATTTGATCAGGATCAGATCCTCAAGTTCCTCATTGTTTACTGTAATATCTCCGTAAATTACATCATGGAAAGTGGTAGTTCCCTCTGTAGGCATGTTAAAACGGATTACATGTGGCTCTCCGGCATCCAGACGGCGCTGAACTTCTTCCTTGGAAAGCTTCAGGCAGCGTTTGTCATAAATGGAAATCTCCTTGCCTGCTACCACACGCTTCATGCTCTCTAATTCTTCCTTCTGGCAGAAGCAGTAGTATGCATCGCCCTGGTCTACAAGCTGTCTGGCATATTTCATGTAAATCCCCTGTGCCTGGCGCTCGCTCTGTACATATGGGCCATATCCACCGTCCTTATCCGGACCTTCGTCATGAATAAGACCAGTCTTCTCCATAGTACGATAAATAATATCTACAGCGCCCTCTACATAGCGCTCCTGGTCTGTATCCTCAATACGGAGAATAAAATCTCCGCCTTCATGCTTTGTAATAAGATATGCGTATAACGCAGTACGTAAATTTCCAACATGCATTCTGCCTGTAGGGCTTGGTGCAAATCTGGTTCTGATCTTAGTCATGTCTTCTCTATTCTCCCTGTTTATTCTTTCTTATCTTCTGCTGCTATTCCGTGATGGCAACTGCCTTTTCACATTATATACCTAATCCATTCAAAATGTCTATAGAAAAAATCCCCCTGAAGCCCAGCCTCAGGGAGATCGTTACGTTCACTCCGTTCACCGTAACGCGCTTCGCGATGCACAGAAAGACGAACCTTCTTGTGACAAGCACAAGAAGTAGCGTTTGCTGCGCAAACTTAATTCTCGGGTTTTCTGTGAACTTTGTTCACAGAAACACCTCGCGGAATGTTACCAGTGAACAGTAGCGGGAGATCATCATCTGCGAAAAAAATTAAGCATCGATTCCTTTATCTCTCAGATAGTCGATTACATCACCAACTGTGTTCAGCTCTGTAAGCTCCTCTGCCGGAATCTCGATGTTGTACTCATCTTCCAGAGCCATAACAAGCTCGAAGAGGTCAAGGGAATCTGCTCCCAGGTCATCCTTGAAAGAAGTATCTGCTGTAATTGTCTCTGCGTCGCAGTTAAGCTGCTCTGCGATCATTTCACTCATCTTTTCTAACATTGCTCATTCTCCTTTAATAAATATCTCGAAAACCGGCTTCTATCAGCCGTATGTCATACACTGCGGAAAGTATATAATCTGCTGGCTCATTTGTCAAGAGAATTATAGGATAAATTCCGGCTCCTGGAATTTAATCTGTCTGGCCACACTTAAGGCCAGTCCCATCTCTGCCATCAGGAACAAAATGGAGGTACCTCCATAGCTGATAAATGGCAATGTGACACCTGTGTTTGGCATGATATTCAGCACAACGGCCACGTTCATAATAACCTGCAAAGCGATATGTACAAAAACGCCGCTCACAAGCAGGGAGCCAAACATATCCGGTGCATTCTGTGCAACAAAAAACAATCTGTACAACAGATAACCAAACAACGCCAAAACCATGATCGCGCCAAAAATCCCCAGTTCTTCACAAATAATGGAAAATATCATGTCATTCTGTGCCTCAGGCACACTTCCAAGCTTCTGAATACTGTTTCCAAGACCTCTGCCAAAGAAACCTCCTGAACCAATTGCATACAAAGCCTGCAGAGTCTGATAGCCATCTCCGCTTGCATAATCCTCCGGATGAAGCCATACCTGAATACGACGTAAACGGAAGTTAGAGCTCTGATCCATATGGGAAAGACTGTATACCAGGATTGCCACCAAAATAACCGCAACAACAGCAAGGATAACAAATGGTTTTGTTTTTGGATGTGCGATAAACACCAGACCTACGGTAATCCCCAAAATAATCATAGCAGTACTCAGGTTATCCGTAAACACATATGCAAACAGTGCCTGAATGCCGCCCATTCCCAGAAGTACCATAGTAGCTTTCAGGGTTTCCACTCTCTTTCCCATTTTGACGATCAGATAGGACAATGTGATGATCACTGCAATCTTTGCAATCTCTGCCGGCTGAAACTGTACCCCAAGCTTCAGCCATCTTCTCGCTCCATGAGAGGTGACTCCCAGGGGAGTCTTTACCAGCACCATGAGAACAGCGGCTACTACATAGATCACAAACGGAAATTTCGCCAGAATATGATAATCAAAATAGGACACTATAATTGCCAGCACAAGACAGCCAATACTGTACATTGCCTGTTTTTTGAAATAGAACATATCGTCCCCTTCATTAATCTGAGCCATATAAGAGCTTGTACTGTAAAGCATGATCAGACCAAAACACATGATCAATATGATTACTGCGACCAGATTAAAATCATAGTAATCTGATTTCGCCTTTTTCATTTTGATCTTGGACTTATAGCCAGGACCTGCCTTTTTCTTTCCTGACCGGATACTTGCTTTTTTCTTTTTCGCAATATCCACTTTATCACCTTTTTCTGTTCATTTTTATATAAACTCTTTTATTTCCTTAATTGTTTTTCATTATAGCAGACTCTTTTTGCAGGTGCAACCCAAAGGTGCTGTTACTCCGTGAACGGTAACGGCTGCAGGGTTTATCCCGTAATAGAAAAGAGCAGGATACTCTCCTGCCCTTCTCTGTTTCCTTATAGAAATTTATATCTGACCTGCTTAAGATCAGTCTTCACTGCCATCATCGAAGCCTTCTGTTTCAATAATGAACTTCACGTTGCCACTCATGGAAGCATCTTTTCCTGTGAAGGATGTATAAGCAGCATCATCAGACTGGAGTGCTTCCAGGCGATCCAGAACACTCTGGAAATCATCTTCCATAGTATCTTTCAGTTTCTTGATACCCTCATCGTAGAACTCTTTCTCACCATCCTTCAGATCTTTTGCTCCATCCTTCAGATCCTTAGCTCCGTCTTTCAGATCTTTTGCCCCATCCTTCAGGTCTTTTGCTCCATCATCCAGGGTCTTAGCTCCGTCTTTCAGACTGCTTGTTCCGTCTTTCAGAGTCTTAGCTCCGTCATTCAGCTCCTTAGCTCCATCCTTCAAAGTCTTGGTTCCGTCTTTCAGATCTTTTGTTCCGCTTACTAAAGAAGATGTACCACTCTTCAATTCACGAGTTCCATTATTAACACTGTTTGCACCGCTTCTTAACTGGGAAGCTCCGCTTCTCAGATCTGCAGCACCGTTCTTTAGCTGTGCAATACCGGATTTTACCTGTCCACTGGCTGCTACTAATGTACCTGCTCCGCTTACAAGGCTCTTGGTTCCTGCTGTCAGCTGGGATGCTCCACTGTTCAGGGTATCACTACTTGCTGTCAGCTGAGAAGCTCCGCTTCTCAGTGCCACACTGTTTGCTGCAATCTGACCAACACCAGTTACCAGCTTGCCGGTTGCTTTGCTGATTGAACTGATACCTGCATCAAGGCTCTCCTTTGCACTCTTTAATGTACTTGCGCCACTGAGAAGTGCTGTTGCGTTGGCATTATCCTTGCCCTGAAGGGTATTGATTCCATCTGTAATAGTCTTCTCACTGTTAAGGATCTGATCTGCTCCGCTTGTAAGTGTCTCAGCAGCCTTGGTATCCTGTAACTGTTTATAGCCAGCCTGAAGCTTCTCATTTCCTTCTGAAATCTGTTTAGCACCTTCCGCTAACTGATTCACAGAATCTGTCATAGAAGAAAGATCTCCAAGTCCTGCAACCAGACTGCTTACTGCTGTCAGACTCTCTCTTACCTGCGTTCCGGCTGCTTTCAGATTTGATGCTCCTGTAGATAACTGACCTTCACCTGCTTCCTTCAGCTGTGCCATTCCACTGTTCAGAGAATCAGCACCTGTGCTCAGCTGTGCGGCTCCTGCATTTGCGGTCTGGGCTCCTGATTCAACAGCAGCTGCACCTGCAATCAGTTTATCTGCTTCACCAGCTAAAGTTGAGGAGCTCGCTGATGCTGCTTCTGAAATACTGCCCGCTGCACCTTCCAGGGTGGACGCAATGGCATTTAAGGATTCCTGAACACTGCTTCCGTTTGTCTCAGCCTGGACAGCTACCTGTGACTGTGCCTGAATGTTACCTAGCTCACCCTGGGCGGCAGAAGCATTTCCAAGACCTGCATTTAACTGCTCGATTGCAGAATTAATAGCTGCTGCAGTTCCTTCGTCAAGTCCCTCTGTTCCAAGTGCTCCCTGCAAAGTTGCGATTGCACTGCTCATAGAGCTCTGGGTTGCACTGATTGCACCAGCGGCAGCATCTGTAGATACCCCTGCGGACTGTGCAGTAACCGTAGTCTCAATCTGGGCAGCTGCCTCATGGATACTTGCTGCTGAATCCTTCATTGTCTTAGAGGCACTGTCGCCGATCTGACTGATTGAATAGCTTGTTCCTTCTTTTAATTTTCCAATTCCGTCTTTTACCTGAGTTGCACCGGAAACAAGAGCCGCTGTACCATCAGTCAGGCTCTTTGCACCCTCTGCAACACTTGCTGCTCCAGAAGCAGCCTCACCTACTTTTCCAACGTATTCCGTTACACCGTCAGCCAAGGAATCAGCTCCATCTGCATACTGATTCAGGCTCTTCACCATTGTTTCCGGCTTTGCAGCTGCTACATTCTTGGCAATTTCTGTAAGTTTTGCAGAAGCAGCGCTGATTCCTTCTGAAGCCTGCTGGATTCCAGGTGCCAGCTGTCCTACCCCTTCAACCAGTGCAGATGTTCCACTTACATAGTCCTTGGTTCCCTGTGCCAGGGCACTTGCACCGCTTACATAAGTGCTTACTCCGTCAGTCAGCTGAGTTGCACCATTTACATAAGCGGTTACACCGTCTGCCAGCTGATTTCCACCAGCCACATATTTGTTCACACCATCTGTCAGGGATTTCATTCCTTTATTGTACTCTGCCATGTTGCTGTTTACAGTGTCAACACCTTCTGTGTAGCTGTTCACACCAGAAGCCAGTGAATCCACCCCTGCAGTATACTGGGAAATACCGCTCTGCAGTGTTTTTGCACCGCTGTTTAACTGGGAAGCACCAGTCTTGGCACTTGCCACACCAGCATCAAATTCATTGTAACTGGAAGCCAGTGTACTGGCTCCGCCATAAAGAGTTCTGGTCCCATCGTACAGAGTCTTTGTTCCACTGTATAAGGAAGTAGTTCCATCATAAAGCTGACCGGCTCCTGTATTAAGAGTCTTGGCTCCGTCGTAAAGCTGGCTGGCTCCGTCATCCAGGTCTTTACTTCCATCATAAAGCTGGCTGGTTCCATCTTTCAGAGTCTTGGCTCCGTCATCCAGTTCCTTGGCTCCATCATAAAGCTGGCTGGTTCCGTCTTTCAGATCTTCGGTTCCATCATAAAGATCTTTCGTTCCATCATAAAGCTTCTTAGTTCCATCAAAAAGATCCTTAGATCCATCTACCAGCTTCACTGCTGCATCATCCAGTTCATCCAGAGAATCCTGAAGTTCATCCAAATCATCGGAATCCTCAAGATTCAGACTGCTGAGCAAGTCTGTAACCGCCATAGTGAAAGTATTTCCCATAGTACAGTCTGTAACATCAGCCTCCATTGTGAATCCTTCCGGAATATCAATCTTATCGGAAAGGTCACCGCTTAAATCCAGGCTATCCTTTAAACCTGGAACTGCAACTCCTACAACCATTTCCTTGTCGCCATCGGAAATCACCTTTCCATTATCAATGGTAACATTGGAAAAATTATCGGAAGAAAGGATCATTCCGGTTACCATAACAAACGGAGAATAAACTTCTACGTCTTTTTTATCAACTTTTACTGTCTTTTTGGATTTGTTTGTATAAGAAACTTCCATACGAAGATGTCCACTCTTGCCAGCAAGCTCCTCTGGAGTAATTTCCTGGTCATCCAGATAATATTTGATCTTCATATCTACCGGAAGTTCCTTGTTGGAAGTTCCCTGATAGTAAATATCACTGCTGTCTGTATTCCAGGTAATCTTGTCGCCATCCTGGGTAAAGGTTTCATCACCTTTTACATTCTTGATTCCTTCCAGGTCAGATACATCGGATACATCTCCCTCTGCTGATCCGGAATTCTTCAGCCAGTCAGATACGGTGATGTCTTTTATTTCACCTTCTGCAGTAGCGTTTACATATACGGTTTCTTCCTTGGATACTCCATTGTCTGCTTCCTGTGCTGCAGCAATTACCGGTGTAGTTCCAAGGACGGCAGCCATTCCGGCAGCCATTGTAACATTCAGAATCTTTTTATTTCGGTTCATGTTAGCCAACTCCTTAATTCTTACTTAAATATCTGACGTCTGCAAACTCCTCCCGCTGTCCTGCAGCGTATCTGTTTTCCCGACATCAGTTAGTCATCTCTTAGCCTATGAAAGTTATACAACAAAACTGACCAGTAGTCAATATCTGCTTTTTACCCAAATCTTTTCCTGTTTTGATATTGACTTTTGGTCATTTTTGTTTAAAATAGAAATAAACCACCATAATTATCAAGAAAAGTTCAGATAGTGAAGCTGTAATTGTAACAACCGGCTTTTATTGCTGCTGGGAGAGACAGTAAACTTTTATTTATAGAATGTCTGACGGACATAAGCTTAGGAGGAACTGGCATGGGAAAACTGGAGTTAAATAAAAAAAGGAAGAAAAGTGCTCTATACAACACTGCCTTTGAACTCTTTACCACTAAGGGGCTTGCCAAGACAACCATTTCCGATATTGTGGAAAATGCAGGAGTTGCCAAAGGAACTTTTTACCTCTATTTTAAAGATAAATATGATATTCGAAATAAGCTGATCTCTCACAAAGCCGGCGAACTTTTTTCCGAGGCGCATGATGCTCTGGAAGCCTCCCACATTACCGGTTTCACTGCACAGCTTCATTTTATTGTAGATAATATTCTGGACAGGCTGGAAACTGAGAGTAATCTGCTTGGCTTTATTTCCAAGAATCTGTCCTGGGGAGTTTTTAAGGATGCGTTTCAGGAACAGGCAGATGACGATGATTTTCCATTTTTCCAGGAATATCTCAATCTTCTGGATCAATCTGATGTACAGTATGATTCCCCGGAGCTGCTTCTTTTTACCATTATTGAACTGGTAAGTTCCACAAGTTACAGCTGTATTCTTCACTCCCAGCCAGTCTGTCTTGCTGAATACCGTCCTTATCTTCATCGGACGATAGACTGTATTTTGCAGGCATTTATCCATGGAGCAGATGTTGAAAAATTATAGACTTATACATTAAAATCCTGAAGGAGACCTTACAGATGAAAGAAAAATTATATACCATTCCCCTGATGGATGCTTTTAAAGCAGAGGACGAATGCCCTTTCTGTTTTGTGGAGCGCCAGCTGGAACAGCATGCCATGGATTTCGTTTTAGGTGCCGGTGCATCTTATATGGAAGACGATGTACGGGCAGAAACTGATAAAATGGGCTTTTGCCGTACACACTATAAGAAAATGTATGACTATGGAAACCGTCTGGGTACAGGTCTGATTCTGAAAACCCATTTTCAGTACAAAACAAAAGAACTTCATGAACAGATCAGGATTTTCGCCCCTTCCAGGGCTTCCGTTTTTTCCCGATTTAAGAAGGGAAACACAGATACAGATGCACCGAAGACTTCTCTTGGCGTATGGGTAAAAGAACAGGAAGATACCTGCTATATCTGCAATTTTTATAAAGATACCTATGCAAGATATCTGGATACTTTTTTCGAACTGTTTAAAAAAAATCAGGAATTTCTCCCGCTTTTTGAAAACTGTAAGGGATTTTGCATTCCCCATTTCGGAGATCTGGTTGAAACAGCTGAAAGTGCTTTATCTGATAAAGAGAAAAAAGCCTTTTACACTATCCTTTTCCCAATGATGGAGCAGAATATGCAAAGGCTTTCTGATGATCTGGACTGGTTCTGCGATAAGTTTGATTACCGCAATAAAGATGCGGACTGGCGTACTTCCAAGGATGCACTGCCGCGTGGAATGCAGAAAGCGGCAGGAGGATATCCGGCAGATGAGCCATATACTATGGACAAGTAAGACCAAACAGGCTCCTGCTCGTTACTTACGCAAATAAAGACTCCTCAAATTAACATTCTTTAGAGCGTGTTTGAAAAAGGCTTTCTGCAAGATGTGCGTCACAATTTGTGGGAGATTTCGCTCGGATGAGGGCGCCGTAGCGGGCTACGGCAACCGAATTCGGGTGAAATCTCCCGCAAAGTGGGGCGTGCAGATTGCGGGAATGATTTTTCAAACAGGCTCTAGAGCGTGTTAATTTGAGGAGTTTTTTATTTGTCAGTTTTCAGAACTTTCTCCAGGTATCTCTCTTAAACAAAAGTAACAGCGGGAATACTTCAAGCCTTCCTGCCAGCATATCAAAGATCATAACAGCCTTGGAAATATAAGAATACGTATTAAAGTTCCCGGTAGGTCCCACAGCTCCAAGACCAGGTCCTATATTATTCAAAGTGGCTGCGATCGCGGTGAAATTGGAAACCATATCCAGATTGTCCAGACTTATAATCAACAGTGAAGTAACAAAAATCATAATGTACACAAACAGGAACATGTTTGTAGCTCGCACCACCTCATGGGGAATCGCCTTATCATCCATCTTGATCTTCTTCACTGCATTTGGGTGCAGATACAGCTGCAGTTCCTTGCGTGCAGATTTACACAGGATCAGAAGACGGGATACCTTGATACCGCCGCCTGTACTTCCTGCACAGGCTCCCACAAACATAAGGATAACCAGAATAGTCTTAGAAAATACCGGCCACACATTGAAATCTGTGGTAGCATATCCAGTAGTCGTAATGATGGATCCCACCTGGAAAGCAGCCTGCTGGAAAGCTCTTCCAAAGCTTGTGAACATTTCTCTTGTATTAATAGCGATAGCTACAATGGCCAAGCCAATAATCCCCAGATAGTAACGTACCTCTTCATTCTTGGCTGCCTGCATTACTTTCTTGGTCAGAAGCAGATAATAGGCATTAAAGTTGATTCCAAAAAGAATCATAAAGACCGTAATCACCACCTGATTATACGTGCTGTAGCTTGCAATACTGTCATTTTTGATACCAAAACCACCGGTACCTGCGGTACCAAAACTAAGGCACAATGTATCAAACAGAGGCATTTTTCCAATGAGAAGGAAAATGATCTCCACAATAGTCAGAATAATGTATATGGTATACAAAATCTTGGCTGTGGACTGTACCTTCGGTACCAATTTGCTGACAGACGGTCCCGGGCTCTCTGCTTTCATCAGATTCATGTGGTATCCACCGGTAAGAGGCAGCAGGCAGAGAATAAATACCAGTACTCCCATTCCGCCAATCCAGTGGGTAAAGCTTCTCCAGATCAGCATACAGTGAGACAGAGCCTCCACATCACTCAAAATACTGGCTCCAGTCGTGGTAAAACCGGAAACAGTTTCAAATATTGCATCTATAGGATGGGGAATACTTCCTGAAATAATAAAAGGAAGCGCTCCTGCAATACTGAGTACCAGCCAGCTGAGAGCAACTGTAACAGCACCCTCTTTGGCATGGAATACTTTGCTTTTTCTTTTCCTCCTGGTAAGCGGAATTCCAATTGTCAGACAGATCAACATCGTGATCAGAAATGCCAGACCATTTTTTTCCCGGTAAATGATTGCTGTAATTCCTGGCAAAATCATAAATGCCGCTTCAAAATTGAAGATCCAGCCAAGAATATAAGATATCATGGAATAATTCATGTCCGGACTCCTTTACTTTGCAAGTATATCGTTGATATCACGAAGGCCTCTGTTAGTGGTAACAATTACAACTCTGTCTCCAATCTCCAGGGCATCATGTCCACGAGGAATGCGAACACTGCCATCCCGGTAAAGACATCCAACAAGAAGATTCTTCTTCAGATTCAGTTCGGACAATGTCCTTCCTACAATAGGTGAATTATCACAGATCTTAAATTCCAGAGCTTCTGCCTTTCCATCCAGAATGTGATACAAGGTCTCCACATTACTTCCAATGGAATTCTGGGTTGCTCTTACATACTGCAAAATATAATCTGCAGTAATGTATTTCGGGTAAATAACACTTCCGATGTCCAGACTGTCAATAATATCGTCATAGGCAAGTCTGTTTACCTTGGCAACCAGCTTGGCATTCGAAATAGTCTTTGCGAAAAGGGAAAGGAAAATATTCTCCTCGTCCATATTAGTCAAAGTTACAAAGGACTCAGCACTTTCCAGCCCCTCTTCCAGAAGAAGGGAACGGTCTGTGCCGTCACCGTTAATAATCGTAGCATCTGTAAGTTCTTCGCTTAGGAACTCACAGCGGTTCTTATCTTTCTCAATTACCTTGACTTTGATCTTCATGGCAAGCAGGGCCTGGGCAAGATAATAAGAAATAGTTCCGCCGCCTACGATCACGGTGTTCTTTACCTGATGGGTCTTCAAGCCAATCTTTTTAAAGAAAGCTGCTGCATTCTGCGGGGTAGCAAGAATAGAAATCACATCTCCATTCCGGATCACATTGGTACCACCTGGAATGGTAGTATAATCTTTTCCCTCAATAGCACAGAAAAGAATATCGCAGCGAAAGTGCTCCGTAATCTGCTGAATGCTCTTTCCATCCAGTTCAAATTCAGGCATTACTTTAAATTTCAGAAGTTCTACCTTGCCTCTGGCAAAAGTATCGATCTTTATGGCGGATGGAAAACGCAGAAGTTTTGAAATCTCCTGTGCCGCTGCCAGTTCCGGGTTGATGATCATGGTTACGCCCAGACGCTCCTTGATAAAACCGATTTCCTTACTGTAAATCGGATTACGCACACGGGCAATTGTGTGGCAGTGACCAGTCTTCTGGGCGATCAGACAGCATAGAAGGTTCATCTCATCTGATACAGTAACTGCGATAAGAATGTCTGCGTTCTCAATTCCCGCTTCCATAAGAGTATTGATACTTGCTCCATTTCCAACAACGCCCATAGCATCTACTTCATCTGTAATCGCATTAATCCTGTCCGGATTGATATCGATCAAAGTTATATCAGTATCCTCTTCCTGAAGCTGTTCTGCAAGTGTACGTCCAACTTTTCCACACCCGACAATTATAATTTGCATAAATCCTCCAAATATATAAATAATAGGAAAATGTCAGGTCACAGACAAAAAGTGAGTCTGCCCCTAACATTCTAAACACTGCTATTATAGCACTACTGTATGCTTTTGGAAATAGTCATTTTCTTACAGTAAATCTTAGAGTGTGTTTGAAGTTAACTGTGAACTTTGTTCACAAAAAGCCCGGGAAGTGCGGCGCGAAATCATGCGAATGCGTGATTTCTGTGCATCGCGAAGCGCGTTACTGTGAACGGAGTGAACAGCAACGTGTTGTTCGAACAGGTGTTTACTTTTTATTTCATATGTAGTACAATGACTTTATCTCTATAAATATACTTTTATTTCATTTTCCCGAATTTGGCTTTCGCCATTAACTTTATAAACAGGATATTTTCCCCAGAAATGGAAGGAGGCCGGTGCTTTCGCACCGGCGCGTATGAAAAAGAAAAATATTAAATTAAGAAAGACTTGGTGCTTTCTACAGTTAATAATATACGAAACAAATGTGATAAAAGTGTGAAAGACTTTTGAAAAAATCATGAAACGATTTCTGCTGTTTTTGTATAAAAAAACGAAACAATAACTCAAAATAAGGGATTTTACCAGATGAATGGACACAAATTTGAATATAAATGCGCCCGGATGCTGCGCCGAAAGGGATTTCACCATGTAGAAGTTACCAAAAAAAGTGGTGACCAGGGTGTTGACATCATTGCCTACAAACATTTTTCAAAATATGCAGTTCAATGCAAATATTATTCTTATCCAGTTGGGAATAAAGCAGTGCAAGAGGTCTATGCCGGGGGCAAATACTATGACTGCGACCGCTGCATCGTTATGACAAATGGCACTTTCACCAAGGCAGCTATCAGCGCAGCCAATAAATTAGATGTAAAGCTATGGGACAACTGCTCTATGTTAAAGAGTACAAGTCTGATTTTTGAAATAATGAGAGCAATGAATATTCTTGGAATCCTATTTGGATGTTATCTTCTAAGAAATGTTTTTCCATTTTCTTCGGATACTTATTTGCAGTATTATCGGGAATTTTCCCTGATTCTGGCTGGGCTTCTTGGCTGGCTGGGCTGGGAGAACTGGATGTTAAGTACTTTAGCTGGAGCACTGTACCTTTTCCTTGAATTTACATTTCAAGGAGCAGGCAACGTTCCTGAATTCCTGGCAGGCGGTGTAAATCTTGTATTTCTGATTCCCGCACTGATTTATTTTGTGCATGTGTATCTCTTAAAACCAAAGCCATAATAAAAAATACCATCCGTTCTTTTCACTGCACCACCAACAGTATACGTAACTATTACATTCTCTTATATAAACACATTTATATATTTTTACATAGAATAAAGGGAAAGACCTTACGGAATAAGGAAAGGATCTGTTTATGGAAAATTATCAGATGAACCGTTCGGGCTGCCGCCCTTATAATAGAACCTGCGGGATGATGAATTTCTCTCCCGCTCCACTGTCGCAAATGCGGCGAGAGACTTCTTGCAGCGAAATGAATTGTGAGTCCTCAGACTGTACCAGACCATATAAAAATTCCGGTGATTTCATACCTGTGAAGTCTTCATACAATCCGCCAATTTCCCAAACACCAAACTGCCCCTGCACTAAACCAGTTTCATCAAAAACAGATAATATGTATGAGCACCTGAAACACCTGACACCAGCAATGGCCTATGTACCATATCAGAATTTCACTTCAGCCTATGATCTTGACTATGCCTTGTCTGTGGGCACTATTTTCCCACAGCTTTGTAAACCATTCTGTGGAAAGAGAGGTATTCGAAGATGATGAGAAAGCAGCCTTCCCCAAGATGCTCTTTTTTACAGCAGATCAATGAGGTTAGTTTCGCTGTCAATGACATGCTTCTTTATCTGGATACTCACCCTGAGGATCAAAAAGCATTGCGCTATTTTTCCGATATTTCTGACCGTCGCAACCAGCTGATGGCCGAATATGCTGAGAAATACGGTCCTCTGACCATCGACAGTGCAGCTGTAAGCAGTGAAAATGCATGGAAATGGTCTCAGCAGCCATTTCCATGGGAAAAGGAAGGAGTGTGACAGTTTATGTGGAATTATGAAAAAAGATTACAGTATCCAATCAATATCAAAACACCAAATGCGAAGCTGGCTCAGTTCATTATGAGCCAGTATGGTGGCCCGGAGTGCAACAACCTATACTAGGACAATATTCACCTTTTTAGGGTTATTTTTCAAACCGGTTGATGATACAATATTTAATAAGAAGAAAAGCCTTTACTCTCCTGAGGGGCAACTCGCGGGATTGTAAGGGCTTTTCTTGTCTAAGGGAAATCTCATGTTCAGTTTTACTGTACCAGATTCTTTCTTATCTGTCGAGTTTTATCGTGCGAGATAGTACGACAGCATTCGACATCACAGGTTCTTCACCAGGACTGTGAATCCTGCTGCCTTCAGCTTCTTTACCACCTTATTGGCAGCTTTCTTTGTTCTGTAGGTGCCGACCTGGACACGGTATGGGACGGAGCCGGATACTTTGCGGATACTTGATGAAAATCCTTTTTTCTTAAGCACTTTCACCATTACATCTGCATTTTCTTTTGTTCCGTAGGCTCCAGCCTGGATGTAATACTTTGCTTTTGGTTGCGCCGGCGCAATTGTGATCGTTTTTCCCAGAATGCCCTCTGCGATCAGCTTTCCGTGAGCATCCATGCCAAGTTTTTTCGCTTTGGCATAATCGTCTTTGTTATCACAGAAGAAAGATTCTACCAGGACAGCTTTTGCCTTGGTCTTTCTGGTCCAGTACAAACCTGGACGTTCTTCAGCTCCTCTGTCATGCCAGACAGTGCCAAGCTTCGCGCTGATCCGCTGGGCTTCCGGAAGTCCATTTGCATTGTAGCAGTACACTTCACAGCCATATGCCTCTCCATTAAAGGCATTCAGATGAAGCTGAACAGACAGATCATAGTTCTGTTTATGCTCTTCTTCAATGAAATACTTGATTTCATCATTCAGGGAATGCAGCTGACCTTCCGGAGCAATACACAAGGTTGCCTCATGACCTGCTGTCTTAAGCCATTTGCACACATAAGGTGCCAATTCTTTGTTGTACTTATATTCGTTCACGCCACCCTTGCTGGTGCCATCTGCAGATGAGATGATGCCACCGCCATAGTTTGCGTGACCTACACAGATAAAATATTTCATGTTGAAATTCTCCTTTCAAAAAGGAGGGCGATCACTCGCCCTCGTCAATATCTTCTCCATCCTTATTGATTGCCTTGTCTGCCACTTCCAGTCCCTTGATCAGAATCTTCGGGACGTCAACTCCCATCTCCACCAGATTCTCACAAATAGACCTAATCTCATTTACTAACAGGGATGCCAGGACAAAGAACCCCAGCAATGTAGTGATTCCAAGATCAATTCCAAGCGTCTTGCCTAACTCCACGAACACTGCCGAAGCTCCAAAGGCTACTGCGATCATAATCCAGTAAGCCAGTTTCTTCAGAACGCCCTTCCATCCTGCCTTGGAATTCTCTTTGTGTGTCAGTCTGGCTTTCATCCAACCTGTGATCCAGTCCGCAACATTGAACGCCAGGAAAAGAGCAAACAGAATCCAATGTTCTCCAAAAATATAACTTAATACAGCAACAACTGCGCCAACAATGGCATTATACGTATCAATCACCTTCATAATTATGTGTTCTCCTTCTTATTATATTATTTTATGGTATAAAAATAAGACCGGTTACACGGTCTCGCCCTGGGTTGGTTCATATTATCACCCTGCCTTTCTTTTAAGCGCTTCGATTTCTTCATGCTGCATTTGAATTGCCTTAATCAGATATGGGATCACAGCTCTTTCATTCCAGTCTTCAATCAGTCCATTCTGGTATCTGGCGGCTAATGGAAGGTACTGCTCCACATCCTCTGCGTAAAGCCCGGGAATGGGAACTGCGCTGTCTTTTTCCAGATAGCCAGGCTTATAAACAAAGAATACGGTTGGAAGCTTATACAGATTTTGTATATCATTATCTGTCATGTCCCGGATATGGTTCTTGTATCTTCTGGATGAACTGGATAAATAAGAAACCGTAGCCCCATCACTGTCAAAGACCAGGTGTCCTCCAGACGATACATGGCCTAATCCGAATATCTTGAATCTCTCCGTACCATCATCGAAACCACTGCTATCTGTATTTACATTTGTGTAAAGATGTAAGCCATTTTTTACTGTGAGCGCTCCTCCAGTTGAACTTATTTTACATGTTCCGAATTTTAAATATCCATCCGAGTGTATAGTCATCGCATCTATTCCGGCAAAACGTGACTGAATTTTATCGGACGATATCGTCCATCCTCCCAGCGTACCTTTGGTGCTTTTTATACTTCCATCGGTTAAAATGCAAAAATAGCTATTAGCAGTTACCACACCGTTTAAATTGATCTTACTCGCGTTAATGGAAATACTTTCTGCAGACTGGTTGATCTGGGAGATCAGACTGGCCTTGTCTGCCTTTTTGCTCCAGGATGTGGAACTGGTTACGGTGCTGACGATTGCAGAATCTGTGATCTTCAGTGCGGCCTGGGACTTCCAGGTCTCTAGATTTGATATCTTTGTACTGGCGTCGCTCAGCCCCTCCTTAGTTGCATAAGTCTTTGAAACAGATGCTGTGATAGAATCCGCATTCTGCTTAATGGCTGATTCCATAGCGGTTACAGTCGGATACGATTTCAGAAGTTCTTCTGTATTTGCATTCGCAGCTTTTACCGCTGCACTTTGTGCAGCATCCGCATATCCCTTTGCTGATTTATCCGCTGATTGTAAGGCATTGTCCGCATAGTTTTTAGCCTTCTGGTCTGCACCGGATAGACCAGCTGAGAGATCTGCTCCTGTCGCATAGGTCTTGGAAACGCTAAGTGTTATACTGTCGGCCATTTGCTTGATTGCAGAATTCATGGCTATGGTAGTGGAATAATTCTTCAGTTTATTATCGGTATCAGCCTTTGCATTGGATTCCGCTGCATCTGCCTTGGACGTTGCGTCTTGCTGTGCCTGGCTTATTGCTGTGTTCTGTGCACTGTCTGCATATTTCTTTGCATTGGTATCCGCTTCTGCCAGTGAAGATTTAACATTTTGCGTTGTTGCATAAGTCTGTGAAACAGTACTGGACAGCCCATCCACACTGGCTTTAATGGCTGCATTCATTGCCGTAGTCGTGGAATAGTCATTGTTTATCCTGGTACTGAGGTTGGTCAGATTTACTGAGAGTCCGTCTAGGCCTGCTTTGTAATCTGCTACTTTTGCATCCAGGGAACTGTACTGACCGGTTACGGTATCGTATTTACTGCTGATATCGGAAAACTGCAGCTGAAGGCTGTTTATATCCAGTATGGCTGATGCAAGTTTACTGTACATGGTTGCCTTGCTGTTCTGCAGCTCAATCAATTCTGACTCGCTGATCAGAGCAGAGAGCTTTCCTCTGACTACCTGGACAGCTGTTTCATTTGACTGGAAACGCTTCAGTGCATAATCCTGCGAGTATATATTGACTGGTTGTTCGAATATCATCTGGTTTTTCCTCCTTTCCGGATAAAAATCCATAATAAAAGACACCTTTGGAGGTGCCCTTTAGCATGGGTTCTTATTAGTTAAACCAACAAAATAGTGAGAGTAAAAAAAGTTTTATAAAAGATGCTGGTGATTATGATTTCAATCACTATTTTATATGCGGTCTTCCTTTTCGCTATAAATGTCCATCCAATCCTTAGCAGGCCGTGTTTGCCCAAGCCACCTTTTCAGCCGGCCATTTTTTTGCCTATTTGCAAGTTACCTTATGCCATTAATCGCATAAATGAAGCTTTCACTGTTTCATCTTTAACTGATACATATAACATTGTTGTATCTGGTTTGGCATGACCGGCATAAGCTTGTATCTCCTGCAACGGTACACCTCTAGTTCCTGCATCAGTAAGCAGTGTTCGCCGGAACTTATGCGGATGTGCATGTATTCCAGCTTCTGCTCCAAGCTTTCTTAGCATTGTTTGAATTGCTTCCCTTTGTAGTCGGCTATATGTTTTCCGATCTACGACAAATAAAGCTGGATTGTCATCTGTTCGGCTTGCCAGGTATTTCTTCAAATGATATATGCACCCCTCCGTAAGATATACTTTGCGCTCTTTCTTTCCCTTCTGTCCATATATCACAATTTCACGGTTAGGAAAATCTACATCTTCCCGATTGATTGATACTACCTCTCCAATACGCCCAGCAGTACTGTAAAGTAGCTCCATGATGGCTACGTCTCGTTCTGT
>NZ_CAXUBQ010000013.1:0-128013 GCF_964249465.1 Ruminococcus sp. Marseille-P328 | reverse complement strand
GTCGCAGTTAGCGATTAGTTCGCTGGAGCGTTGCGCCGGCGAGTGAGTAATACACATTGTCCAAATGCGTCCGCATTAAAGAACTTTTAATCAACTAAATAGCAATTCAATACGTTGCTTCTTTATAAAAATTCCGCTATAATAAACAATATGAGAAGCTCTTGACGGGGGCTCAGCATTTTACTTGTAGAGAGGTTGAAAGAATTAATTATGTCAGAAGAAAAGAAAGCGCCCTGGCTGGATACGCCAGATCCGCAGCGTTTTATCAAAAATGCAGCAAAGTTTAATGATCTGATGATGATGTATAGATGTGCCATCCGGGAGGTACAGACCAAGCTGGAAGTTCTGGATGATGAATTTTCAGTAGAGTATAAGCGAAATCCCATATCTTTTATTAAGACAAGGATAAAGAAACCAGAAAGTATTTACCGGAAACTGCAGAAGCTGGGATATGATTTTACAGCAGAGAATATTCAGGAACAGTTAAATGACGTGGCTGGAGTCCGGGTGGTCTGTGCTTTCATTGACGATATTTACACAGTGGCCAATCTGATTGCCGGACAGGATGATATTAAAGTTATTAAAATCAAGGATTATATCAAGAATCCGAAACCAAATGGTTATCGTAGTTATCATATGATAGTGGAGATTCCTGTATTCTTCTCCAAGGGGAAAACACCTATGAGAGTAGAACTTCAGATCCGCACCAACGGCATGGACTTCTGGGCTACATTGGAGCATCAGCTCCGCTACAAGAAGGGAATCGAGGACTTGCCAGGATATGCAGAGATCAGTGAAGAACTGCTCCGCTCGGCGCAGGCAGTAATCGAAACGGATAACGAAATGCAGCAGATTAAGAATAAGATTGGCATGTTTCATGATATTTAAGACAGGCTCAATCTACATAATTTTACGGCAGACAAAATTAATTGTCTGCCGCTATTTTTTAGCCGAAACTTTAGAAACTTTTCAATTCGGCACTAGTATTCTATTATTACGAAATAATATAACGTAAGTAAGAATAAACTTTTTCTCTGACAATCTCTCTTTTATTTCAGCCACACGAATACACAGAATAAAATAAACAAAAATGCCGCACTTCCAAAGATCAGTCCCACAGTCAGTGACGCCTTCAGCGAAAGCCAGATGATTCCTCTTCTTTCTTCCTTCGTCATCGGCGGATTCTGAAAAGCGCTCAGATCATCCGGTACTTCATTTTCCATTCCCGGTTCCGGTACTTTTACATCAAATTCTTTTCTGCTCTTAGATGGATCACCAGGAAATATCTGCCATGGTCTTCTGGAATTCCAGGGCATACCATCCACATCCATATTGGCTACTGTGTAATCGGGCAATTCTTCTTTTTTTCTTTTTCCCATGTAGAACCTCCTGTTTTGCTATTTAATGTGTTGGTCGTTATCCCAGACGCGATTTTACAATGTATATTCACCGCCGCGCGTCCAGGCGTTCCGGCAAGCTAATGACTAACTACGACTAAGACGCTCAGGAAAGCCTTCGCGCCTAAGTCTCCGTAAGTCGTGGATCTCGCCTCCACTAAAACCGCTCCTAAAATGCGCGGCTTGCGAATATACATTGCAAAATCGCTGGTTACTGGAAAGGGAAGAAAGAAACAGTAACGACAACAACGCGGGTGGGGTGAAGTAGTTGGTATCCCGCAACTTTATTGTTTTTTTTAATCTATCGTTGTCAAAAAAGTATCGGGAAACCAATCACTCCCCCTCCCCCCTGTCGAAAGTTCCTATGCACAAATAAGTCCCAGACAGTACACAGCATTCGGGCAATGGTGATTGCTCTAGCGAGCCATTTCAGGCGCGGTTTTAGCGTAGGCGAAATCCACTGCTTACGGAGACTTAATCGTGAAGGCTCTCCTGAACGATTTAGTCGCAGTTAGCAGTTAGTTCGCTGGAGCGTTGCGCCGGCGAGTGAGCAATCACCATTGTCCGAATGCGTCCGCCTTGAACAACTTTCAACACACTAAATAGCAACAGACCAGGTAATCCCTGGCCTGCTTTATTCTTAGTCATACAGATGGCAGCGCACCTTATGCCCATTTCCCATATCTTTTACCTCAGGCACCTGATTCTTACAAATCTCCATGCACTTCCGGCATCTGGTATGGAACTTACATCCCTTAGGCGGATTCGCCGGGGATGGAATATTTCCCTCCAGAATGATACGGTTTCTCTTCAGATCCGGATCTGGCATAGGAATAGCAGAGAACAGAGCCTCTGTATACGGATGAAGAGGATTTGCAAAAATATCTGCTGTAGTACCAGTCTCCACAAGACCTCCCAGATACATAACACCGATGGTATCGGAAATATGCTCTACAACGGAAAGATCATGAGAAATGAACAGGTAAGTCAGATTTCTCTTCTCCTGAAGTTCCTTTAACAGGTTGATGATCTGTGCCTGTACGGAAACATCAAGCGCGGAAACCGGCTCGTCACACACAACGAACTCCGGATTCAATGCAAGTGCTCTCGCAATACAGATACGCTGTCTCTGTCCACCAGAGAACTCATGGGGATAACGGTCCTTATGATAAGACTGAAGTCCACAGTCATCCATGATCTTGGTCACATAATCTGCATATTCAGACTTTGGAACCAGGTTATGCT
Source organism: Ruminococcus sp. Marseille-P328 (assembly GCF_964249465.1). Taxonomy (NCBI): domain Bacteria; kingdom Bacillati; phylum Bacillota; class Clostridia; order Eubacteriales; family Oscillospiraceae; genus Ruminococcus; species Ruminococcus sp. Marseille-P328. Next base: position 125,371 of record NZ_CAXUBQ010000013.1, on the reverse strand, counting down.
CTCTTACAGCTTCCCCGATGATCTCGCCAACCGGCAGTCTTGGAGAAAGGGAAGAATATGGATCCTGGAAAATGATCTGCATCTTGGTACGCATATCGCGCATTTCTTTATTGGAAAGACCATAAACATCTTTTCCATTGAAGAGAACCTGTCCGTCTGTTTTCTCAATCAGTCTTAAGATGGTTCTTCCTGTAGTAGATTTACCACATCCGGACTCTCCAACAAGTCCCATTGTTGTTCCTCTCTTTAATGTGAAAGAAACGTCATCAACTGCTTTTACAGCTCCAACCTGTTTACCGAACATTCCACCCTTGATCGGGAAATATTTCTTAAGATGGGATACCTCCAGAATGTTATCGGACTGCTGATTCTTTGTATTTTCTGCTGTCTTATTCTCACTCATGAGCTTTTCCCTCCTCTCCCGGATGAACATTTGCCAGCCATCCGGCTTCCGGACGGTCTGCATAACGGTAACAGCTTACTTCATGTGTAGGACTTAATTTGATCACGCCTGGATAGCTTCCCTGACACTTGTCACAGCTAAGCTCACAACGGTCACGGAAATAACAGTAATCCGGCATATCAATAGGGTTCGGAACCTTACCTGGAATACTGTAAAGCTTGTCAACCTTTTTGCCTACAACCGGTTTTGAACGCATAAGTCCAATGGTGTATGGATGAGACGGGTTCTTAAAAATCTCACTTGCAGTACCTTTTTCAACTACACGGCCAGCATACATAACAACTACATAATCTGCCATCTCTGCAATAACCCCCAGGTCATGAGTGATCAGCATAATGGAAGAATTGATCTTATCCTTCAGGTTACGCATCAGATCCAGGATCTGCGCCTGAATGGTAACGTCAAGAGCTGTGGTAGGCTCATCAGCAATGATCAGTCTTGGATTACAAGCAAGACCGATTGCGATACATACACGCTGACGCATACCACCGGAAAGCTCATGAGGATACATCTTATAAACGCCCTCACTGTTGGCAATTCCAACCAGCTTCAGCATTTCGATGGTTCTGGCCTTTACCTGCTCTTTGCTCATATCCGGATTGTGAAGCTTGGTGATCTCATCAACCTGCTCTCCAATGCGGAATACCGGGTTCAGTGCAGTCATAGGCTCCTGGAAAATCATGGAAAGCTCATTTCCGCGAAGCTTCTGCATTTCACTTGTAGGAGTATTTACAATATTGTAAACCTTGTCTCCGGTATTAAAACGGATTTCTCCTTCTACAGTCTGTCCCTGAGGACGCTGTACCAGCTGCATAAGGGAAAGGCTAGTTACAGACTTTCCACAACCGGATTCTCCAACAACACCAACTGTTTTTCCCTGAGGAATTTCAAAGCTTACACCATCAACGGCTTTAACAGTTCCGATATCTGTAAAGAAATAAGTATGAACATTGTCAAACTCAACTACGTTTTCCGGATTCTTCATGGTAGTGATATACTCTGACTCCGGAATATTCTTTCTGTTTCTCTTCTTCTCTATCTCATTGGTGATCTTTCGATTCTCTTTGGAGATTCTTTTGGTTTCCTTAGCTGAGATATAGTTTGCGTTTTTCTTACCAAATAATGCCATATTCGCACCTACCGTTTCATTTTCGGGTCAAATGCATCACGAAGACCATCACCCACAAAGTTAAATCCAAGAACGGTCAGCAGGATTAAGAATCCGGCCGGGATCCATACGAACCAGAAGTTGGTCAATACGTATACATCATTTACCGCATTTACAATATTACCCCAGGAAGCGTATGGGAATTTAACACCGATTCCAAGGAAGCTAAGAGTTGCTTCCATCAGGATAACATCACCAAGTCCCATTGTTGCAATAACGATCAGCTGTGGAATAACGTTCGGAATCAGGTGACGGAAAATACGTCTTGAAATACGAACACCGGTAGCTTCTGTAGCAACCATAAATTCCTGCTCACGAAGAGACAGGATCTGACCTCGAACCATACGGGCAATTCCCGGCCATCCTACGATACCAAGAATTGCACAAAGTGCATAAATTCGGATTCGCGGGTCAATTTTGTAATAATCCATGACAGAACCGATGATAATGTACAGCGGCATTGCCGGAATACAGATTACAACATCAACCACACGCATGAGAATGGTATCTACCCATCCTCCAAAATAACCGGACACACCACCGATCAGAATACCAATAATACCTTCAATAATGATAACAACGAAACCGATCATCAGGGAAATACGTCCGCCATACATCAGTCTGGTCAGCATGTCCATACCGTTTCCGTCTGTTCCTAACCAGTGCTTTTTGCTTGGTCCGGAATAAGTATCATTTACAGTAGTTGCTTTCTGGCTTCTTACAACATACTGTGTATTCTTGGTCTGAAGCTGATAGGTTTCTTCTTCTCCAGCCTCATTAACAGCTGTAAATGTAGAAGCTTTGTCAGCAATTGCCTGTTCTACTGCTTCTTTAAAGGAAAGAGAAAGGAACACACCTTTTGCCTGAGGAGATACCAGAAGATTGGAAACAGTGGCATAAACTTCGCCATCCTTTATAACCTCTGTGGATGTCTCGTTCTCTGTTGTAATCAGCTCATAGGTTGCGCCATCGTATTCAAAAGAAGCATCTCCTGCTTCAATTGCATCAAGTGCTGCCTGTTGGAAATCAAATCCCATCTCTGCATCATTCGTTGCTGCGCTGAATACTTTCTTGGTTGCAAATGCAACTTCGCCGGAAATTGTGATCTGATTCTCACGTCCGGCCTTCTCAATTGTATAGGTAGTTCCATCTACTTCAAAGGTATTGGCATCATTTGCCACAGCCTCTTCATAGCCTTCTTTGATTTCATCTGTTATTTCTGTATTTCCAACCTGTTTATAAGTAGATTTTCCTTTCAGTGTAAGAACGGTTGCTACTGATTCTGAAGAATAAATTGCCCAGTAATCTTCACCTTTTTGTTCCAATCCGTAGGTTACATCATTTGCTTCAAAGGAATCATTTCCCTTGTTTGTAGCAAGGATAAATTTCTGCTGTCCCTGCGCAGGAAATTCTGCACCATTTGCTGTTGTAAAAATATAAGATTTATTATAGGTAGCTCCCGCATAGTCTTTCCATACATGATCTGTTTTACGGAATACCTGGCTTTCATTGTAAGGGCTTACCATACCACCTATAAATGAAAACAAAAACATCGCTACCAGAATTACAAGTCCTGCCACAGCCAGTTTATTGCGGAAGAAACGCTTTGCAACAAGCATTCCTGGTGAAAGGACTTTTACACGCTGTTCATCATCCAGTGCCTTGGAGGTACTGACATGATCGTCTTTTTTCTTTGTTGGATCTGTACTCATGTTTTTCCTCCTAATTTACTCGTACCCTTGGATCTGCCACAGCGTACAGGATATCTGCGATCAGATTGCCGGTTAATGTCAGAAATGCCAGAAATACCATATAGAACATGGTAAACGGAATATCTCCCTGAGTTAATGCCTGGTAGGAGGTATATCCAATTCCCGGAATCTGGAACAAAGTCTCTGTGATCATCGCTCCACCGAACAGGTTCGGAAGTGTACTTCCAAGGATGGTGATGATCGGAATCAGAGTATTGCGGAATGCATGATGAGAAACCACCTTTTTCTCCGGAACACCTTTCGCTCTGGCAGTACGGATATAATCTGCATTCAGAACCTCCAGCATATTGGTTCTGGTATAACGCATAAGGGAACCAACACTTACAATGGTCAGGGTAATAACCGGAAGGATCATATGCTGTGCCATATCCAGCATCTTGCCTACACTTCCGTAGGACTCATGCATACGGCTTACGATACCATACAGGTCAACCCATTTCAGATTAATAGAGAAAATCCATTTCAAAATGGTAGCAAAGAAAAAGGACGGCAGCGAAATACCGATCAATGCAAAAACGGTAACTGCATAATCAATCCTGCTGTACTGCTTCGTTGCCGATATAATACCCAAAGGTATGGCAATGATAATTTCCAACAGGAAGGAGGCCAGTGCCAGAGCAAAAGAATACCAGATGACACTGGCAAATTTCTGTTTTACTGGCTGATGGAAAATCCAGGATTCTCCGAATTCACCATGAACAGCTTTTCCAAGCCAGATGAAATAACCTTCCAGGACCGGCTTATCCAGTCCATAAGCGGCATTTAACTCAGCAACCAGCTCATCATAGGGCTTCGCGCCCTGTTTCATTGACATATCACGGGCTCTTCCCTCTACATAAGAAGTCGGAAGGGCTCTCTCAATTGAATAAATGATCATGGAAACGAAGAACAGGATCATCGCTCCAAGAAGTACACGACGTACAATAAATTTTTTCATTATATAAATTATCCTTTCAGTATCGGGCGGGAAGACTGACTTACCTTGTTCTTACTGGCAGTGTGTCCTGCCGGTTCTGTCCGTTTTACCGGGCCGGGTTCCAGAGCATGTTTGAAAAAGGCTTTCTGCAAGATGTGCGTCACAATTTGTGGGAGATTGCGGGAATGCTTTTTCAGACACGCTCTAGCCCAAGGCATACTGCCAGTAAGGCAGTGGGTCCACTGGTTATGGTGGACCCACTGCGCTAACAAGTCATTCTTCTTTTATACCTTTAGTTCATTTCGATATTAATGATATCTCCATACCATGGATAGAATGTAGTAACATCTTTCGTAAAGGTATCTGCATTGATACGCTCAGGGCTGTAAATAACGCAGTTCTGTCTCTGATAGATCGGAATCTCTACTGCCCAGTCAAGAATAATGTCCAGACACTGTTTGTAAACAGATTTTCTGTATTCCTGATCAGCTGTGGAACGGGCATCAATAATATCCTGATCCAGTGTTTCATCATTGATGTGGTAGTAATTGCTCTTTACACTTGCGCTATGGTAAACCTGATACATATCAGGATCCACTGTTGCCTGCCATGCAGCTGCCCACATTTCTGCGGTACCTGCATTTAAAGCATCCCACATAATGTTGGAGTCTGTAACATCATTGATCTCAAGTGTAAATCCGATGGACTCAAGAGCTGCCTTCGCATCTGTAAGGATTGCAAAGCTTGGGTGGTCTCCACTTCCGTCAGCGCCGATGATGATCTCATAAGTCATCTTAGCACCTTCCGGAGCTGCTGTTACCTTGCCATTCTCTACAGTGTATCCGGCTGCTTCGAAGAAGCCAAGAGCTGCCTGTGTTGCTGCTGCAAACTTCTCATCATCCGTCATATCATCTGTGTAAAGCGGATTTCCATCAACATCCACAGAGTAAGCTACCTGATAATCTGCATCAGATTTCTGAGGAGCTGCCCAGGATGTATTGGAGATCGGGTAGTTGATTACAGAAGCAGCATCTCCATAATAGGAATCGATTGCTACATCACGATATACAGCAAGTACAGTTGTAAGTGCTTTTCTTAAGTTCTTGGAAGCGTCAGATCCTGGCTCTCCACCAACATTGATTGTGTTTGCGTTAAGACCGATGTATCCGTATCCAAGGTTGTCTGTTGCGTTCACGATAATCTTATCACCATTGAGCTCGTCGTTTCCGTTAATGCTCTTGATCTGGTCAAATGCAGATTTGCTTCCGGATGGGTCGGAAAGGTCGATTGTACCCTGCTCAACACCGGCAATCTTATCTGCGTCAGAAGTCTCACGCCACTGAAGGTACTTGGTCTTAGGAGCACCCTTGTAGTAGTTCTCGTTTGCTTCCATGTATACAGTCTTGTTCTCATATTTCACAAATTTATACGGACCTGCGCCAAGTGGCTGGTTGGATTTATCACGTACAGCGGAGAGATCTCCTCTTGTGAAACCGAACTGGTTGTTATCATAATCATAGAGAGAAGCGTCTCCATAATAGTGCATTGGCTCAACGATTACACCAAGCTGATAGATGGTAGTTGCCTCAAAACCATCTGTGGTAACCTCAACCTCGTAATCACCAAGCTTCTTGATTCCCTCGATGTTAGCAACTTCTTCACCTTCACCTGCTGCAGTTTTCTGCTCTACCAGGTACTCGGAAGCGATTGTTGCTGCATCTTCATCGAAGTATGCTTCGTCGCCATAGGCAGCTGCAAGTGCAAGATAATCCTTGCCATACTGGTCTGCGATCTCATTAATGATCGTATCCTGATCTTTACCATCTACAGAATAGTTCTCATCTGCTGCGTAAAGCATTCCAAAGAACTCATCTCCATTTGTAACACCATAAGCATCTGCATAATCTTCCCATGCAGTCTGTGCCCACTCATACTCAGATGTAAGAAGCGGAACCATCAGCTCATCTTTTACTCTTGCAGCAACTTCATCTGGCATATCTGCAAGTGTGTTAGCAACATCCTCATCTGTGATGGAATCTGCTGCTGTGGAATTCAGACGGTAATTCTTCATACCTTTGATATTGGTGGAGTAGAATGTTGCATTTCCATCATAGTCTGTATCAGAAAGTACATAATATGTGAAAATCAGGTCATCTGCTGTAAGAGGCTCACCATCAGAGAATGTTACGTCGTCGCGAAGCTTGAAATTATATACGGTCTCATCCTCGCCCTCTGTAACAGTTACATCGGAAAGTCCTGTATAAGTATACTCAGTTCCGTTATACTCATGTGTCTCGCCCTCGATACCATTGTAAATAATAGCACCTGTACGGTCACTTCCAAACAGAAGTTCACCTACGTTCTCTGCGATCTGCTGATCCGGAACTGCCTCGTGGAATAATCCACTGAATTTCTCGGAGAAGTTAGTCTGTCCAATAACAAGTGGTGTATCAGAAGAACCTCCCTCAGCTTCTTCAGCAAAAACAGGTACGCTCACTGTTGATGCTGCCATGACACCTGTTAATAACAGGGCCATCAACTTCTTCTTGTTCATATCTTATCCTCCTTTTTTAAGATATTTTATTGTAACTATTCATCAGAGCCTGTTGGGGACTCTTGAGGCCAGCTACTACAGACAACCTGAAAATTTGTTGTCTTATACCTCTCTATTTTACCATGTTTTATTACATGTGCAATAGCTATATGGCGAAATATGTCTGGAATTTTGTCCATAATTGTCAAAAACTGAAAGATTTTCACTCAAAATTTGTAAATTTCGCTTTAATCTGCCAGTTTTGCGCAGTGCTAACACTTCCCAGTACTAAAATCAACACGGCAGCTGCCTCGAATAATAGTTCCCTTGTAAAAATAAGATTTTCGAAATCTTTTAACAAAAAAATCAGGTTTGCCACGCTTGTAAAAAGTCCCAGTACCGTGATGGCAATGCTGCATCTTACCGGACGTCGCACCCCTTTTTCATATTGGGCACAGGTCATATGCCCTATATGCTCTTCCGGGATTACCACCTGTGAGTGATCTGCTTTTCCCTCCTGCTGTCTGCAAAAAAGGAATAAGGAAGCACCTCCCATGATTCCATAGGAAACAGGGAAGACTACCACCATATAGGGAAGCAATATCCAGAAGATCCTGCTGCCTTCATTGTTCAGCATTAAACTGGCAAAATAAATCACAAGGGCGGCTGCCATAAGGCCTGTATTGTTAAGGGCATGTCTTTTCAGCTCCTTCACTGACAGGCTGCTGCCATACCATTTTCCGGTATATTCAAATTGTTTCCCTCTCTGACGGTAATCATTCCCATATTTTTTCACAATTCTGCCTCAACTTTCCTGTGAATTCCCAATCTCTTACCCGAAAGTGCTTTTCCTCTCACAGTCTTTGTCTGATGACTCAACCCAGCTTCTTATCCAGTTCATCCACAATCTTCTGAATGCAGCCATCTGTAAATGGAACTGTAAGTCCCACCTGTTTCAGCATGGACGGATAGAAATCACTTGCAGAAAGCCGGCAGAGCTTCATATAATCAGCCCATGCAGCGTCATGATCTTTCTCCATGCGGATCTTAAACTGGAATGCACAAAGCTGTGCAAGTACATAATCAATATAGTAGAAAGGCATCTCAAAAATGTGATGCTGTCTCTGCCAGTAACCGCCTTCTTCCATAAACCTGCAGCCAGTGGAATCCATATATGGACGGTACTCCTGCTCCAGCTTGTTCCATGCATCACGTCGCTCCTTAGGTGTAAGCTCCGGATTGCCGTATACAATGTGCTGGAATTCATCCACCATTGTTCCATAAGGAATAAAGTCGATGGCATCCTCAAGGTGCATCTTGCGGTAATCATCGCCTCTTTCTCCGAAGAAAAGCTCGATCCATGGTTCCGCAAAGAATTCCATGGACATGGAATGGATTTCTGCTGTCTCCATGGTCAGATACCTGGAGTGATCGGTGATTGGATCCTTGCAGGATACATAACTCTGAAATGCATGTCCACACTCATGTGTGATTACATCCACGTCACCACTGGTTCCGTTAAAGTTTGCAAAAATAAACGGTACACCATAATCCGGAAGCTCCGTCATGTAACCACCGGTAGCCTTATTCTTACGTCCGAATACATCAAAAAGCTCATTCTCCATCATCATGTTGAAGAAATCCCTTGTCTCATCAGACATCTCGGTGTACATTTTGCGGCCGCTCTCAAGAATCTCCTCAGGAGTACCGATCGGCGCCGGATCTCCCTGTGGGAAATAAACACCCATATCATAATAACGAAGTGCGTCTACCCCAAGGCGTGCCTGACGGTTCTTGTGCATTCTGGAAGCTAACGGTACAAATACAGTCTTAATCTGCTCGCGAAGCTTCTGTACATCTTCCTTGGTATAAGAATTACGGTTCATGCGAAAGTAGCCCATATCAATGTAATTCTCAAAGCCCAGCATCTGTGCCTGTCTGGTACGGTTCTTCACCATCAGATCGTAGATTTCATCAAGCTCAGCCTGGTTCTCCTCAAAGAAGCCTGAAAAAGCATCCCATGCTTTCTTACGGGTATTCCGATCCTGGGAGCGCATATACTTGCGCATAAGGGAAAGGTTCAGTTCTTCTCCTTCCCACATGATCTTGGCAGAAGCGATCAGCTTGCTGTAACGGGAAGCAAGGGCATTCTCCTCCTGCATCAGCGGAATCAGACTGTCATCGAAAGATTTCATCTCCAGTTCCATGGACTTAAATGCAACCGGTCCGATTTTCTCTTCCATATACTGACGATATGGAGTGGCAAAAAGTACTTTCTTATACTCATTTGTCACTGCGTTCAGTTCCGGGAGCTTCTCATCATAGTAGCTCTTCTCGCCGTCATAAAACTCATTTGTCACATCTCCATCCCTGCGGATATGGGCGATGGTATAAAGAGTTCTCACGTGATCCATCAGCTTGTTAAATTCCTGATGAATCTCGAACTGCTCTTCTCCGCTCTTCGCAGAAGATGCGCGCTGGATAATCTCCTGTGCCTGTGCAATCACAGCCGGAAAATCCACACGAGTGTAAGGCATTTCTGAAAATTTCATCTCGTTCCTCCTTTATAGACACAAATGGGCGGACAAACTTCCTAAAGCTTATCTTCAGAATGCTGTCCGTCCATTGTCGCGTATTATTTACTATATCATAATCACATCTAAATTAAAAGGCTTAAATTTATAAAAAATGTTAATCAAAGAACATTATGACGTTGAAAGTGTGTTTTGCCAAATCTTCAGATTTTATTCAGCTACGCCTTCTTCTCCTTCTTCTACGATTTCCAGATCATCAAGCGTGTCATCTTCTTCGGATTCCTCTTCATCATACTCTTCTGGTGTATATGGAGTTTCTGTCACGTTTGCCTTTTCCAGAAGAAGCTCTGTTACCTTGCTCTCATAAAGGGCATTTACAAGCGTTTCCCGTGTATAAAGAGTCTCAAAATCAGCAGGACTCTCGCCATAGTAGTCAGCATACTCATTCACATAATTCACGTATTCCTCTTCTGTTACCTCAATATTATTGGCTTCGGCATATGCACTGATGAAAAGACGGCGGTTTACAAGATTTTTGGCTTCTTCTGCAATATCATCCTCTGTAACCCCGAACATATCCAGCACATCATTTACATCTCCGTCTTCCTCTACAAACATGGAATAACCGGAGAGTGCCTCTTCCCTGCATGCCTCAAACAGGTCGTCCGGATATTCTCCAGTAAACTCTGTACGTGCCAGGCAGGCAGAAATCAGATCTTCTGTCTCATCATAAGTACTCTGTTCTTCATAGGACTGCTCCAGATATTCTTTTACAGAAGCCTCATATTCTTCCTTCGTGTCATACCCGGTATAATTCTTCACATAATCCTCATCATATTCCGGAGTATTGGAAGCTGTAACATCTGTTACCTCCACTGAAAAGTCAACGGTTTTTCCCTGCCAGTCTTCCTGCCAGGTATCATCTCCGTACGTGATGCTGAAATCCAGTTTATCTCCAGTGGAAACACCTGTCAGCTTCTGGTCAAATTCTGCACCAAATTCTTCCTGTCCCAAGGTGATAAAAGTCTCTTCCGGCTCAGCAGCTTCCTCACCCTCCACATTGGCAGTAAGATTCATATATACAATATTTCCGTCCTCGGAAGGTGCATTGGTAGACTGCTCATCGCTGGCATCTGCCAGTTCTTCCTGAATCTCATCCTGCACCATATCATCAGTGATCTCATAGGTGTACCTGGTAACCTCTACACCATCATAGTCTCCAAGAGTTACATAATCAGAAGCATTCTGAACCAGATATTCAGAAGGAGTAATGGGATCAAGCGCCACTTCTTCCTCTGCGTCATCGGCATCGATTACTTCATTATTCTCTACATCCTGGGAAAATTCAGGATCCAGTTCTTCTCCATCTTCATCCGGATCTGCAGCTGTCAGATCATCCTCTGTTGTGCTCTCTTGGGTAGTATTGTCCGTGTTTTTCTGCTGAGAAGCATTATCTCCACAGCCTGCAAATACTGTCATAGCTGCCAATGCAGCAAAAACATATCTTTTTTTCATATTTTTATTCCTTTCTGATAACTGTATAGCTAAGAGCCAGCTATCCTTTCTATATGTTTCGCATGTTATTTAAAAATAATATAACATTTTCGAAATATTTTGTAAACTTTCATTTCCTATGGACACTGATTTTTCACAAATCGTATTGCCGTCTGAAGAATAAAAAATCCTCTGCATGCTGCACCATACAGCATAAGCAGAGGATTCTGAAATTTCAATATTCTATCAAACCAATCCCTGTTATCTTTCCTCTCGGAAGTAGGAAAGTCCCAGACTTTCCGGAGGCTGATTTTCTTTTTTCTTTCGGAAGCTTACTACAACCAGAACGATAATGGTAACCACATAAGGAACCATCTGGATCAGGTCTGTGACATAGCTTGCAACCTTGATTCCAAGAATACTTGGAAGGAACTGATACAGCCAGTAGAGCATACCGAAAAGATACGCGCCCCAGATACAGTTCAGAGGTTTCCATGTGGTAAATATAACCAGTGCAACTGCCAGCCAGCCAAGAGCCTCGATCTGTCCCGTTGTCGCCCAGATGCCCTGATTATAATCCAGAACGTAATATAATCCGCCGATTCCGGAAAGACCGGCACCAATACAGGTTGCCAGATATTTATATTTGGTTACATTGATTCCGGCTGCGTCTGCAGTTCCCGGATTTTCACCTACAGCCCGAAGATTCAGACCTACTCTTGTTTTGTTCAGCACGTAATGCAGCACAACAGCAATGATGATTGCCGCATATACCAGAAAACCATAGGCAAAAACAGTTTTACTTACAATTCCCAGCTTACTGGACAGGAGTGGAATCTTCTTTGAAAAAGAAGCGTATGCCAGCGGTGCTGCAGTGTAGCTTGCACCATTTAAAATAAATACACCAAAGAAATTAGCAACGCCCATACCGAATGTGGTAAGTGCAAGACCGGTTACATTCTGGTTTGCACGAAGGGTAATGGTAAGGAAGCTGAAAATCAGCCCTCCCAGCATGGAGGCTGCAATTGCTGCCACAAGCGCCAGGATCACACATATCCAACCCTTTGGATCTGCTGAATTTTTCTCGTAAAAATAGGAGCTGGCGAAGCCAGCAAAGCCGCCAAGATACATAATTCCCGGAACACCAAGATTCAGGTTTCCGGATTTCTCAGTGGTAATCTCACCCATGGAACCAAACATGATAATTGTTCCAAATGGAATTGCCCTGATGATCCACGCAATCAGATTACTCATTTAGTGCACCTCCTTTTTGGAACCACGGAAAATCATCTTATAGTTGATAAAGAATTCACTTCCAAGGATAAAGAACAGGATCACACCTTCAATAATACTTGCTGCATAATCGTTCAGGCTGTATGCTGAAGCAATCTCTGCTGCACCTTTGGAAAGGAAGATCAGCAGGAAGGAGATCAAAGCCATATAAAAAGTATTAAACTTTGCAAGCCAGGCTACGATAATGGCGGTAAATCCGTTTCCACCTGCAGATGTGGTGGAAATGGTCTGGTCTCTTCCTGCTACGATCAGGAAACCAACCAGACCGCAGATAGCACCGGAAATGATCATGGTACGGATGGTTACCCATTTTACATTGATACCAGCATATCTTGCAGTGTTCTCAGATTCTCCGACAACGGTAATCTCATATCCCTGTTTGGAATATTTCAAATAGAAGAACATGACAAACATCAGGATCACAACAATCAGAATGTTAATATTATATCTCTGTCCCAAAAACTGCGGAAACCATCCAACCTGTGTAGACATGTTCAGTTTACCAAGGCTGGAGGCTTTTCCACGAAGAATATTAGTCATGCATGCCACAATGCTGGTTGCCACATAGTTCATCATCAGGGTAAACAGTGTTTCGTTTGTGTTCCAGTATGCCTTAAACACAGCCGGGATAAAGCCCCACAGACCGCCTGCGATCACGCTGGTAAGGAACATTACCAAGAAAAGCACCGGTGTAGGAAGGCTGGCTCCGCATTTTACCATAACCATGGCAGTGGCAAGACCACCCACCAATACCTGTCCCTCTGCACCAATGTTCCAGAAATGCATTTTAAACGCAGGGGCAAGAGCAATACCGATGCAGAGCAGGGTTACCAGATCTCGCATTGCCCAGGAAAAACGGATGCTTGTCATAAAGGTACCATTTAACATAACACCATATACAGATAATGGATTCAGGCCTGTTACACTATAAATAAAAATCGCGTCTACTACAAGCGCCAGAATAATGGCAGCCGCACGAACCCATACCTTGTACCCGAAGCTGCTTCTGTCACGCTTAATAATTCGGATCAAGGGTTCTTTAGTTTTTGTGTCACTCATTTATTTTCCCTCCTTCCGAAGATTTGTCATAAGAAGTCCAACTTCTTCTTTCGTAGTCGTTCTGGCATCCAGAATACCATTCTCTTTACCGCCGCAAAGTACCAGAATACGGTCACACAGATCAATGAGAACGTCCAGATCCTCACCTACATAGACTACGGCAACCCCCTCTTTCTTCTCTTCATCCAGAAGATTATAGATGGTATAAGAGGTATTGATATCAAGGCCTCGCACTGCATAGGCAGTCATCAGTACAGTAGGTGCTTCTGCAATCTCACGGCCTACCAGAACCTTCTGTACATTTCCTCCGGAAAGACGGGATACCGGAGTATTCAGGCTTGGAGTCACAACTTCAAGCTCTTCCTTAACCTTCTCTGCCATTTTCTTCGGGGTACGCATATCTGTAAGCGGGGATGCACCTTTTCCATAGCTTTTCAGAAGCATATTTCCGGTCATACCCATAGAACCTACAAGGCCCATTCCCAGACGGTCTTCCGGCACAAATGCAAGGTGAACACCTGCATCACGGATTTTCTTCGGTGTTTTTCCAACCAACTGAAGGGGCTGATTTTCTTTTCCTCTTTCGTAAAACTCAATACTGCTGCCCTGGCCTGTAATCTGAAGTCCTGCAATGGCTTCCAGAAGCTCTTTCTGTCCATTTCCGGAAATTCCGGCAATTCCCAGGATTTCACCTCCATAAACGTCAAAGCTTACATCATCCAGCACCTTAATGTCCTCCCGGTTATAGACGGTCAGATGGGAAACAGAAAGTCGTTTCACCGGATTTACAGGTGCGGAACGGGCAATATTCAGTTCCACCTTCTTGCCTACCATCATCTCTGTGAGAGAATTTTCAGTGGCCTCGCAGGTATCTACGGTACCTATGTACTCTCCTTTTCTCAGAATGGCAACGCGGTCGGAAATCTCCAGAACCTCGTGAAGCTTATGGGTAATAATGATAACGGATTTATTATCTGCCTTCATATTTCGGATAACCTCAAACAGACGGGCTGTCTCCTGAGGTGTCAGTACTGCTGTCGGCTCATCCAGGATCAGAATGTTTGCACCTCTGTAAAGAACCTTTACAATTTCCAGAGTCTGTTTCTGGGATACGCTCATCTCGTAAACCTTCTGATTCAGGTCCAGATCAAAGTGGTACCTGTCACAGATAGCCTGTGCTTTTTTACGAACCTCTTTCAGATCAAATTTCTGTTTTTTATCAAGACCAAGCGCAATATTCTCAGTGGCACTGAAGACGTCGATCAGTTTAAAGTGCTGGTGAATCATACCGATTCCCAGATCGTAGGCATCTTTTGGAGAGCGGATTTCCACTTTCCTGCCGTCTATCATGATCTCGCCGGAATCTGGAAAATAAATACCGGAGATCATATTCATAAGAGTGGTCTTACCACTTCCGTTTTCTCCCAGAAGGGAGAGGATCTCACCTTTTTTTACATCAAGGTTGACATTTTTGTTGGCAACAACTTTTCCAAATGTTTTGGTAACATTTTTTAATTGAATGGCATATTCCAAAGTGTTGTGCCTCCCTTCCCGTTTTATAATCAAGGCAAAACAAGCTCTTCTGGTTTTGCCTATCTTTGAAGCGTTCGCCAAAATCCCACATCCGCGTGGATTTTAACTTTCCCGCTTACGAAACAAAAGGGAAGCCTTTTTACAGCTCCCCTTTTGGATTTCATGTAATTCGATAACTGTTCAGGTTTCTTCCCAGCTACCTGCTCCGCGATGCACAGAAATCATGCTTCGCAGGATTTCGCATTACTGCTTATTCAACAGCGTCTGCGTCCTCTGTGATTCCATCAATACGAAGTGTAAAGTATGGAGCGCTTCTGAATGTGGACTCTGCAAAGTGTCCATCCTCGATAGCCTCAACAGTCTCGCCCTGATATACAACAGTTGCAGGATCAGTTGTGTAATCCATGAAGGAAAGGTCAACCGGTGCAGAAGTAACTTCCTCGCCGCCTACAGTAAATGTAGAGGTATCAAACACCTGAAGAGAACCGTCTTTCAGTTTGCCCTCGATGTCAGCAACGTAATCTGCAGTTCCTTCTGCACAGGACTCACCAAGTTCTGTGATTCCTACTGCATCGTCATTATATCCTGCGGACCAGTCCTGCTCAAGGTCACCACCGCCCATTACGGTTGCAATTGCATGTTTGTAGTATACTGCCCAGTTATTGGTAGCAGAGGTAAGTGCTGCTGTAGGAGCAGTCTCAAGCATATCAATATTGTAGCCTACAGAGTAGCAGATCTTGCCATCATCGTGAAGCTTCTGTGTAGCTGCAGGAGCACCTGTAGAGTCTGCATGCTGTCCGATGATCACACAGCCGTTTGCAATAAGTGCCTCAGCTGCTGCACCCTCTTTGTCAATATCAAACCAGGAGTTTGTGTACTTAACTTCCATTACAGCGTTCGGAACAACGCTCTTAATACCAAGGTAGAATGCAGTATAACCAGAAACAACCTCAGCGTAGCTGAATGCTCCAACATAGCCAACCTTTACATTACCGTCTGCATCAAAGCTGTCTGGCTGTGTTTCTGTAGTAAGAGTACCATCCTCAAGAATCTCTTTCAGCTTCAGACCAGCTACAACACCGGATACATAGCGGGATTCATAGATGTTGGTGAATGCATTCTTGAAATTCTCGCATCCGCTGATTGCTGCAAAATCACCTGTCATGGAAACGAATGTTACATCCGGGTATTCCTGAGCAGCCTGTACCAGATAAGTCTGATGTCCATAGCTGTTACCGATTACCAGGGAGCATCCCTGTCCAACAAGGTCGATTGCTGCATCGTAGCAGCTGGAGTCTTCCGGAACTTTGTATTTCCAGATGATCTGGCTGTCGTCAAGGCCCAGCTCTTTAGCTGCTTCCTTAACACCGGCGATATGAGCTGCAGAATATCCTTCTGTCTCATCACCTACAAGAATAACTCCCATCTTGAAGTTCGGATCAGCTTCAACGCTGTCCTCGTCAGCGGCATAAACAACAGAAGCGAAGGCGGTCATTGTAAGCACCATCACTGCTGCAAGAAGAAGGCTGACTACTTTTCTACACATTTTTTTCATTTTACTTCCTCCTTGATATTTTTATTTGCCTGAGACTTTCCCCCTCTATGTAAGAAAAATCTTAAACGTTACAATTATTTTATTTTTTTTCTAATTAAATGTCAACCATTTATATATAATTCAAAAAATATTTTTGAACAAATGATAATTTTTTTGTAAAAATATTTTTACGCGTTCTTCATAATCTTACTTTATCATTTTTCTTATTAGCCACGCGGAAAGCTCTTGGCGTTACCCCATATCTTTCCTTGAATACACGGTGAAAATAACTGTTGTTCTCATATCCCACTGCTGCAATGATATCGCTGATGGGAAGGTCTGTATCACACATCAGTTCCACAGCTTTACTAAGACGTTTCCGCTGAAGCAGCTCCTTAAAATTAAAGCATGTTGTTTTTTTTATCATTTTGCTTAATACATGCATGGGAAGGTGAAGCATGTCGCATAGCTCAGTCAAGGTGGCCGTACGGTATTTCTGCTCAATATAATCCAGAGTCGTCATGGATATCATGTTCTCGTACTGATTTGGAAGGCGCATTTCCACATACTGTACAGAGTCCATAAGGTAAAGAAAAATAAGTCCCATGGTAGTCTGATTGATTTTATTCTGGTTGCCCCTTCCTGTTACAAGGGAATAAATAATATTTTCCAGAAGATTCTGAATCTGCAGCACCTCAGATACCTTAAAATGAAGATATTCTCCCTGCTGGTTATCCCGGCGCAGTACATTCACCAGAAAATCTGCCAGAACATTATTATTTCCTGCCATTGAATATGCCACATCAAAAAACTCCGGCAATACCATAAAATTTATGGCAATGTCACTCCTGCCAGCTGCAAGAATCTCATGATGGGTAAACTGATTCAGAAAAAGCAGTTCCCCTTTTCGCACAATAACCTGTTTGCCATCTATAATATTCGTAAGAGTTCCCTCGCATACGTAGAGTACTTCCACATAATTATGGCGGTGAAGGGGAAAATGAACAAACCTGGTATGGGTGCGGATTGCGATCAGCTTTCCTTCCTCCAGCATCTTATTGCTGTCAATGGTAAAATCGCTTCCAGACGTGTAAAGATCCCTGTCCACTTCTGCTTCTCCGTTCAGGATCCTTCTCTCTTCTTCTGTAATTTCACGAAGCTGCTCCAAGAGTTCTCTCTGCACTGCACATACCTCCTGCTGCATGATTTCTGTTTTTCTAATTATATACACAAAAAGAAGTTAGTGTCAAAACCTCTTTTCACACTAACTTCTTCCGCTATTTTTAATCTCTATTTTTTCTTTTTCAGGACCCTTGTTGCCAGCGGCTGCATAATCTCATCCGCCGCGCCGTAGATCACTTCATATTCTGCTGGAACCGGAACTGCCTTGGTTTCTCTTGCATAGTTCTGGATAAACAGATATTCATTTTCCTGATTTTCACGTAAGGTGACAGAAACCTCTGCCGGTACGAATCCCAGCGGTGCCTGAATGCCAGCTTCCTTTGCTGCCTTTCCGTAGAAATCACTGTAGAAAGCCTGTTCCATATCTGCGCCAACGTAATATACGTGACCTTTTCCATATGCTTTATGTGTCACTACAGGAGCTCCCGCATAGAAGTCATCGCCATAGCGCATAAGCACTTCTGCATCAGAAACCTTTACCAGCTCACAAAGGTTCTTGCAAGTGTAGGTGCCGCTGATTCCCAGATGATTGCCCGGTTCTGAAATTCCATGGTTCTCTTCCCAGTCATAAAGAGCATCGATCTCCGTAGTACGAAGACCGGCTGCCTCCATAAGCCCGTATGGTGTTCCTCCAAGGAAGCACTTGTCTGTACCATCCACAAGGCCGGTCCAGTAAGTGATCACCAGGGTTCCGCCATTTTCTGCATATGCTCTTAATTTTTCTTCGTAACCATCTTTGAACATATAAGCCATTGGCGCTGCCACGATCTTATAGCTGGAAAGCTCATGCTCCATAGAGATCACATCCACATTCAGTCCCTGTTCCCGCAGGGCGCGGTACTGCTTCTGTACCGCTTCTGTGTAGAACATGTTCTCATTCCGCGGTCCCTGTGCATCCTGGATTGCCCAGTTATTTTCTCTGTCATAAAGGACTGCTGCCGGAGACTTCATCTGGCTGCCGCAGACTTCCTTCAGTGTCTCCAGAGCCTCTCCAACCTCTGTCACTTCTTTAAACACGCGGGTATCCTCTCCGCCATAGTGGTCGATCACTGCGCCGTGGAATTTTTCAGAAGCCCCCTGGCTCTGATGCAGCTGGAAGTATAAAACGCTGTCGGAGCCGTGAGCTACTGCCTGAAGAGAGGCAGCCAGCATCATTCCCGGCTTTTTCAGCTTATTGATGGGCTTCCAGTTTGTGGCAGATGGGCAGGACTCCATGAGAAGAAATGGCTGATTCTTAATGCTCCTCATCAGATCATGCTGCATACCTGCATCAATGGCAGTGAAAAATTCCTCTTTCTTATGCCAGCTTGGATAGTTGTCCCAGGATACCACATCCAGAACATCGCGGAACTTCTTGTAATCAAGACCGTTGTAATCATACATCAGATTGGCTGTTACCGGCAGTTCAGAACCACCTTCACGGATTGCAGCAACCTCTCCTTTGATGAAATCAATGGTGCGGTCTGTAACGAACCGGTTCCAGTCAAGCTTCAATGCATGAAGCTCGTTCTCCCCCTTTGGGGAAGGGGCTTCAATCTGATCGAAGCTATTGTAAATATGGCTCCAGAATGTGGTGCACCAGCTGGAATTCAGCTTCTCAATGGTTCCATATTTTTCTTTCAGCCATTCCCGGAATTTCTGCTGACAAAAAGGGCAATAGCATTCTCCGCCAAACTCATTGGAAATGTGCCACAGAATCACACCAGGATGACTGCCCAGTCTCTGGGAAAGCAGCTTGTCCATATCGTGAACTTTCTGACGATATACCGGAGATGTATAGCAATGATTATGTCTGCCTCCGAAAAATCTTCTGGTGCGGTCCGGATCCATGCGAAGGACCTCCGGATACTTATCGGCCATCCACTTTGGCCTTGCGCCTGACGGTGTTGCCAGGATCGTGGAAATTCCCTCTTTATATAAGTTGTCAATAATCTCTTCCAGCCAGCCCAGATTGTACTTTCCTTCTTCTGGTTCCAGTACTGCCCAGGAAAAGATTCCTACAGATACTGTATTAATGTGTGCTTTTTTGAAATATTCAATGTCTTTTTTCAGAATGTCCGGGCGGTCAAGCCACTGCTCCGGATTGTAATCACCACCATGCAGCATACGGCCATATTCTATTTTTTTTGCCATCTCAATCTCCTTTTTGTTGCCATGATAAGAATATTTTTGTTACTGGTCACGGAGTGAACAGTAATGTATTTTTTCTCAAACTCCCTTAAATGCAAATGAAAATTCCATCGGCTTACTTGTATCCAGCAGGTATTCTTCCTGGGTTCTTGCTCCCCAGCTGTCGTCTCCGGCAATTCCCATCTGGCCTTTTGCCACGCGCACTACTGTGTAATGAATCTGGGGCAGCTCATATGGATGCATTGCATTTTCCATCTCATGAGGTGTGTATGGCAGGGCAGAGAACATCATTGGACCGTTTTCTTTATCCATCTCAAAAAGCATTCCTCTGCCTTTCCGATCTGTGATCTTCGCCCATCTGACCTCTTCCTTGGCACCGCATTCCTGTGGAACCATATATCTTGCCACATTATCTTTTACCATATTGTCGTAGATTCCGAGCTTTGCACCTTTCTTACGGTCTGCATAGGTCTCAGATTCTCCAAGTCCATACCAGGATACATGGTCATAATCTGCATTAAACTTGAAAATCACACCAAATTCCGGCATATCGCCAAGCTCCTTCACCGGATCATAGGAAAGTGTGGTACGAACTCTTCCATCTCCGAAAACTTCATAAGCAAGTGTACACTCAGCTGCCGGAATAGTGGGAAGAAAATAGGTATAGGATACCTTTACGGAATGCTCTTTTTCCTCTACCTTTGGTGCATTTCCAGGTCCATATGCCGCTCCGCGGTAATCCTTATGGTTTACATACATGCTGGCAAGCTTCCACTGTCCGTAGCGCATTGCCATCAGATTTCCACAGTCATTGTCTGTTGGTGCACGCCAGAAATTAGGCTTCGGAATTGCCTCGATCATTTCTTTTCCTGCGTATTTATAGGAAGCAAGACCACCGTTCAATACGGAGAAAAGCACCTCAAATTCCGCTCCGCGCACGCCAATATTATGGGTACTGTGAATTACCTCCAGATGCTCTGTGCAAGGTTTCACAGCTGCTTCCACCTGGTAAACATACTGTCCAAAGGCAACCTCATGACCTGCTTTCGCCCATGGCATATCCTCTTTCAAATGGAAAGAAACAGTTACCGTGTACTCGCCGGCTTTTTCCTCCTTCTTAAATGGAAGAGCATATTCCACCTGGCTCAAAGGAGCCACTGCTGTATCCAGTACTTCTGTACGAATTACGTTTCCATCCTTCTGAAGGGTTACTCTGCATTCAAATGTGTCCGTATTTACAAACAGATTTTTGTTGATCACATTCACGGAATCAGCACTTACCTGTGCGGTAATATTCTGATAATTAAATTTCACTTCCTGCATCTTCGGAGACGCATCACGATTTCCGCCATATGCAATACCATTTCCACTGAAATTATAATCAGTAGGACGCTCGCCAAAATCTCCGCCATATGCCTGGAACTCTTTTCCATAACGGTCTTTTTTGTAAATAGACTGATCGATATAATCCCAGATAAAACCACCCTGATATTTCGGCTCTGTATCTGTCAGATCTGTATATTTATGCATGGCACCGCAGGAATTTCCCATGGCATGGGTATACTCACAGCAGATAAAGGGCTTGGAATCATCTTTTGCAAGAAACTCTTTAATTGCTTCCACGGATGGATACATCTGGCTTTCCATATCGCTGGTAGCGTTATATCTGCGGTCATGGCAGACACCTTCATAATGTACCAGACGGGTAGGATCTGCATTTCTAAAGAGCTGGGACATTTCAAAAATATCCTTACCACCGAAGGACTCATTTCCACAGGACCAGATCAGGATTGCCGGATGGTTCTTATCTCTCTGATACATGGAATTGGCGCGGTCTAACATCATAGACTGCCATTCCGGCTTATCATGGGGAACCACATAAGTATAGTCCTTCGTAAATTCCGCTGTATCCCAGGAGCCGTGACTTTCCAGGTTGGTCTCATCGATCATGTAAATTCCAAACTCATCACAAAGCTGGTAGATCAGAGAAGCATCCGGATAATGACAGGTGCGGATGGCATTGATGTTATTCTGCTTCATGATGGTCAGATCCTTGCGTAGCTCTGCTTCGGATACACATCTTCCTGTTATGGAACTGAATTCATGACGGTTCACACCTTTAAATACAATTCGTTTTCCATTTAAAGTCATAATTCCGTCTTTCATTTCAAATCGGCGGAAGCCGACTTTCTGAGGGATCACTTCCTGAAGAATACCATTCTCATCGAAAACCTCCATGATCAAATCGTAGAGCTGAGGATCTTCTGCACTCCAGAGAATCGGATTCTCCACTGTCCAGCTAAATGTATCAGCAACACCTTTCTGAACGGTTCTGCCAGCAGCTTCAGTGGCTGCATCTTTTCCGTTCCGGTCACTTCCTGTACTTGCTGCATTTTCGCCTAAGCTCTTATTTTCCTCCAATATGGTCTGTCCTTTTTGGGACAGAACAATATGTACGTTTCCCTTTCCCCAGGTGCTGGTCTTGACTTCAAACCGGGCTTTGTTAAGGCTCTCATCCGGGATTGCGCGGATCTGGAGATCATACACATGCACATCCGGTACTGTATAAAGATAAACCTCCCGGTAAATTCCGGAGAAGCGATAGAAATCCTGATCCTCGCACCAGCTGCTGGCTGTCCACTTGAACACCTGAGCTGCCAGCTTATTTTCCCCTTCTTTCACATAATCGGTGAGTTCAAATTCTGACGGGGTAAAAGAATCTTCACTATATCCTACAAACTGGCCATTCAGCCAGAGAGCGATTCCACTTTCTGCACCCTGGAAGGAAATAAAAAGACGTTTTCCTTTCATCTGTTCCGGCACTGTGAAATATTTCACATAGCTTGCCACAGGATTAAAATGCTCCGGAATCTCCCCTGGGTGAATATCCTCGTGTCCTTCCCATGGATACTGCACATTGGCATACTGAGGTGCATCGTAGCCCTCCATCTGGATATGGGCCGGCACACGGATGTCATCCCAGTCTTTGCAGGAATAATCTTCTCTCTCGAAGCCTTTTATGGTATTTCCGTAATTGCGGGCATAATGGAATTTCCAGATTCCATTTAAACTGTGGCGGTAAGAAGTCTCACCTGCGGAAGCCTCTTCCACGTTTGCATAAGTGATATGATCGGAGTGAGCCTCCATTCTTCCGTCTTTAAAATACTCGGGATTCTTAACTAATGAATAATCAAATTCCTTCATATGTAGTCCTTTCTCGATACTGTTCACTAGTAACAACAGTAACCCTCTCTCTAAACGTTGCGGGCAATATTTTCCAGATGCCCTGTACTGGTTTTACTATAGTAATATAAACTTTCTATTTCCATGGAATTTTTACAGAACAATATATAAAAATCGTCCATAGATTGCGTATCCATGTTCAGAAAAAAGGGCGCCGCAAATAAATCGCAGCACCCTTAGATTTTCAAACTTATTTCACCGCACCGGTGATACCTTCTGCAAACTGCTTCTGCAGAACGAAGAATACAACCATGGTCGGAATGGAACAGAATAATACGCCGCACATTAGCATACCGTAATCGGTTACATAGCCTGTGATCAGGTTGGCGATCAGCATTGGCATTGTGATGGCTTTGTTATCTGTCATAATTACCTTCGGCCACAGGTATGCATTCCAGGCATTCATAAAGGTAATAACAGCGGCTGCCGCGTAGGTGGATTTCATGGTTGGAATAAACATCTGGAAAAAGATTCTCACTTCGCTTAAGCCGTCAATTCGTGCTGCTTCGATAATGTCTACTGGAAAAGCTCTTGCATTCTGTCGGAACATCATGATCATAAATGGTGTGGAAATGATCGGAAGGATAAATCCGATGGATGTATTCAGAAGCTTCGCTTTTGAGAACATCTTAAACAACGGAACCATAGTAGCAACCTGAGGAACCATCATGGCAAGAAGGAGAATGGAAAACAATTTGTCTTTTCCTTTGTCATGATATACTTCGAATCCGTATCCGGCGATGGAACAGATCAGAAGGCAGATCACTGTAGTCAGGATTGCATAGAAGAAGGAGTTTCCAAGTGCTCTCCAAAGTGGCTGCTGGGATGTCAGGTTCTTAAAGTTCTCCATGAAATAGCTTCCCGGAATAATACGTCCGCGTGATACATCCGTGGAAGTATTCGTAGCTGCTGAAATCATCCAGTATAGCGGAAAAACGGAGAAAAATGATACAATGATCAGAAAAATGTATGTAGGAATCAATCTTCTCTGGATTGCGGATTTGTTTTTCTTAGTCACGAGTATCACCTACTTTCAAGTTGATAAATGCCAGAACCGCTACCATAATAAAGATAATAAAGGACATTGCTGCTGCATATCCGAAGTTCGGCACGTTGACAAAACAGGTATTATAAACATAATGTGACATTGTGATGGTTGAGTTTGCAGGACCACCCTTTGTCAGGTTCATGGACTCATCAAACAGCTGTAAGGTACCGTTGATGGACATGATGAAGGTCATGATAATAGTGGGCTTCAGAAGCGGTACTGTGATCTTCCAGAAGGTTTTCCATCCGTTTGCACCATCGATCTTCGCTGCCTCATAAACAGAATATTCGATGTTCTGAAGTCCTGCCAGATAGAATACCATGTTGTATCCGGTCCATCTCCAGATCAGGGCGATGATAATAACAATCTTTGCGCTGGTGGAGTTTCCAAGGAAATTATATCCTGTGGAGAGAATTCCCATTTTCATCAGAACACTGTTGATCAGACCGTCTGTTGCAAACATGGAACGGAAGATCAGTGAATAGGAAACCAGGGAAGTTGCACATGGAAGAAATACACATGTACGGAAAAAGCCTTTGAACTTCAGGTCTTTGTTGTTCAGAAGCTGTGCAAGCAGAATCGCAAGAATCAGCATGATCGGAACCTGAATGATCAGATACAGGAATGTGTTGCCAATGGACTGCTGGAACACTTTATCTGCAAGGATACGTTTGTAGTTACTGAAGATTGGATCTGCAAAACGCATATTTGCGCCGGCACCTGTCTGCAGGGAAATGATAAATGCCCGAATCATTGGATAAAAGCTCATGATGGCGATCATGATAGAAGCTGGTGCCAGGAATATCCATCCGGCAGCTTTCTGCTTCGTAGCCAGTGTCATACCTTTTTTCTTGGAATTCACAGGAACTCCTCCTTTCAAGCCTATATATACTGCAACTTTTCCATCCAACAGCTGTACCAGTGAGCAAAATATTTTTATGTGACTTCCTTTTGCTCAGCCGTACAACTGTTAGATAGGCGCCTGTATGGAGTAACAGGCATTTTCTTTGAACAGAAAACGGAGGACTACTTAGCAGTCCCCCGCCTCCTAATAATTAATTCCTATTTAATTTCAATTACTTGCCCCGGAAAGGATTACTCAGTCATCTTGAATGCCAGTGTATCCTGTGCTTCCTGAAGAGCGTCTTCCTTAGCTGTTCCGTTTACGATATTAACAACAGCTGTGTTTACGCACTCTCTTGCCTCATAGTGATATGGAGTCTTTGTGAACTCCGGAATATGAGAAGAGTACTCTACGATTGTTGAGAAAATCGGCTGTCCGCCAAAGAACTCGTTTGGCTCGTTGTAAACATCAGACTCACCAGCTGGCAGATAGCAGGAAATAGCACCTGTCTCAGGAAGAATTGCATCATAGAAGTCTGTGCTGGAGCCAAATGTGCTTGCAAGGAAGTCCTCAGCAAGCTCTACGTTCTTGCAGTTAGAGGTAATATACCAGGAAGATCCACCGTTGTTTGCATAATTTGTAGCTGTGTCAACACCGTCAACCTTAGGCATTGTGGTGATTCCCCATAAGCCTTTCTGATCCTCAGTGGACATCAGAGTAGCTGTGATCCAGTTACCATTTACAATACCAACAGCCTCACCGCTTGTGATGGTTGCAATGTACTCATCCCAGTTGTTTACAAGCTTCACAACGTCGTTCTGAACCAGCTCTGTGTAAAGATCGATACATTTCTCAGCGGTCTCATTGCCAACAATGTAAGCTTCGCCGTCTTCGTTAACGAAGTTCGCACCACAGGACTGGATCATCATCATAAGGGTATCTCCGCCTGTTGCTTCGCTTGTAAGAAGGTATTTGCCGGTCTTCTCGTGAATATCTTTACCGATTTCTTCGAATTTGGACCATGTGATGTCTGTAAGGTCATCCAGTGTATATCCTGCTTCTTCAAGGATATCGGTACGGTAGCAGGCGATAACAGCACCGTTATCAAATGGAACACCGTAATGTGTATCATCTACCATGGAATAGGACTGTTTCAGAGCTCCGAAATCATCCCAGTTAATATTCATATCTTTCAGATCTGTGAAAGCATCCGGATAAGCTTTCAGGAATTTCTGATAGCTGTTATCCTGCATAAGAACGATATCCGGAAGTGTGCTGTAATCACCAGCATTAGCTGCTGTAGTAAGCTTGGTCTGGCAGTCATCAGAAGATGTCTCGATGATATCTACTGAAAAGCCTTCATGATCTGCTGCATACTGGTCAGCTGCGATCTGCATGGACTTGATATTGAAGTTCTGGTCCCATGCCCATACGGTTAATGTGTTGTCGTTGTCCTCTGCTGATACAACTGTTGCTCCTGCTGCCATGGAAGCTACCATTGCACCTGTAAGTAATACGGTAAGTACTTTTTTCTTCATAGAAATATCCTCCCTTAAAATTGTTTCTCTGTATTTCTTATGAATGTATTATACCATCCGCATATGGGGTGATGTATGCAATACCGCCCATATAATGTGCATTTTCAACCATTATGCTCGTTTTTTTCTTTTTCATGTTTCGTTCATTTTTTCACAATTTTTCGTCATGTTCACGAAGCGTGTGTTTTTTTTCACTAATGTACACATGTTTTATTTGATTTTCTGTACTTTTTCACAAACTTTATATGTATATTTTGTGAACTATTCACATTCTTTTATTTTACTTCTATGCAAAAAAGACTTTCTGAGGATACCTGGTTTTCAGGGTATGTAGCATTTCTTCTGTAAGATCCAGAAGTAATTTGATCTTACGTCCGTCTTCCTTAATGATCATTGTGTAATAGGGAGTATCTTCTTCATAGGAAGTATAATCGTACTTCTTTAAGTGCTCTGTTCCACCGTTCTTTTTGTACTTGGCCACTGAATCATGCCAGTGAGGGGCTACCACCTCCAGCTGCCGGAGATCCAGCTCATGGGCTGTCTTACGGTATTTGTTTCCATAAATCACATCTATGGTAAGCTGTTCATTTTCCATTATGTATTCATAATCCCGCTGGCAAAAGATCCCGTAAATAAAATAAAGACCTGCCAGGCAAAAACCAGCCAGCATAAAGGCCTGGGATATGGTAATTCCCATAACCACAAACACTACGGCAAAAAATACCATGGTCTTTTTTAATGCTCCGGAAAGCTTTTTTTTCTTTCTGGTCACCTGTTCTACTATTTTATAATCGTACATTCTACCATCCCTCCTCTGAATGAATATCAAATTTCAAGAGCTGCTGTTCGTAATTTTCCGGGCGTTTCCGCCACTCTGCCGGCGACATTCCCATCAGCTGGCGAAAGTTCCGGTTAAATGTGGAATTGGTTGTAAAACCGCATTTGTAGGCAATATCTGCGATAGACTCATCTGTCTTTTTCAGGATCTCGCAGGCAGTCTGAATCCTTACTTTGTTAATATATTCCAGAGGGCTCATGTGCATATAGGAGGTAAACACCCTGCGAAAATGAGTCTCACTGATATGACAGGCTTTTGCCAGATCACCAATTCGGATATCCTCCATATAACATTGTGAAATATAGTCGATGGCCCTGGAGATCATATTGGTGATCTTTCCTTTTTCCTCAATATTTTCTTCAGCAGAGGAACGGTTCATTCTTGCCACTTCCGCAAGCAGTGCCAATAATATCCCATTTGCTTCTTCCAGGTAAAACTCATCACTGGCACGCATGATTTCCAGTATCTTGATTATTTTGTTGGAAAGGCTTTTATATTCTGATTCTTTCAGGCAAAGTGCTTTTGAATAAATACGCTGGATCATTTTTTCTGCCCTGAGGGGCGTTCCTGCTGCCACCTGGAGAAAACCTTCCACATCGATAAACAGATATTCCCATTTGCTGATATTTCCCACATCGCTGGTGGTCGTATGGGGAAAGTTTGGTGGAATAATGGTAAATTCCCGCCCTGCAAAACGTACAGGCTCTTCTCCTAACACCAGCTCTCCTTCGCCACTGTAGCAGAAACCGATCTCCAGATAGTTATGAAAGTGAAGGTAATCCACATCCCTTCCATAATTCTGCACCCACTTTTCACCAAGAAGTGCCAGAATGGGGATTCCATCCTGCATCTGGTAATAGCGGAATTCCATTTTCATTTTTCGTTTTTTCGCCATGTAGTCTCCTATAACAAAATTAAAAATATAGTTTTTTTTATCATACCACACTTTCCTTGTAAAAAGGGAATTTTTCTGCTATTCTCTTTTTAGATAAACGCAAAAAGGAGGATACTTATGTCCCAAACCCAGATTTTATTATATAATTTTAAAGATGAGGATCGTCTTCACCAGATCCGTAGATATTTGAACCGACACAGAATCTCTGTCCGCATGGTACAGCAGCCAGAGTACCTGGAAAGTCTCGGATTTCTCTTCGAGATTCCTGGGTTTTCTAAGAATCCGGTATTTAACCTTGGAAAAAATTTTCAGGAAGAAATGATGGTGCTGAAGGATTTTTCCAGTGAGCAGCTGGATGAATTTCTGGCTTTCTTTAAGGAAAATGGCCTGCTGCCAGTGAACTTAAAAGCTATGCTTACACCGGTTACGGTTCACTGGGATTCTTTGAAGCTGCATGATGAGCTTATGAAAGAACATACGGAGATGTATTCACACAAATAAGCCAAATCAAGATCTGCTTCCTTGTCTGGATGAAGGCGCCGCAGCGGGCTACGGCAACCGAATTCGGGCAAAATGTACCGCAAAGTGTGCGTGCAGATTGTGGGAATAATTTTTCAGACACACTTTAGAGCGTATCTGAAAATCCAGGACGCGAAAAGGCCCTGCACTCGGCAGGGCCTTTTCTTTATTAACATCTAATCTTAAACGGTCTGATTAGTACAGTTTAGCCATCTCTTCGATGTTGTCTGGGTTGAACTCAAGCGGAGCGCCAAGAACTACTTCTGTACCACCGTCATCAGCTGCTGTGATTGTGTAGTCACCAAGGTCACCAGCTGTGAAGGTTTCATCAACAGCACCTGTGATCTCGTCGTTGATCAGAGCGATTGTTGTCAGAGCGGAAAGTTTTCCAAGGCCCTGCATATCCCACAGATAGAAGTATGGGCAGGAATGCTCATCATCAGCACCTGTGTACTCAAGCATCTCAGATGGAAGTCCAAGACCTGTCAGTTTGCAAGCAGATCCGTTGTCCTGAAGGTATTTAGCAGCTGCAGCGATACCAACTGTTGTAGGTGCGCAGATAACTTTCAGATCCGGATATTTCTCAAGAAGAGCTGCTGTCTGGTCTGTGGATTTCTGTGGCTCGTCATCGCCATATGCAACTTCTACAAGCTCAAGCTTGGAATATTTGTCATCCTCTTCCATAATCTTCTTCATAGCGTCGATCCATGCGTTCTGGTTTGCAGCCTGAGAAGTAGCGGAAAGAATTGCGAACTGTCCCTCTCCACCGGAGATATCAAGGCAAGCATCAAGAAGAGCCTGTCCTACAGCAACAGTACCAGCCTGGTTGACGAAGATCTGACGGCTGTCTGGGTTTGTAGCAGAGTCGAAGCAGGAGATCTTGATTCCTTCATCCATAGCTTCCTGTAATTTAGCCTGAAGAGCGTTTACGTCGTTTGCGGAGATGCAAATTGCATCGTAGTCCTGAGAGATCAGGTTGTCAAGAACTTTGATCTGAGCATCTGCTGTAGCTGCCTCTGGGTAAACAGTATCAACGGTAGCGCCCTCTGCCTCAGCTGTCTCTACGAAAGATTTTGCAGCGATTTCGAAGAATGCGTTACCAGCGGATTTACCAACCAGTGCGATTTTCTTTCCGTCAGCGGAACCAGCCATAGCCGGAACTGCGGATCCAAGGATCATTGCTCCACAAAGAAGTGCGCTTACGATTTTTTTGTTCATGTTTTTTTCCTCCCATGGAATAATATAGTTTTTGGTAACGGTTCAGCATTCCACCATCAGTGAAACAGCCGACAGTTACAGTTTTTATTTGCAACTGCTCCGCCTTCTGCGAAGCAGTTTACAAGCTTATAAAAAATATGAGTTAGTTGTTAAGGAATTTTATTTTGCTGTTTTTGCTTTTTTCTGAATTTCTTTAATGATATTTGGAAGTGCAACTGCACCGATCAGAAGAACACCAATGATCAGCAGGATAACCTGCGGATGGATATTTCTCTGTCCAAGACCAACACGAAGGCAGACGATGATAAATGCGGAAATCAGACCGCCTGCGATATTACCTTTACCACCTGTGGAGGAGATTCCTCCGAATACTGCCATTGCAATGGCATCCATCTCAAATCCGTTACCAGTTGTGGTATTTGCACCGAATGAGGAAGACATCAGGAACAGTGCACACAGTCCAGAGATGGTTCCCATCAGAGTGTAGATCACGAAACGGATCTTCTGTACATGGATTCCGGAGTAGTAAGCTGCAAGACGGTTGGTACCGATTGCATATACTCTGCGTCCGAAGGTACATTTTCCAAGGATAACTGCTGCGATGATTCCAAGGATCAGAACCAGGAAAAGAATGTAAGGAACACGTCCTACTTTTCCGCCAAGTGCAGCAAAGCCTTCTGTGTTTGTTACGGAAATACTTCCACCACTTCCAAGAACGATCTCTGCAATACCTCTGAAAATGATCTGTGTTGCAAGTGTTACGATCATTGGAGGCAGTTCTTCAAATCTGGTAAGGACAAATGCGTTTACAGCGCCGCAAAGGGATCCAACCAGAAGTGTGGCAAGGATTACCACGATGAATGGAGCTCCTGTGTTTGCCACGATACAAGCCATTGTTGCGGAGAGACACACGATAGATCCAACGGAAATATCAATCTCACCAAGTACCAGAATGTATGCCATCGGCAGCATTAAGAAGATTTCTGCCAGATAAACAGGCATCTGACGGAGCAGACTCTTCAGATTATAGAACTCGGAAAAGTTTGCACAGAAAATATTTACTGCAATAAACAGGAGTACCAGAATGCCTTCCCAGCTGAAGATCATCTGTTTCACAGGGCTTTTCGGCACGTTGTTAATACTTCTTCCAGATTTTCCAGCCATGATTACATCTCCCTTCCCTTTAATGCATTTTTGTCAGCTGTACGCTGTAAAACAATGTTTACAACAACTACTACAAGAATGATAACACCCTTGATGGTATTCAGCCACAGCTGATCGAAGAATGGGATCAGCGGAAGTGCTTTTGCGATGGTTGCAAGGATCAGAGATCCTAGAAGAGCACCAAGTACTGTACCACGTCCACCACTCATGCTTACACCACCGATAACGCAGGCCGCGATAACGTCCATCTCACCGCCCTGCTGCATATCAGGCATTGCAGAAGCGTAAATAGAAACCTGAAGGGCTCCGCCAAGACCGGCAAGAAGACCCATGATAGTGTAAACAAGAAGCTTAATATTCTTTACATTAATACCGGAAACTTCAGCAGCACTTGGGTTACTTCCTACTGCATAGATTCTTCTTCCGATGGTAGTCCATTTCATGAATACGAAGAAGATCACATAGCAAAGGATGATCACCCAGATTACAAGGCTCATTCCCAGGAATTTTGTTGTTGCAAAATTTTTAAATTCACCAAGGGCTGCTGCACTTGCCCACTCACCATTGTGGGAAACCAGATATCCCATTGCACGGTAGATGTACATGAAGCCCATTGTTGCAATGATCGGAGGTACATCTGCTCTGGAGATTACAAGACCTACCAGGAAACCACATGCGATTCCGATTGCCAGCGCGATCACAAATGCCAGGAAAGTACTGGAAATGTGTTCATATTTCAGAAGCATACCAATTGACATACCAGTCAGTGCCAGAGTAGACATGATGGAAATATCAATTCCACCTACCAGCATAACACACAGCATACCAAGTGACATTACCATTGTTACAGCATTGTTTTTCAGCATATCCGTCAGAGACTTGAATGTAAGGAATGACGGGCTGATGATTGTGATTACTACGAAAAGCAAAACCAGGATCACTGCAAGCAGTGCTTCACGGGAACCTGTCAGCTTTTTCATGAAAGATTTCTTTTCCATTATTTAGCTGCCCCCTTTCCGGTTGTACCTTTCTCCATTGCCAGCTCAAGGATCATCTCCTGAGTTGCTTCGCCTCTTCCCAGCTCACCAGTCTTACGTCCGTTGCACATTACAACGATTCGGTCAGACATTCCAAGGATTTCAGGCATTTCAGAGGAAATCAGGATAATTGCGTAACCCTTCTTTGCGAGATCACCCATGATCGCATAAATCTCAGCCTTGGCACCAACGTCAACACCTTTCGTCGGCTCATCCATGATAACAACCTTCATCTCCTGGCTAAGAGCCTTGGCAACTACAACCTTCTGCTGGTTACCACCGGACAGAGAGCTTGCAGGCTGGAAAATATCAACCGCCTTTGTATCAACCTCTTCCAGAAGTCTCTTGGAAAGATCTCTTTCTGTCTTCTCGTCATTGAAGCCGTTCTTCGCATATTTGCTGATAGTCGGAAGTGTTACGTTTCTTCCAAGTCCCCAGCTCATGATCAGACCTTCCTTCTGACGATCCTCCGGAAGAAGGATAATTCCTTCTTTCATTGCGTCAGATGGCTGTTTGATATGTACTTCTTTTCCCTCCAGATAAACCTTACCTTCATCTGGATTTGTGATTCCACAGACGCTCTCTACAACTTCTGTACGTCCTGCACCAACCAGACCTGTAAGACCTACGATCTCGCCAGCGCGTACATTGAAGGAAACATCTTTGAAATATCCGGTACGGGATAAGTGCTCGATACGAAGCATCTCATCACCAATCTTAACCTCCGGTTTCGGGAACAGATCCTTGATCTCACGGCCAACCATGGCTTTAATCAGGTCTGCATTGGTGATTCCGTCTACATCATAGGTACCAATATACTGAGAGTCACGGAAAACAGTAACTCTGCTTGCCAGGCGGTACATATCCTCAAAACGATGGGAAATGAAGATAATGGAAACGCCTTTTTCTTTCAACTGATCTACGATTCTGTAAAGCTCCTCGGATTCTCTCTTTGTAAGAGAAGCGGTAGGCTCATCCAGGATAACAATCTTTGCATTTGTGGACAATGCCTTTGCGATCTCAACCATCTGCTGCTGGGCAACACTTAAGGTTCCCATTTCTGCTGTGGAATCGAAATCTGCATTCAGCTGCTTCAGAAGCTTGTTTGCCTCCTCGTTCATGGCCTTCCACTGGATCATGTGATTCTTCTTGATCTCATGTCCCATAAAAATATTTTCAGCCACTGTTAAATGTGGATAGGATGTGGGGTGCTGGTAAACAGCTGCAATTCCTGCTTCCTGTGCATCCTTCGGACCTTTGAAATCCACTTTTTCTCCAAACAGGTACATTTCGCCTTCTTCTGCTTTATGTACACCGGTAATTACTTTAATGAAGGTAGATTTACCTGCACCGTTTTCGCCCATCAGTGCGTGAACTTCGCCAGGTTTTAACTGGAACTGTACATTGTTCAGTGCTTTAACGCCGGGGAAAATTTTCGTAATGCCTTTTAATTCAAGAACATATTCAGACACGGCTTTTTCTCCTCCCTTTCTTGATCTGTTATTATTCTACCACCTGTGCACTTTGTTTGAAAATGGGAAAATATTTTGAAACAGGGTAAAATATTTTCCACTTAATGGGTAAAATTTTCCACTGATCTTAAAATATTCCACAAAGCAAGGTGCTTTTACTCTCGTATTTTAGATATAATTGTGGTATGATGAGTGTGGCACTTTTTATCAATTTGTTTTTATAAACTTACAGCAAACTGTTCATTTTTTCACAGTTACTGTTATTTCACTAAGCATGGGACTCCTGTAGTTTCCAGAGTCCCTATAACGGAGATTCATTATGAAATTACTGATCGTAGACGACGAAGAGCTTACCCGCACCGGTGTAATTTCTTCCATCGACTGGCAATCCATCGGAATCCGGGAGGTGCTTCAGGCAGATGATGGAATAAACGGAATTGAAGTGGCCAGAGTACACAGACCGGACATTGTGCTATGCGATGTACGTATGCCCCGTCTGGATGGAATCGCAATGCTGGAGCAGCTGGAAGAAATCCTTCCTGATATTGTTCCTGTTTTTATGAGCGGATATTCGGATAAAGAATATCTAAAGGCTGCCATCAAGCTAAAAGCCGTCAATTATATAGAAAAGCCTCTGAACCCTGTGGAAATCCGGGATGCCATTGTGGAAGCCCGTGATCTTTGCCTGGAAAAAAAACGTACCCGGCAAAATGCGTCCATCCATTCCATGGAAAGCGCTTCCCGCCTGGCTCTTCTTCTCACCCAGCCTTTCGCCCATGCGAAGGAAAGTATTGACCAGCTCATAGATGAGCTGTCTCTATCCATCAGCAATACCACTCCCTTTACTGCAATCGTGCTTAAGACCGATACCGAGGAGGAGTTTCCTCTTTCAGAAGCAAACGCCATATTTCTGTCCGTCCGGGAATTTTTAAAAACCTTCCATATAGATTGTATTTTTGCAGAAAAGCGTGTACAGTATATGGTTTACTTTTTGTTTGGTTCCTCTCCTGGAGCAGCCGTTCGAAAAAGCATTGAAGAATTTTTCTGTAGTCTGTATTCCCGCTGCACCAGATTCTGCATCGCAGCCGGAGATACTGTTACAGGCATTTCCAAAGCTTATCAGTCCTATACTTCTGCTGTTATTTCCCTGCAGAGCAGCTTCTTTTTCCCCACAGGTACCTTTCTGTCTCCTTTTTATCAGGCACCTGTTTCTGAAACAGCAGCAGAGCTTTCTGCCAGTCCGGAGAATGAATTTCTCACTCTTCTCACTGAAAAAAATAAGGAAAAAGCAAAAGCTTTCCTTGACAATCTGTTCCTGTATTATAACCAGAATCAGAATGTTCTGCCTAACCAGGCCAAGGATCTCTATTACAAATTATTCCGTGCTTTGGATAATGCTGCACGTCAGCTGAAGCTAACCTTATCCGATACCCAGGAAAATTTAATAGACACATTGGAGAAGATTTTTTCCTATAATGAGATGCACCAGAAGCTGGTAAAAAAGACAGAAATTTTTTTCCAGACAGCAGCCAGCACAGAAGAAGAAAATTCTACTATTTTTCTGATCAAGGATTACATTGGACAGAAATATATGAACGAGACCTTATCTGTGAAAGATATCAGTGATCATGTATTTTTATCAACCTCGTATGTGTGTACCTTCTTCAAAAATGAGACCGGTCAGACTTTAAATCAGTACCTCACAGAGTACAGAATGGAAAAGGCCAAGCAGCTGCTGTCTGACCCCAGGTATAAAATTACGGATATTTCCTCGCGAGTGGGATACAGTGACGGAAATTATTTCGGTAAAAGTTTTAAGAAGTATACAGGTTTTTCACCTTCTGAATATCGGGAGAAAATGAGTTAGTTTCCTGTACACATAAAAAATTCTATATATCTCAAAACACCTATATATTTTTGAGGAGTGTGAAATAATTTGCATAAGCTTAAGCAATGGTACCAGGATCTGAACCTGCAGTCCAAGTTTACCCTGGTACTTCTTTTGATTGTGTCAATTCCTGCGATTGCCATTATCTTCTTTTTTTATGGAAGAGCCTACGACATGGTAGTTTCCTATACGATCCGCCAGGAACAGGACCGGTCTGCAGAAACGGCGCCGTTGATAGAAGAATCCATTCAGAAAGTCCTGGATGTAAGCGAAGAGATTTCTTCCCTTGATTTTTACCAGACACTTTTTAAAAATGCCATAACCGACTCCTTCACGAATCTGGCAGATTCCCCGGATGCGGCATCTTTTTCCCAAAAGGTAGATCAGCTGATCACTGGTACACCTGTTACCAATGTCAAAATTTATATGGAGGTGCCAAAAGGCTCTCCTTCAGACATAAATGCACTTTTAGATAAGGAAGACCTGAAAGATACTTTTCTATCTCTCGATCAGATCCGTGGAACCTACTGGTATGGTATTTTCCGCGGAAGCCGCGTTTCCCAGCTTTTTTGTCCCTCCTTCTATCTTGGTACAAAGGAACAAAAGGCATATGGAGATCAGGCATATATCACCCATGCTTCTGTAATCTATAACAACGGAACTTATGATGCTTATATGGCGGTCTATTATTCCGGTCATGATTTTCAGCAGATCCTGTCTGAAAATCTTACTCTGGACGGCAGTGTTTCTTATATTATGAATGAGCGTAACAACCTGGTCTCTGCTTCCAGTGATTCTCTCGCCGGAATTTACTGGCTGGATTACGACAAGATCATGGAGTCCTACATGTCCTCCAACAGTTTCGTGGAGCAGGATATTCTGGGGAAAACCGTTTACGTTGGTTTCTACCGTATCAAACAGCCAGGCTGGTTTATGGTGACGGTACTTTCCTCCCAGCCCCTGATCAATCAGAGTAATATCCTGGTTCTGCAGTTTTTGTCCATTTATATTGCGGTACTGGCGCTTGCCTTTTTGCTCGCAAGTACCTTGTCCAAATCCATTACAGGGCGAATTTCCTCAGTTATCAGTCAGATGCGAACAGTCCGTCACGGTCCTCCGGTCCCTATGGACAGCCCAAGTGCGCACGATGAAATTGGTGATCTTATTGATACTTACAACTATATGACACGCAAAATGAACCAGCTTATGGAAAAACAGGCCCAGGCTGCTGAGGATCTGCGAATTGCCGAGTTTAATTCCCTGCAGGCTCAGATCAATCCCCATTTTCTTTATAATACCATGGATATGATCAACTGGATGGCCCAGCAGGGACGTACCTCTGAGGTCTGTAACGCAGTGCAAAGTCTTTCCAGATTCTACAAGCTGACACTTAGTCGTAAAAAGGGAATCAGTACTATCGCCAAGGAAGAAGAACATGTTTCCATCTATGTGCACCTGCAGAATATGCGCTATCATGACAGCATTTCCTTCATTTCCGATATTCCGGATGAACTGATGGAATACCAGATTCCAAAGCTGACCCTGCAGCCTGTTATAGAAAATTCCATACTTCACGGAATTCTGGAAAAACCTTCCAAGTCTGGAACTATTGTACTTACCGGATGGATGGAGGATGGGGATATTGTACTTCTGATTTCTGATGACGGAGTTGGAATCGCGCCGGATAAACTGCCCATGATTCTTTCCGGGGAGGGAACCAGTATTTCAGGTGGAACCAATATTGCGATCTATAATACTCACAGACGGCTTCAAGTGCTTTATGGCGCAGATTATGGATTGACCTATTCCAGCGATGTAGGAAAAGGAACCGAAGTACAAATCCGAATTCCGGCGAAGAAGGATGCGGAAAACAAATAGCAGTTTCATCTTATCATCTACAGTAAAAGAGAGAGTCTGACGACTCTCTCTTTTACTGAATATGAATATGTGTACAAACCATATAGATGGTCTTATTCTTGCTATTTTTGCACAACTTTGAAAATTATCTTGTTACGATATCAACCGGTACATTGAAGATCTTTGCAACCTTCAGAATGGTATCAATATGTCTGCCTGTTGCAGCTGCCATATGATGTGTCGGGCCAGCTTCGCTCCAGCGGTTTACAAACTCTCTTGCACCACATGTAAAACGGGTTCTCATGTTCGTATCGCCAAAGGAAAGGATTGGTCCTTCCTCGTTGATTCCCTCAGCAACAACGAATTTGAAGCGTCCGTCGCCATCCTGTGTGATTGCAAGATAAGTAACCGGACCGGTGTATGGATAGAACTGTGTCAGATATCCACCGCCTGTTTTGCCATGGAACACTGGTACGATCTTCATGGTAGGTTTCTTATCAGAAATATCAGCATCACCACTTCCGGAATGACCGATAATGCAGATGTCATCATTG
This sequence comes from Ruminococcus sp. Marseille-P328, assembly GCF_964249465.1. Taxonomy (NCBI): domain Bacteria; kingdom Bacillati; phylum Bacillota; class Clostridia; order Eubacteriales; family Oscillospiraceae; genus Ruminococcus; species Ruminococcus sp. Marseille-P328. The sequence goes on along the minus strand of NZ_CAXUBQ010000013.1, from coordinate 87,645 downwards.
AAATCAATGGAATACATCTCGGAAAGCTGGCCTGTGCCGGAAATTGTCTTCAGAATACTCATTGCCATGGCAACCTTCATATCACCCTCAACAGCACATGCAGTACCCTGTTTGATCAGCATAGAGAATGCCGGAATCAGCATACTGTCAAGGACACCAGCCTTGCCCTGTGCAAATCCGTCATAATGGGAAGCGATCATTCCAAGATGCTCATCCTTTACCCATTTCTCAAATGCTACAACATATTTTGCCATATCCCATACTTTCTCAATTGTTCCGCCGCCCTCAATATCAAAGGTGTCCAGAATATCCTGAGCTTTTGCACGAATTGCATCCTCATCTGTGATATCATCCGCAATTGCCCACATTTTTTCCCAGTCAAACTGTTTGGTATAAAGGAACATTCTGTTGTACAGGTTGGTCTCATCAATGTAAAGATCCATCATACCTGGGTAAGGTCTTCCAATCTGGGCAATATTTGTGTCACGGAATCTTCTTCTTACCTGAGCAGCTTTACACCAGTCTTCAATCTCAGCCTGAACGCCTGGATCTCCGCCTTCGACAACACCAGTGATAACAGCATGTCTCTTTCCGGCTCTCTCAAGGTCAGCAACAGCTTCTCCAACAGCACCGCATGCATATCCTTCGCCGAGCCATGTAGCAATGTCTGTGTGATCGTAATCCAGAGCTTTCAGCTTCTGAACATTTACCAGAACAACCGGAACATTCAGGTCACGGATTGCAGGAAGCATGTTGTAGGATGTAGCGTAGGTTAACATCTGAAGGAAAACGAGATCAACGTCTGCTGCACGGAATTTATCCCCAGCAGCCATAGACTGCTCTTTTGTTGTTACCATTCCTCCATCGATGATCTCTACGGTATCCGGAATTGTTTTCTTAAATGCCTCGTACTGAGCCTCAAACTCTGGTACCAGTGAAGGGAACTGAGGCAGATATGCGCCTAAAGCAATAGAAAATACACCAACTTTTGCTTTTGTGTTTACTAACATAGTAGTACCTCCTGTTTAATTTGATATATTATGCATCTGTGATTCAGGCTGCAGACATAACGCTTATTGCTCATAGGTTCAGAAACAATCTGTCTGCCCATATGCTACAGCTTCATAACCACAAATGGTTACTGTTCACTCCGTTCACAGTAACGCGCTTCACGATGCACAGAAATCATGCATTCGCATGATTTCGCGCTGAGATTCTCGGGTTTTCTGTGAACTTTGTTCACAAAAAACACCTCGCGGAACGTTACCAGTGAACAGTAACCACAAATACCATTATACAAACGATCGTATATCCCGGCTGTTTTAACTTTTCATTAAGCCTGATATACTTTAATTCCAAAAGACTCATGAATGGTAGTACGAGCCTCTTCGATTGATTTAAACTCTTCTGCTTTTAACATCTGAGCAGTAATATTACCGATTGCAGTTGCCTCTCCAGGACCTGCATGAACCTCTTTTCCTGTTGCTCTCGCAGTCAGCTCATTAAGATAGCCTGCGTTGGAACCTCCGCCAACTACATGGATACGGCTGAAGGTTCTTCCTGTCATCTCTTCCAGTTCCTTTGCTGTCTTTGCATAGCACTCAGCAAGACTGGTATAAATAACAGTAGCAATTTCTCCTAAAGTTTCCGGAACCTTCTGTCCGGTTCTTCTGCAGTAATCTTTAACCTCTTCGATCATGCTTTCCGGAGAAAGGAAGCACTCATCATTTGCATCTACTCTGGATGGGAAATCTTTCGCTTCCTCTGCCATCTGACAGATTTCTGCAAATCCATATTTATCATCATATTCATGACGAACAGACTGGATCATCCAAAGTCCCATGATATTCTTCAGATAACGGAATCTTCCTGCATAGCCGCCCTCATTCGTAAAGTTCATCTCGCAACTCTTCTTGGAGCAGTCAGCTTTTTCTCTTTCAATTCCCATCAATGACCATGTTCCGGAGCTGATATAAATAAAATCGTCGTCGTTTGCAGGAACTGCAAGAACTGCGGATCCGGTATCATGTGTAGCCGGTGCTACAACTTCCACATCAAACCCAACTTCTGCTTTTACCTCTTCTGTAAAGTGTCCAACACTGGTACCAGGCATGATCAATTTCTGGAACATTTTTCTTGGATATCCAAGTTTATCAATCAGTTCGTAATCCCAGTCCTTTGTCTCTGCATTTACGAGCTGACCTGTTGTTGCCTCTGTATACTCACAGGTTTTCTTGCCTGTAAGAAGATAATGGAAGTAATCCGGTACATGAAGCATAGTTTCAGCCTGTTCCAGATATTCCGGATGTTTTGTCTTCACAGCCATCAGCTGATATACCGTGTTGAAAATTGCTTTCTGAATACCGGTACGTGCATAAAGATCCTCAAGAGAAATCGTCTTATATACTTCCTCATCCATACCTTCATTTCTGTGATCACGATATCCAACTGTATTTCCAAGAACCTTGTCGTCCTTATCCATCAGTACAAAGTCAACGCCCCAGGTATCAACACCCATGCTTACCGGAATCTTGCCGATCTCTTTACATTTCTTAAGACCATTCTTAATTTCCTGGAAAAGTCTGTCAAACTCCCAGCAAAGCTCGCCGTCTTTCTTTACCATTCCATTCTCAAAACGATGAACTTCCTCAAGCTCCATTTTTCCATTCTCAAGATGTCCAAGGATCAGACGTCCGCTGGAAGCACCGATATCTACTGCTAAATAATACTTTGTCATTTTATGAAACCTCCTCAATTGTAAAATTACGCTGTATATATCAAGGTTCCTGTCTTATTGTCCTACACAAATGTCTCATCAAACATTTTCCATAAACAATAACGTTACTGTTCACTCCGTTCACAGTAACGCGCTTCGCGATGCACAGAAATCATGCATTCGCATGATTTCGCACCGCAATTCTCGGGTTTTCTGTGAACTTTGTTCACAAAAAACGCCTCGCGGAACGTTACCAGTGAACAGTAACACAATAACGTACCAATCCTGATATTCCTCATACAGCGGCTTTTCTAATTGATGATATCATAGTACTATAATATTCATCAATAAATAAGAACCTTGTTTGTCTAAAAAAGTGTCCTTATTTGCAAACAGAATGTTCTGTCCACTATATTCACAAAAATCCTCTCACATAAAGTATCTGGAAGATAGTGACAATATTTTCCGTGCTGCAATAATTCCTCTTTCACCCAGAAAACCCCCGGGGCAATGCCCCAGGGGTCTGTTTCATTCACAGTTTATAAACCTGCAAACATTGGACGTTGTGTCGTCTCTTTACTTTTTAATTAGTCGTAAAGGTTTGGAGCGATGTTTTCATCGTCGATGTTTGTAGAATCATACCAGTAACCAGCTGTAGGAACATCCTCAAGCTCAGCTCCGTTAGCAGCTGCTGTCAGAGCGTAGATTGCATAATATCCCATCATCAGAGGAGACTGTGTAACTGCACCAAGGAATGTGCCATCTGTTACAGCTGCTTTAATGATAGAACCAGCGTCGAAACCAACACCGATAACATCACCGTTAGCTGCGTCAGAACCAAGAACGTTCAGGTTAGCGTTAGCTGCAAGAACACCCTCTGCTGCAACCTGGTTGGAACCGAAGATTGCGATACAGTTTTCCTGGGAAAGGATAGCCTGAGCCTCTGTGGAGCAAAGCTCTACAGTTGTCTGTGCCGGAACTGCAACCTGGATAACAACGTCTGCGTCAGCTTCTTCAGCGTCAGCACCTTCTGCTGCGTTTACATAGAACTCATTACCTTTAACTGCTACTGTTTTTCCATCAGCTTTAATCAGCTCGATCATCTTATTGATGAATCCTGTACCACGCTGCTGGATGTTAAGACCTGTAGCATCCTGGTTAACCTCACCGATGATAACCTGTCCGTCAGCATTAGCGATAACGTCTTTGATTGCCGGATACATGTTCTCAGCTGCTACAGAACCAGCCTGATTGTTGTCTGTGCAGACTTCGCAAACTACAGATCCTTCCGGAGCATCAGCGATACCTGTATCAAATGTAACAACCGGGATTCCTTTGTCAACACATGTCTGAAGAGCTGCCTGAACAGAAGATGTATCACAAGCTGCAAGTCCTAATCCAACAGGATTAGCTGCGATAGCTGTATTGATCAGGTTAACCTGGTCAGCGATATCGGACTCACTGTTTGGTCCCTGTGCTGTATAGGTAACCCCTAATTCTTCAGCTGCTTTGTCCATACCTTTCATAGCTGCTTCCCAGTATGTAGCCTGGAAAGATTTAACCATCATAGGGAATTCATAAGCTTCGTTAGCTGTAAGTCCTTCAAACTGATCTTCCGGAGCTGCCATAACAGTTGTTGCTGCTAAACCAGATACCATTGCTGCACAGAGTACTAATGCCATAACTTTCTTTGCTTTCATTTACTACTTCCTCCTTGAAATAAAAATTATATAGTTTTTTATGATGATACGTCGCTACACTCTCCGACGCTTCACATCCGTTATGAAATTGTTGCTGTTTACCAGCTGTTCTGCTTATAAACAGAATTCTGCTTTTCTTCAGGCTGACTGTCTGTAAGCCAGCCTGTATGTTTCAGTTATTAGTGTGCACTTTTTTTCTCTTTCAGGATATCGATCAATACTGCAACGATCAATACAACACCTGTGATGATCTGCTGCCAGTTTGCCTGCAGACCGACATATGGAAGACCGGTCTTTAACAGCATGATTACGAAAATACCTACCAGAGTTCCTACTACAGATCCATAACCACCGGAAGCTGCAACACCACCAACGAATACACCGCCGATTGCGTCCATCTCAAGTCCGGCACCAGTACCAGGCTGTACAGTAGGAGTTACTGCTGCGTATGCGATAGCTGCAAGTCCGGTAAACAGACCGCAAACTACGTATACCATTACATGGTAAAACTTAACATTGATTCCGGAAAGAGCTGCTGCTTCTTTGTTGGAACCGATTGCGATGGTGTAACGTCCGAATTTTGTATGATTCAGAACGAACTCCATCAGGATTACCAGAAGGATCATCCAAAGGAAACCGAGCGGGTAACGGGAAGCGCTTCTTCCCTGTCCGATTGTCAGTTTAAAGATGGAATGGAACCATCCGCCTGGCTGATTCAGTGTTGGCCATGGTGTAGCACTGCAAAGAGAACCAGCACCACGGGTAATCATACAGGTACAAAGAGTAGCAAGGAATGGCGGCAGATTCATGATACCAATGAGAACACCGTTCAATGCGCCGATTGCAATTCCAAGCACTACACAGAGCAGCATTGCTACTACTACTGGAACATTGTTGCTTCTTACAAGTGTTCCGCCGATCAATGCGTAACATACCATACCAGTTCCGATTGACAGGTCTACACCGCCTGTGATAAGCGGGAATGTAACACCGATTGCCATCAGAAGGTCATAATATGAGAAATCCAGCATACTCAGGATTGTGGTGTACTGTCTGAACTCCTTACTCATAAAGGAGAAAACAGCAGCCAGTGCAATGATAACCAGCAAAACAATAAATCTCTGATCACTTAAAATACTTTTTTTCTTCTTAGTCATGACGTCCTCCTTAATCGATATTCCGTGTCGCCTTATTCATGATGTGTTCCTGTGTAGCTTCAGAAATATCAATATTTCCTGTTACCTTACCTTCACACATAACGATGATTCGGTCACTCATTCGGAGAATCTCGGTCATTTCAGAGGAAATCATAATAATAGATTTTCCTTCTGCTGCAAGCTTGCTCATTAACTTGTAGATCTCGTTCTTCGCACCAACGTCGATACCTCTTGTAGGCTCATCGAAAATCAGGATCTCACTGTCACGGGTAAGCCATTTTGCAATAACTACCTTCTGCTGGTTACCACCGGAAAGATTCACTACCAGCTGGTCTGTAGAAGGAGTCTTGGTTGCAAGCTCTTTCACATATCTCTCTGTAACTTTTTTCTCTTTGGCTTTGTTGATGAATAAACCGTTGCAATATTCTTCCATGGTAGCCAGAGTTGTGTTCTCTGTTACAGATTTCTGAACAACAACTCCATATCTTCTTCTGTCCTCAGACAGATAACCGATACCATATTTAACAGCATCCTGTGGGCTGTTGATGGTTACTTCATGGAGCTGTCCATCTTTACCCATAATGGAAATCTTACCGCTCTGTTTCGGATCTGCCCCAAACAGTGCTCTGGCTGTCTCGGTACGTCCTGCTCCCATCAGTCCTGAGAAGCCAAGGATTTCACCTTTACGAAGCTCGAAGCTTACATCCTGAACCATCTTGCCTGCATTCAGATGCTCTACCTTCAAAACAACCGGGGCATCTGGGGCAACCATGCTATGATCCTTCGGATCTTCGTAAATAACACGACCAACCATCATGTTGATAATATCTTCTTTTGTACTGTCTGCTGTGATCAGGGTTCCAACATAGCCACCATCTCGCATGACAGTTACACGGTCTGTGATGACCTTGATCTCATCCATACGGTGTGAGATGTATACAATACCAAGATTCTTCTTACGAAGGTCTTTGATGATTTCAAATAAATCCGCAATCTCCTTCTCAGTAAGAGCAGCTGACGGCTCATCAAAAATGATCACCTCAGCTTTGTGGGAAATAGCCTTTGCAATCTCACACATCTGCTGCTTACCAACAGTAAGATTACTCATTTTTTCTCTCGGATCGATCTCAATATTCAGATCCTGAAATAATTTTCTGGAATCTTCGATCATCTTCTTATCATCTACACGGATTCCCTTCTTCGGTTCACGTCCGATAAAGATATTCTGTGCAACAGTCAGATCTCCGATCATATTTAATTCCTGATGTACGATTACCACTCCGGCATCCTGAGCTTCACGGGTATTGTGAAATTCTGTCTCTTTGCCTTTATATGTAATTGTTCCGGAATCCTTCTGGTAAATACCGGTAAGCACCTTCATCAGTGTGGACTTTCCGGCTCCGTTCTCTCCCATAAGTGCATGTACTTCACCGCGTTTCACTTCGAAATTAACATGATCCAGGGCATGAACTCCAGGAAAGGACTTATCAATATCCTTCATAGTTAAAATAACTTCACCCATTGTCGAATCCTCCCTTATGATCAGTTCTTTCTGCGTCTTGCAGAAACGTCAGCGTAAACTGCTACAATAACAATGATACCTGTAATAATCATCTGCTGTCCTTTGCCAAGACCAAATGCCATGATTCCCTGCTGAAGAAGAGAGATGATAAATACACCGATTACAGTACCGCCGATGGAAGCAAGTCCACCAACCATGGATGTACCACCCATTACACAGCCTGCAATTGCCTCGTTGTTATACTGATCGCCATATCCTGGCTGAACGGTTGTATAAGTAGCTACAAAGAACAGTGCTCCGATTCCTACCAGGAATCCACAGATCACATATGCAAGCATTCTCCATTTTCTGGTATTGACACCAGAAAGACGAACTGCCTCGCTGTTAGATCCAAGACAAAGGATATAACGTCCTGGCTTTGTATTGTAAAGAACAATACCGCAAACCACTGCCATTCCAAGGAAGATCACAAGACCAACCGGGAATCCATTATAAGATGCGATATTACGGAACCATCCGTTTACCGGATCAGAACTCTGCGGCCAGCTGACTGACTGTGTCTTGGTAAATACAGAAGCAATACCTTTTGCAATGTTCATGGAAGCCATGGATACGATAAATGGCGGAACTGACATATAAGAAACCAGCCATCCATTAAATATACCAAATGCAAGACCAATGAGCACACACAGAACCATGGCAGCTGCACAAGGAACTCCATAAGAAGTCATGCAGTAACCGGAAACCAGTGCACAGCAGAACATAACCGGTCCGATGGAGAAATCAATTCCTCCCGTAGCAATTACAAATGTTACTCCAAGTGATAAAAAGCCCAGGAAGTATACATAGTTCAAAGTAGATTTGATACTGTCGCCAACAGGGAATTTACTTCCGAGTACTACCTTGAAAACTACGAACATAAGAACAAGAATACAAACAAGCATGATTCTGTTCAGGCCGAGCTTTTTCACAATTGGATTTTGTTTTAACTTTTCCAACTTTTCACCCTCCTTGATTTTTTGTTATTGTCCAGGTTTTCCTCACTCTTCCTGAGCAATAACTTTTTGCACTCTCTGCGTTTTCTATATAATACCTTTAATTCTGCACAATTGTAATAGAATATTTTCCAGAAAAAGGTTAAATATTTACGGTATGGTCATAAATTTTTAACCTTTTATGTGAAATATGCACTAACACTTTACCATGTAAAATCAAAAAACCTCAAATTCAATCCTTTTCATACGTAAGAAACGCAAAAGGATCGAACCTGAGGTCTCATTTTATCTGACAAAGTATATTAAAAAGATCTGGTACAGCATAAATCGGGTAACTCTTCCGCAAAACGTGCAGCTGTGAAGATACAGAACAACTACAAAGTCTGTTTTATGGTATTAAATGGGAAGATCAGCTTTTCGATTTCGCTGGAATACATATTCTCCGGAGTTACAAGCTGACAGCCGGAATTTACATTCTCATCGTAAGGTTTGCCCTGCAGCATACGCACAGTCTCCGTTACACCCAGATAGCCCATCTTAAACGCTTTCTGCACAACAATTCCCTTGAAGACACCCTTTTCCATAAGCTGAACTGCTTCCTGGGAGCTGTCTACCCCCACTACCTGGATTTGGCCTTCCATATCATGCTTCTGTACCGCCCGTGCTGCGCCTACAGAGGAATATTCATTCATTCCTGCAATCATTTCAAGATTCGGATATTTCTCCATCAGTTCTTCTGTAAGCTGGGAAGCCTTATCAAACTGGGAATTACAATATACTACGTCTACAACATTCTTATTATAATCCCCCAGACCTTCCCGAAAGCCCTGTTCTCTTTCGATTGCAGTGGAAACACCTTTTACATGGCTTACAATTGCAATCTGGGAATCCTTATTTAAAAAAGTTCTGGCATATTCCCCCAGTTGCTTTCCTGCTTCCAGATTATCTGTGGCAACTGTCATATCCTGAATATTGCTTTCTGTATAGGAATCTATAAATGTGATCTTGATTCCCTTATCTTTTGCCTCCTGCAATAATTCATCGGAAACATCAAAGCTGGAAGGGGAAAATAGTATTGCATCCGGATTTTTCTCAATGGCCTCTTCCAGAAGTTTATTCTGTACCTCCACATCCTGTTCTCTCTCCGGTGCCAGCACTTCCAGTTCTGCACCGCATTCCTGCGCCGCCATTCTTGTCCCTGAAATCAGGGAGGTCCAGAAGTTATTGGTTCCATCCTCTGTTTTCGGTATGTAAATTAATGACCACTTTTTGTTATTATTTTTTTGACGAATATAAAGCATTCCTCCGGAAACCAGACACACCGCCAGCGCTATGCATACAAGCATAAGCCATTGTTTACGCTTTTTCATGATGTTCCTCCTGCTCGATCGGAATTACCACTGTAACAGTCGTACCTTTTCCTTTTTCACTTTTATAGCTCAGACCATATTCCTTTCCATAGTACATACAGAGACGTCTTTGAACATTGTATACACCGACACCATTAGAACGATAATTGACTTTATGCTTCTCAAAAATCCGGTTCAGGGTCTCCTCATCCATTCCCACACCGTCATCTGCTATTTCGATAACTGCATTTCCATCTTTCTGGTATCCGTTAACAGTAAGCATCCCTTTTGATTCCTTATATTTAAGACCATGATAAATTGCATTTTCCACAATTGGCTGAAGTACAAGCTTCACTATATGCACACTATTAATAGATGGATCCACATTGATCTCAAATTCCAGTTTATCCTTATAACGCATTTTCTGAATGGTGAGATAACTCTTTACATACTGGATTTCCTGGCCGATGAGGACCGTTTCATCTTCGTTGCTGATACTTTGCCGCAAAAGCCGTGCCAAAGAAGCGGTCATCAGTACTACATCTTCATATTTCTTTCCTTCTGCCATCCAGATAATGGAATCCAGCGTATTATAAAGAAAGTGGGGATTGATCTGGGACTGAAGAGCTTTCAGTTCGCTCTTTCGCTTCAGTTCCTGTTCATGGACATTCTGTGCCATCAGATCTTCAATCTTATGGGTCATCACATTGAATGATGTGGTAAGACTTCCAATTTCATTCTGGGAAGGTATAACCAGATCATCTGCTGCCTTGAAATCTCCTTCCTGAACCCTTTCCATAGAATCACGAAGCTTCTGAATCGGAAGAGTTATGCTTCTGGCAATAAAGCTGGAAATAAGCATGGCGATCACAACCAGTACAATGGCCGTCATTACATATATGTTATTGGCCTCTTTGCTACTCTTTAAAAGCTCTGCCATATTCATGCAGCCAACAATCGTCCAGCCAGTTATCTCAGAGCGGGCAAGTGTATAGATTTTTTCGTCATCTCCCTCTCCTGTTACTACCGTATCTGTGTCGGCATTCATAACAATATCAATGTTCTCCGTCTGAAGCTCATTATACAGTTGCTGCTGGCTTGGATGATAAACGATGTTCCCATCCTGATCCAGAATAAATACATATCCCTTATCCCCAATGCTGTTCTGGTCGCATAGCTCACTGATGGCGCTATAATTCAAGTCAATAAATACAACACCGTCACTGTTTCCCGTGCCATAGAAATTATGGACTTCGCGGCTTAATGTAATCACCCACGGACGCTGGTCCTTAATCACATGCTGGACATGGGAAGAACTGAGACAATACTGATTATAATTATCTACTGCATTGGTGTACCACTCCTGAGTGGAAAGATCCAGATCCGGATTGGTGGCCTGATATCCGCTGTTTATAAGCATAACCCCATCTTTTTGCACGATTCCAATGTTGTAGATGTCATCACGTCCTTTCAATATCGTACTGAATTGTTCCTGGAGACGCTTCCTGTGCCCTTCTTTTACAGCCTCATCCTCACCGATACGCTGGTACAAAAGCTGATACGCATCCTGGCTTTTTGCAATAACTGAGGCAATATTATCCATATATGTAATATACGAATCAACATTCTGATTCAGCTGATGTATAATGGTCTGGGTATAAATGGCAGAGTTCTCATAAACTGTAGAATTCGTATATCTTACTGATACTGCAGTCGCTGCAAGCACCGCACAGAGAACCAGAACAGAAACAGCCGCAAATATAGTGCTTTGAATACTTTTAAAGCCTTTAAGAAATTTTCGTTCTCTTTTGTTTTTATTCATAGGCTGCTCTCCCTTGCGTTTTCTCATTCATTTAACTTTTTATTTTTCATATCTTTCATCACTGATTTCTGTAGAAATAATCCACCTGCTGGCAGCAAATCTTTTTATAGCTGCAATTATTCACTTCCGGATTCAATCATTTCCAGCTCCCACTCTGTCTGAAAATTTCCCTTAAGATTCTCTGAAATATGAATCTTCCCATCATCTGTCACCAGGATCACATTGAATCCTTCTCTGTGCTGCCGCCAGAATTGACAAGCCTTCTCATAGCCCATAATATAAAGAGCCGTGGACATTCCATCCGCAAGTGTACCGTCCTTTGATACGATTGTCACAGACAGCAGATCTCCATCTGCCGGATATCCTGTCCTGGGATTGATGATATGAATATAGGTCTCCCCATCTTCTTCAAAATACCGCTCATAACCGCCAGAAGTAACTACGGCTTGATTTTCCACAGATAAAACACCAATATAATCCTGCTGTCCGCCTTTTGGATCACGTATTCCCACTTTCCAGCTACTGCCGTCTGGCTTCGTCCCTATCGCCTGAATGTTTCCTCCAAGAGAAACCAATGCGGAAGAAACGCCATATTCTTGAAAAAGCTCTGCCAGCTTCTGCCCTGTATATCCTTTTGCAATTCCTCCAAAATCAATCTGCTGATCTGCTCCAAGAGTTACAAAATTTGCTTTTTCTTTGCTGTCCCTACCCTTTTCATCAGAGTCCCGGGTCTGTATTTCTACTTTATTTCCATCCACCAGTGCCAGTTTTTTTTGTACTTCTGCAGCTGTAGGCACATGATAATTGCCTGTAGGGAATCCCCATAGCTTCATCACCGGATAAATAGTATCGTCAAAAAGTCCGTCTGTCTCCTGATAAATCTCTTTTCCCCGGAGGATCAGCTCTGCCAGATCATCTGTTGCCTGCAGATTTCCCTGTTCGTTTAAAGCATATACTTCACTTTTACTGTTTTCTGCTGATAACATCGCATCCAGTTTCTGTACTTCTTCTATAGCTGCATCTACAGCTTTTTCGCTGTTTTTACCATATGCGGTAAACTCCATATAGGTGTCCATCGCAAACAGCTGCTTCTGGCATTTCTGATTCTGAACAAAATACCTGCTGCCTTCTGTAAGAATCAAAATTCCAATACATATGCCGGCTGCCGTCAGTACTTTTCTTTTCATATGGATCTTTTTTCCCTTGCATACTCGGTAGGAGTCTTACCTGTCATTTTCTTAAAAGAAATCCCAAAATAATGGGGATCTGAAAAGCCCACCTTCTCCGCAATCTCATAGTTCTTAAGTGCAGTCTGTTCCAGGAGTTCCTTTGCCTTTTCCATACGGGTCTTACTGAGGAATTCCAGGAAAGTGCCTCCTGTGGCTTCCTTAAAAATAGTACTGAAATAGCTTGTACCAATATTCAGATAGGAGCAGATATCATTCAATCCTAATTCCGGCTCATTGTAATGCTGGCGAATATATTCCATAGCAAGTACCGCCTGCTTCTGACCGCTGGAGCTGTTCAGGGAAGAGCACCTTTCGAATACCTCGTGAACATAGTCCTCTGCCATTTTAAAAGCTTCCTTAAAAGTTTTCTGTTCGGTTACCCGTCCCATGAGAATTTCTCTTTTGTGGAACAGATCTTCATTCTCAGAAGAAAGAGCTTCCCAGCAGCTTCCTGCATGGCGCAGAATCATCTGAAGGCAGACACAGGCCTGACTTTTATCCACTCTGGCCTTTTTGATCTCAGATTTCATAACAGAAAGAGCCTGATTCATCTCAGCTTCATTGCCTTTCTTGATTCCATCTACCATATCGCTTAATGGCTGCTGCAAAGAAATACTTCTCTCCGGATTCAGTGTTTCTGTATCAATGAGCAGATTTCCGCCCAGTAAATAGCGCAGTTCAATAGCCTTCTCAGCCTGGTTATGAGACTGGATCGTATCTCCGGGATTCCTTACCCAGCCCCCAATTCCTGCTGAAGCTTCAATGCCGATCACTTCTTTTACTTTTTTCTGGATTTCCTGACAGATTTCCTGTATTTCTCTGGAAAACTCCCTGCTGCGGTTTCCCATAAAGAGGATACACACCCGGTTATTTCCTTCCTGATAGGCAATTCCTGCATTACGATCTGTCACGATCTCATCTGCAACATTAAATAAAACAAAAGCCATTAATGCGCTCTCCTGGCGTTTTTCCATATCAATCTGATGAATATCGGAAAACAGATCCATGTCAAATAACGCAACCCGATAAGATGCTGCCTCCAGATTAATTCCCATTCCAGACAATTCCTCCAGGCTCTCCTGCACATCCCGAGTACAGCTTACCAGAGATTCAATCGCTTTCGAACGAATCACCAGAGCATTTTTGTGATAATCCTGAGATGTCTTTGTGAGGGATTCTATTTTCTTCTTTTCTTTTCTCTGCAGATCTACTTTTTCTTTCATTTTGCCAATAACTTCTCTGAGCTCCATAGCAGTTACCGGCTTCAGCATGTATTCGCTTACATTATACTGAATTGCTTTCTTTGCATATTCAAATTCCCCGAAGCCACTGAAGATCACAATTACGATCTCCGGGTAATTATCATGCAGAAAATGGCTCAGTTCCATTCCATCCATATACGGCATCAAAATATCTGTGAGAACAATATCTACCGGATGGCTCTTCACAAAATCTGCTGCCTGCTTTCCGTTTTCGCAGTCTCCTACAAGCTGGCAATCCATGGACTTCCAGTCAATATTCTCCTTTATGGCGTCACGTACCAGGATCTCATCATCTACAAGTAAAATTCGATACATAGTTTTCGCTTTCCCTTTCTATACACAGCATGTACCTCATCGGCTCCCCCCCCGATGCCTGTTTGCACATGGTATTCTATTAATTTCAGCTAAATATTATATTATCACATACCATAAAATCATGCAAACTAAACAAACAATTCCAGAGTTTGTTTGGTGTGTGTTACTATTACTGTTTACTGGTAACAAAAAAGCTGCAAAGTTATAAGAATTATAAACCCTGCAGCTTTTCTGCTGTGTAAGATATTTAAAGAAGCTTTGAAATTATAACCATTATTTTACAATCACTCCATCCTCATCCCAGAGATCGTGCCAGTCCTTTGCACCTTCCCACAGGAATACATGGCCTTTGATCAGACGGTTATTCTTATCAAGGGAACGGATGGTTTCCATCTCTTCTTCTGTCAGAGGATCTTCCGTGACACATTTCAGGTTCATGGTGTAATTCTTCTCTTTCAAAGAGAATGGAATTGGGGAAGCACCTCTCTGTACAGCCCATTTAATGCAGATAACTGCTGGATGTACACCATGTGCCGCTGCAATTGCTTTCAGCTCTGGCAGTTCAATATCCGCAATATCTTCTGGCATTTTATCACGTTCCGGACGTTCAGGAGAACCAATTGGGCAGAATCCTACCACTTCAATACCATGCGCTCTGCAATAATCAAACAGCTCCGGCTGCTGGAAGCATGGATGAAGCTCCATCTCGATCGCAGCTGGTTTAATTCTGCAAAGTGGAAGTACTGCCTCCAGTTTCGGGATTGTCATATTAGACATACCGATATGTTTCGTCAGACCCATATCTACCAGGCGCTCCATCTGGCGCCAGGTTTTCATAAAGCGCTCTACTGTAAACGGTTTGGAATCAGGATTTCTGGAATCCACATCACAATGTGGTGCATGATAGTTCGGGAATGGCCAGTGAACATAATACATATCCAGATAGTCAAGCTTCAGATCCTTTAAGGTCTTCGCACAGGCAATCAGTACATCTCCGTCACCATGCATATCGTTCCATACTTTGGAGGCAATAAAAAGTTCTTCTCTTTTTACAATACCTTCTGCAAATGCATCTGCGAAAATCTTTCCGATCATATCTTCATTTCCGTAACATGCAGCACAATCAAAAGAACGGTAACCTACGCGAAGTGCACCTGCAACAGAAGCAGAAACTGCGTCTGCATCTGCATGGTCACTTCCAAAAGTACCCATTCCAACAGCTGGCATCTTAGCGCCAGTATAAAGTGTTCTCTGCGGAACAATTGCCGGATCAATCATTGTCATTTTCTTATCCTCCTTAACATTTCTTTTGCACTATGGCTTTCAATTACAACGCAATTTACTTTCGCTTAATATCTTTTACTACATTTTCTTATAATTTAGTAACCTCAATCTGTGGAAGCAGTTTTTCCATATCTTCCATCACAAAAAATCCAGTCTCCTCGCGCATGGCTGCTGCCGCTGAAATAGCACTTGCCAGTTTCATTGTCTCAGGAAGTGAAAGTCCCCTGGATAAACCCAGTGCGAATCCTGCGATCATAGAATCTCCACACCCAACTGTGTTCACTGCATTTATTCTCGGAACCAGTGCACGGAAAATTCCTTCATTACCTACTGCAAGAGAACCGTCAGCTCCCAGGGAAACAGCTACGATTTCCACACCTTTTGCATGAATCTCTTTCGCCGCATCTATAATATCCTGAATATTATCACATTTCTTGCCTGTGAGCATGCGGATTTCATCAATATTGGGTTTGATCATAGTAGGTGCTGCTTCAATTCCCATTTCAAGAAGTTTGCCACTGGTATCCAGAATAACCGGAATTCCTGCCTCTTTTACAATCTTTATAAGTCGCTGATAAGCAGTTCCATCAAGTCCTTTCGGAACACTTCCTGACATTGCAACTACTTTCGCTTCTTTTACAAGATTACGGAATTTTTCCTCAAATCCGGCAAAATCCTCTTCTGTAAGGGTAAACCCAGGTTCCAGAAATTCTGTCTGAACTTTATTAACTTCATCCCAGATATTAATACAGGATCTGCTTTCTGCAGCTACATGATAAAAAGCACTTTTAATACCAAACGGCTTCAGTGCATTCTCAATATAAGCTCCTACATAACCACCTACAAAACCTGTGGCAATCACCTCTGCTCCGTAAATTGAAGCCGGCTTGGATACATTCAGACCTTTTCCACCAGGAACATAAGTACATTCCTTTACACGATTCACTTCTCCAGTCTTAAAGTTATTTACCACATACCGCTTATCAATGGCTGCATTTAATGTTACTGTCAGTATCATATGCTCAATCCTCATTCGTCAGAAGAATCTTCCCCTTTACAAGACCAGGTGTCTTATAGAGCTGGAATGCTTCCTGAGCCTGACTCATTGGCATTTTACGATAAATAAATCCCGGATCAAATTTCAGCTGACCGGTTGCAAAATAATGAGCTGTAAGATCCCACTCTTTGCCTGGGAACGGGGAACTATAGGACATCCAGGAGCCTGTAAGTTTAAATTCTTTACGATTCATATTCTCCCACTGCTTTGGTGTAAATGTAAGATCTGCATGAGGTGTTCCAATGAAGCATACGTGTGCCTTATTCGCAGCAAGTTCAAATGCCATATGCATAGTGGGAACCTGTCCGGCTGTTTCAAACACATATTCATAGCCCTTACCACCGGTAATTGCCATAGCCTCTTCCATATAATTCTCTTTGGTTGTATTGATAACTGCATCTGCGCCCATTCTCATGGCAAGATCCAGGCGTTCCTCACTAATATCAAATACGACAACCTTCTTGGAACCAAAGATCTTTGCCCACTGCATTGTGAATATGCCAATTGTTCCACATCCTAAAATTGCTACGCAGCGACCGCCCTGATAATCATTCTGAAGGAGTCCATGAAGAGCAACTGTGGATGGCTCGAACATTGCACCCTGTTCATAGGAAATAGACGGATCAAAAGGAATCGCATTCTGCTCTGGAATTACTACATAATCCGCATTACTTCCCTGCTGCCTGGAACCGATAAAACTGTAATGCTTACATAAGGAGAAGTTTCCATTCTGACAATCATCACACTTCATGCACGGAAGAAGCGGAGCCCCGGAAACGCGGTCGCCAACTTTCACCTTGGTGACCCCTTCTCCAACTTCTACTACATCACCAGAAAACTCATGTCCAAGAACGATAGGATAAAAATGAACACCATGATTCAATACTCGCGGAACATCAGAGCCACAAATGCCGGAAGCTTTTACTTTAATCTTTACCCAGCCTGGTTTTGCCTGTGGTTCTTCGATTTCCTGGTACTGTACATCCTCGTTTGCAACTACAACTGCTGCTTTCATCTTGAAATACCTCCTTACTTCCGTACCATCATAGCTTTCAGAGATTCATATAAATCCCTATATGTACGGTATGTCTTATTATAAACTTCTTTATTCTCAGGATTGGGCTCATGGCGTCTTGTCTCTTTCACTGTCATGGAAACCGCTTCCTCGTAATCTTTATAAAATCCAACTCCTACGCCAGCCAGGATTGCAGCACCTAATGTGGTTGCTGTATCGGAAGCAGGGACCACCACTGCCTTGCCTGTCACATCAGCCTTAATCTGAGTCCAGAGAAGGGAATTGGCTGAACCTCCCATAGCACGAAGAACTTCTGCTTTAGCACCTGCCGCTTCAGCCACCTCCAGATTATGGCGCAGGGAAAATGCTACGCCCTCCATACAGGCTCTTACCATGTGTCCCTTGGTCTTAGCAAAATCAAGTCCATAGAAAACGCCTTTGGCGTATGGATTCCAGACAGGGGATCTCTCCCCGGACATATATGGAAGGAACACAACGCCTTCACTTCCGGCTGGTACTGCCTCGGCAATTTCATTCAGTTGTTCCAGAGAGGATTTCCCGGTATCCGCCTTGCGGCTCCTCTCATAAGCTGCAAATTCTCTCTCAAACCAGCGCATGACACCGCCGCCTCCGGTAGTTCCTCCCTGAAGAAGCCACTTGCCTGGCACTACGTGATAGCCTAAGATCAGACTTGGATCTGCTTTGTATGTATCTGTGCAGATGCTCATGCCACCAGCCTGTCCACCCTGCTCCTGGGTCTCCCCCGGATGGATCACACCTGCACCAAGTGTTCCACAGGCTGCATCCAGACCGCCGGCCACTACAGGAGTTCCGACAGTCAGTCCACTCTGGGCTGCCGCCTCTTCCGTCACAGTTCCCACTACCTTATCGCACGCAACAATCTCCGGAAGAAAATCCACAGGAATTCCCATTTTCTCACACATCACTTCATCCCAGGTACCAGTACGCATATCAAAGCAATGCAGGCCATATCCCTGTGAAAGATCCTGTGTGATGGCACCAGTCAGTCTGTAAGCAATAAAGCTGTTTGATTGAAGGATCTTGTAAATCTTATTATATACTTCAGGCATATTCTCCTTATACCAGAGAATCTTCGCTGTGGTATATGAAGGCTGAAGAGAATTACCTGCAACATTGAAAATATTCTCACTGCCGATTTCATTATTGAGTCTGTCGCAGATTTCCTGGGCTCTTGTATCCATCCAGATAGGTGTATCTGTCAGAACATTTCCCTCATGGTCAATGGCAATAGCCGACCAGCTCTGCCCATCAATTCCCACTCCGGCAATCTGCTCTCCTGAAATATTACCTGTCTCCAGGCATTCGCAAATAGCGCCGCAAACCGCATGCCACCATTCATCCGGCTTCTGCTGCGCCCATCCCTCATGAGGATAATAAACAGGGTAATCCCCATTGGCGGAAGCCATCACCTTTCCGTTCTTGTTAAATATGGCAACCTTGCACGCGCTGGTTCCAATATCAATTCCTAATAAATAGTCTTTGCTCATCCTTGTCTCCTTATGGATTTCCCCATAAAAATATCAGTCTGAAGTTTCCGTACAATATGGTCAGGAAGCTCATCTCTTCCTTCAAGCCGTTCCAGCATGATCTGTGCTGTTTCCCTTGCAATTTTCTCTGTGGGCTGTGAAACAATGGTAAGTGCAGGTCTGCATGCACGGGCAAAAGGCAGATTGTCAAATCCCACCAGGGAAATCTCCTCTGGCATGGATACCCCCATCTCGTTAAGCCCGATCACTGCCCCCATAGTCATCTCATAGTTCGTCACAAAAACAGCTGTCATATCCGGATTCTCTTTCACCAGCTCTTCTACTGCCTGAACCCCTCCCTGGATCGTGTAATCACCATGACAGATCAGCTTTTCATCAACCGCAATTCCATGAGCCTTAAGTGCTTTCATATATCCTAACATACGCTGTCTGGCAGTGAATACCTCATCCGGTCCACCGATCAGACCAATCTTCTGATGCTGTTCTTCTACCAGCATGCCAACAGCCTTCTCAGCTGCATTTACATTATCCACCAGCACACAGTCGCAGGATATTCCCTGGATCATACGGTCGATAAGCACAATGGGTTTACCTGTTTTCTGAAATTCATTCAGATGGGCTCCAGTCATATCTACCGGCATATTGATAATTCCATCCACACGTTTCCGGGTAAGGAAATCCACTGCTTCTTTTTCAAGCTTCTTATCTGTTCTGCAGTCACAGACAATCGCTGCATATCCATGGCTTCGGAGGATATCCTCCATTCCACTGATGATTTCTGCGCAGAAAACATTGTTCAGCTCTGGAATCACAACCCCCACTGTCTTGGTCGCATTGGTCTTCAGACCGCGGGCAACTTCATTTACTTCGTAATGTAATTCTTCGATGGCTTCTTCGATCTTGATACGGTTCTTCTCTCTTACATTCCCCCCATTGAAATAAGAGGAAATCGTTGCCAGACCAAGTCCTGTCCGTCTGGCAATATCTTTCATCGTCGCTGCCATAAATCAGCCTCTTACTCAGCCTTTCCGTCACAGCCGCAAACTTTCATACGGGCCATTACAAGCTCTTTCACAGCTGCAATTCCAGCCTTGCCATATGCCTTAGGATCAAATACCTTCTCATCCTCAAGTGTCTCTCTGACAGCCTTGGAGTATGCTGCACGAAGCTCGGTGGCAAAATTAACCTTACAGATTCCTCTCTTTACGCAATCCATAACATCCTCATCGCTAAGGCCGGAAGCGCCATGAAGAACCAGAGGAATATCTACAACTTCACGAATTTCACTTAAACGCTCCTTATCAAGAACAGGAGTTCCCACATAGAAGCCATGTGCTGTGCCGATTGCTACCGCAAGAGAAGTAACGCCGGTGCGCTCTACAAATTCTCTGGCTTCCTGTGGATCGGTATTGGTATCTGCAACTGCAACCAGGTCGTCTTCCTTACCACCTACCTTACCAAGTTCTGCCTCGCATGGGATTCCCATAGAAGCTGCTACGTCAGCCACCTTCTTGCTCACCTCAATGTTTCCTTCATAATCCAGCTTAGAACCGTCAATCATCACGGAAGTATATCCAGCCTTCAGAGCCTTCATGGCGAGATCAAAGCTACTGCCGTGATCAAGGTGCAGGCAAACCGGAACGGAAGCCTTTGCAGCTTCTGCTGCAACGATTGCCTGATAGGTCTCAAGAGTGCCATATTTAATAGTAGATGGAGTAGTCTGGATCATAACAGGTGCTTTCAACTCCTCAGCTGCCTGAATGATCGCTTTCACCATCTCCATATTCTCTGCATTAAATGCACCCACTGCGTAACCGCCCTGCTGAGCTTTCAACAACATTTCCTTAGATGTAACAAGTGGCATATTCTCCTCCTTCTGCCTGCTGATACAGGCCGTGAAGCTTCTGTTTTTCGAGAAACCGAAACGTTTCTGTTTTAATTCATATTAACTCTTTTCCAAATTTCTGTCAACAGTAAATATTTCATCTTTTTGCGTAAAATTTTACCTTGAAAAATCCAGCAAAGAAAGGTAACTTATAGAGTAGAATACTTTCGGAACCGGTATCAGTTTTTATAGATTACTGTGCCAGATTTCTGAGAAAGAACGAAGGGAGAATATATTATGTTAAAAGGAATTCCAGAAATACTTTCACCACAGCTTTTAAAAGTTTTATGCGAGATGGGACACAGCGACCGCATCGTTATCGCGGACGGCAACTTCCCAGTAGAATCAATGGGTAAAGATGCAATTGTTGTTCGCTGCGACGGACATGGAGTTCCAGAACTTCTGGACGCTATCCTTACTGTTATCCCTCTTGATTCTTATGTAGAGAAACCAGTTACCCTGATGGAAGTTATGCCTGGCGATCCGGTAAAAACTCCAATCTGGGATACATACAAAGAGATTGTTTCCAAACATGATGAACGTGGCGCCGAGGCAGTTGGAAATATCGAGCGTTTCGCATTTTATGAAGAGGCAAAGAAAGCATATTGTATTATCGCTACAGGTGAGAAAGCTGTTTACGCAAACGTTATGCTTCAGAAAGGTGTTGTTATCAACAAATAATTTTTTATTTCAGCTAAAAAGCTCCGTCGGATTCCCGGCGGAGCTTTTATTATTCATGTTTATTATGATTCACTATTTTTTCCTTTTTTCTTAAGGAGCCAGATTACCACTGCGATGCCAATGATAATAACTACAA
The DNA here is from genome assembly GCF_964249465.1 of Ruminococcus sp. Marseille-P328. Lineage (NCBI taxonomy): Bacteria > Bacillati > Bacillota > Clostridia > Eubacteriales > Oscillospiraceae > Ruminococcus > Ruminococcus sp. Marseille-P328. The sequence continues at coordinate 65,991 of NZ_CAXUBQ010000013.1, read as the reverse complement.
CCAGAATCCAGATAACAGAATTCATTCCCTTATCTGTGCTCTCCACATTTTTGCTGGATGCTTCCTGTTCTGCACTTTCTGAAGGAGCAACTGTTACTGTTGCCTCTTCTGTAGGCGCAATAGTCTCACTTGGCTCCGGGGTGGGAGTACTTGTCTCTGTTGGTTCCGGAGTAGGAGTACTTGTCTCAGTCGGCTCCGGGGTAGGAGTGCTCGCCTCAGTTGGTTCCGGGGCAGGAGTGCTCGCTTCAGTCGGCTCAGGGGCAGGAGTACTCGTCTCAGTTGGCTTCGGAGCAGGAGTACTTGTCTTCTCAGGCTTCGGGGTAGGAGTGCCTGTTGGCTCTGCCTCCGCATCACCGATATCTTTGCCTTCGGTACCTGCTTTTCCAACTTCAGAAGTATTCTCTCCAGCCTGAACAGATTGGGAACCGTCTTCCGCTTCTTTCTCAGTTTCAGGAACAAGTTCTACTGTACTCTCTTCCGTATTGGTGGCTTCTGCAATATTTACCCAGCCAGAAACATCACCAGCCTCTGTGTGTCCCCAGATACCATCTTTACCAGTATCTACTTCTGTATCAATATATAACTTCTCACCATTCGCTATATTACAGCCTCCGGAAACTGTGCCGTACTTTTTTCCAGGTCCTTTATACAGGCAAACGGAACCGTCTTCCTTAGCATTGACTGTAATACTGTAATTCGCATCCTTGCTTCCGTATAAGGCAAGCTCTGATGCCACTGCCTCGGCAAGAGTGGCCGGCTTCAGATAATTCTCTTCCAGGAAACCAAACATGCCATGAAGCTGAGCATATACCCATACCTTTCCAGCTTCATCTGTGACCTCTCCTTCTACATGGATCGCAGTTCCATTAGGAATCAGCTCATCATTCAGCTTCGGGCTGGAAGCATCTGCCTCTGAATACATGTCAACACCGCCATCAGGCGATTCTACAATCATATAGTAATCTGTTTTATAATCAACCTGCTGTGTCTTTCCTGCATCTGCAAAAACTCCCACAGTCATGCAAAAAGTAAGAAGCACAGCCAGCAACATTCCCAGCTTTTTCTTCATATATATCCTCTTTTCCCTCTTGTATACATTTTTCGTTACTGTTTACTGATAACATTCCGCGAGGTATTTTGTGAACGGAATGAGCAGTAACCATTTTTCTGCTTTTCATTGTAACACACCAGGAAAAACTTGCAACCATTTTTCTCATATTTTCCCATTATTTTACAGCAACAGTTACTATTCACCGGTAATGTTCCGCGAGGTGTTTTTATAAACAATTTCACAGAAAAATCGGGAATCCGGGCGTGAAATCATGCGGATGTATGTCCGATAAAGAGCCCCAGACAATAAAAGAGCGAGACAAAAGTCCCGCTCTCTCAGCTTTCCTTCATTGTCCTGGGGGAGTGAAAGAAAGCAGTTAAATTATAAAAAGCTAATTATTTATAAAGAGGTCCATAGTTCTTGCAAGCTCTGAAATCTGCACCTTCTTTATCCATTCCAAATGCATTCCAAGCTGCCGGACGATAGATATCTTTCTCCGGAACGTTATGCATGGATACCGGGATACGAAGCATAGAGCACATTGTGATCAGGTCAGCTCCGATATGTCCGTAGGAGATAGCACCGTGGTTAGCTCCCCAGTTGTTCATTACATCATAAGCTGTCTTGAACGGTCCCTCTTTGCCATCGCATCTTGGAGCAAACCATGTACATGGCCATGTGTAGTCTGTACGTTTCCAAAGTTTGTCAGATACTTCTGCTGGAAGAGCAACTGTCCATCCTTCAGCAATCTGCAGAACCGGTCCAAGTCCTTTAACAAGGTTCAAACGGATCATTGTTGCAGGCATCTGAGCTTTTGTTTCATAACGGCTGGAGTATCCGCCTCCACGGAAGTATCCGTTGTCAGCCATACACCATTCAGTGTTTTCCATGATAGCTTTCTGGTCTTCTTCTGTGATATCCCACCACTGTTTCATAACAGCATTGCCGTTTTCATCTTTAGCTTCGCCGTTAGCGTCAAGGCAAGCAGCACCGGAGTTGATCAGGTGAAGGAATCCGCCAGCTTCTTTAGCTACGCCTTCAAGGTCATATCCTGTAGCTTTCTTAACAGCCTCTGGGCTCCAGTATGTACGAACATCAGCGAAGATCTGAGCTCTGTTTGTAAGAAGTTTCATGAACATCATTCCAAGTCCGTTGAGAACGTCATTCTCTGTAGCGAGGATGTATGGCTCACGAGCTCCGTTCCAGTCGAAGGATGTGTTCAGCATAGCTTCTGCAAAGTCACCGTTTGGATAGAAATCTGTCCACTGTCTCTGTCCCTGGAAACCAGCTGCCAGAGCGTTGTGTCCGATTGCTTCCTCGGAGAATGCAGGATCAAGGTTATCGCAGCCGTTCATCAACTCTTTGATGATAACTGCCATTTTAACTACGAACTCAAACTGCTCTTCTTTCTTCTCTGGGGAGAACTGCAGTTCTTCAGGGTTCTTGTCCCAACCAATCTTACAGGTCTCTTTCGCCCATTTGAGAGCTTTCTCAAATTCTGCGTGATCGTAGATGCCTTCTGTCATACGACGGATGATTTCTACCTCATCAACGGATTCAACACGCATTCCAAGATAGGATTCGATGAAATCGGAATCAATGATAGATCCGCCGATACCCATTGTAACGGAACCGATCTGCAGATAGGATTTGCCTCTCATGGAAGCAGCTGCAACTGCTGCACGTCCGAATCTGAGTAATTTCTCTTCAACGTCTGCCGGGATAGACGTGTCATCAGCTTCCTGAACATCATGTCCATAGATACCGAATGCCGGAAGACCTTTCTGTGCATGTGTAGCAAGAACGGATGCAAGGTAAACTGCTCCTGGTCTTTCTGTTCCGTTGAAGCCCCATACAGCTTTGATTGTCTGAGGATCCATATCCATTGTCTCTGCGCCATAGCACCAGCACGGTGTAACAGTAAGTGTGATGTCTACGCCTTCTTTACGGAATTTGTCAGCACATGCAGCACTTTCACCTACACGTCCGATTGTTGTATCAGCGATAACAACTTTAACAGGCTCACCGTTGGAATATCTCAGGTTTTCTTCAAAAAGTTTCGCAGCGGATTTAGCCATATTCATTGTCTGCTCTTCAAGAGATCCTCTGACATCGAGTGCTCCTCTACGTCCGTCGATTGTTGGTCTGATACCGATAACCGGATAGCTGCCTACTAATCTGCTCTTTGCCATGATTCATTACCTCCATAATAAATATATTCTTTTTTAAGAGGTTTCACTAAAAAACCTCCCTGTTTCCTATAGTTCATAGTATACAATTGCCAAACCGTAATTACTTGTGATATAATGGCAAAAAATAGTACAATATTCACTTTTTTGATCATTTTGTAAAAAATCCATCAAATTAACTTAAGGAGGAATTTATTTTGCAGGATCTGGACCATAATGAAGACCGTTTAAGGGGAACATATGATTTTCCTTTTGAATTTCATCATATTGATCAGGCTCATCCGCGCTATGTAATGTCCTATCACTGGCATGTAGAATATGAAATCATTCGTATTCTTGAGGGCTCTCTCACTGTCACTTTAGACGAAAAAAGTTTCATTGCAACAGCTGGAGACATCATTTTTGTACATAGTGGAATTCTTCACAGTGGAATTCCTGATAATTGTCTTTATCAGTGCATTGTTTTCGACGGAAATGTTTTCCTCAAAAATAATTCTGTTTGTGCAGGATATATGCAGAAGATTATTCATCAGGAAATTCTGATCTATCATCATTTTACACCAAAGCATATAGAAATCTGCAATACAATAAACAGTCTTTTTGATTCTCTTTGGAAAAGAGAACCTGGCTACGAGCTCACTGTAATTGGACAATTTTACCACTTTTTCGGCATTATTTTTAGTAATCATTACTATCTTGAAAGTATAACACGCGCAAGACGTGATTATAAGAGAATTTTACAGCTGAAACAGGTACTTGATTTCATTGAGCACAACTATACGGGGGCTCTGACACTAAAACAGCTTTCGGCCTCCGTATCCATGTCACCCAAATACTTTTGCCGTTTTTTCTCCGAAATGACCCATCAGACTCCCATGGATTATCTGAACAGGCAGCGCATTGAGAGAGCCTGCTATGAAATCTCCACAACCGATGATTCTATTACAGATATTGCATATCGAAATGGATTTAATGATCTGAGCTATTTTATACGTACATTTAAAAAATACAAAGGAACTACACCAGGAAAATATAAGAAAAGCTGATTAGGAGGGCGAGCATTGGCCGGATGCCCGCCCACAAAAAAAGAATTGACTTCTTTTTCTCTTATTTCTCAGATATGCTAAAGATGTGATTTTTTTCGTCGTAAGAAAAACGACAGAGAATCATTCCTGTATTTTTTACAGGCTACGTTGACGCATTTTATGCGTTTTCTTTTGCTGTTAAGACTCGAAAAAAACCATAGCTTATTCTTGTTTTCGCTATATATGCCATTTTTCCAGAATGGTCTCTTATTCCAGGACCCTTATGTAGCAGGTTTTCAAGTAACCGGATGATGGAATTGCTGCTGATCAGGCAGATTAGCCCATGGCAGAAAACTGTCCGCACATACTGCTGCAGAACGCCGCAGAAAATCAGAAATTGTTTTTCTCTTTCGTTTCTTTTATTCTAACAAAAGCCGGTTGCTATTACAACGAAATTCGGTCGTAAAATTCTCACATAATTCGACACTTAAATGATAAATTTTATCTGTAACTGAAGTTTTCTTTTTTCTGAAACGTGCTATAATATTTTCAATTAGAAGCAACTAACATAAGTATGACGAAAGGAAGCTGTTGAATCATGGGAAGATGTTATCATTTATCAAAAACTGTTACGGAAGACCTGGCAAATGAAATCATAAAAGAACTGACAGAGCGAGGCGATGTGAAACACGCCAGAATCTCCGCTGACGGACGTTATCTTCATGTGGATACTATTGACGGAGAATTTTCCGTGGTAATGTATTCAGCAGTAAATATCTGCAGCCGTATTGCAAACTGCGAGCTGTCCTTTGTGAAATTTGATTACACAGCTTAGAGCGTGTTTGAAAACATACCGCCAGGACATTTATGGCAAATCTATTAAAAAAGGGAGATTAAATTATGCAGCAGATTACATTAAAAATAGACGGAATGATGTGTGGAATGTGTGAATCCCACATTAACGAAAGTATTCGTAATAACTTTTCTGTAAAAAAAGTCACCTCGTCCCATACAAAAGGAGAGACGGTTATCCTTACAGAAAATGATCTTGATGAAGCAAAACTGAAAGAGACTATTGATAAAACGGGTTATAAACTGCTTTCTGTCTCAAAAGCTCCATACGAAAAAAAGAAAGGCTTTTTCTCTTTCCTAAAGAAATAGCCTTTCCCTGTCATAATCTTTGTACTATATTCCAACTACAATATTTCCGGTAATACGGACAATGCATATTCTGCCAGGCTGTGATCTTCCTCTCCTGTGCCTCCGCTTATACCAAGACCTCCGATAATCGTATCTCCGGATTTCAGCGGCACGCCGCCTCCGAAAATCACGATTTTTCCACCATCCATCTTATCTACGCCATAAAAGGTTCCGCCTGGCTGAGCCAGTTTAGATAATTCCATGGTGGACATCTTCACCGCAACAGAAGTATAAGCTTTTTTCAAAGCGACATCAAAGCTTACCAGAAATGCTCCGTCCATTACATGAACGGCAATTGGATTTCCTTCCGGACCACAAACTGCAATCACCGCTTTCTTACCGCGGCGAAGGGCTTCCTGTTCGATTTTCCCGATCAGCTTCTTCGCTCCATCCAGTGTAATCTTATTCTGCATACCCATGCGGCGCAGTACTGCCTGAATTACAGCTTCGTCTACAGAATCAGAGATACCAGATATGAGAGAATTTTCAACTTTCGTATCCACGCTCACGCTTCCTCCTGCCACTTTCTCAGTTCCACTTGCATGTAGTTCCGTATTTTCAGAAGATGCGTCAGTTTCTACAAGCTTTGACGTTCCCGTCTTCTGACCTGCTGCCTCCGCTTCTTCGTAGCGTGCAAGCACATACAGATAGTCGGCCAGACGGTTCATATATTTCTTGCTTCCTGTGTCAGAACCAAACTTTACACTTACAGCGGCAAGATCACGCTCCGCTCTTCTGGCCACAGCCCAAGTCACATCAATCTCAGCAGACAAGCGACAAGCCCCAGGTAATGAGGACTCCTTCGGCATATGAAAAAGCCCCGTCAAACGGTCAATCTCTTCCTCTAAAAGCTCTGTCTTGTCATCATTGATCTTATACTCTCTATTATATGGATCTGCCACTCCTGCATCAATTCTGGTCAGATTTTCCTGGATCTTCTCCAGAAAACGGATGGTATCTCCATCTCTGATCATGGTTTTCAACACTCCAATATGGCAGGAAAGTTCATCTATGGTTCCCTCCAGCTGGATTCGGTCATCCGCTTTGGAAACGTTTTTCGTATGGACAAGATTGGTAGTTCCCTTGTCACCATTCTTTGTATAAATACTCATACGACTTTCTCCTGACATTTTACCCATCCGGCAAAATGGATTTTATTATGCACCAATACACTGAATATAAGACAATATCTGTGCAAAAACAGAAAATAATCCACATTATCTTACATTCACTACATTAGTTATAAACAGACTCTGGACAAATAACCGCAATTCCACAGTATCTGTCCAAAGCCTCTTATATGTTGCTAGACAGCAACTCTTAAATTCATTAAAATGACCACAATTTCTTGTAAATCTTCACAATATCCTCTTTTGTTGGGACTCTTGGGTTGGCAGTTGTGCAGGCATCAGCAAGCGCCAGGTTTGCCATTTTGTCAATTGCTGCAAAATACTCATCCTCAGAAATAGTTCCCATTTCTTTAATCGTAAGCGGAATATTCATTTCCTTCTGCATAAACTGAATCCAGTTTACAAGAGATCTTACAGACATTACTTTGTTGTAGTTACTCAGTCCAAGAATATGTGAAATATTGGCATATCGCTTTACTGCCGGAAGATATTCCTGCTGGCTTCTGCTATGTTTGTTGATATTTGCATTAAATTCTACAATATGCGGAAGCAGCATTGCATTGGCACGTCCATGCGGAATATGGAAAATAGCTCCCAGCTGATGTGCCATACTATGTGTGATTCCAAGTCCTGCAGCATTAAAAGACAGTCCGGCAAGACAGGAAGCTACATGCATTTTCTGACGGGCATGCATATCGCCGCCGTCAAGGTATGCTCTTAACAGAAAGACTCCGCAGATTTCAATTGACTTTTCAGCAAGAGCAGATGAAAATTCATTGTGATTGATACTTACATAAGACTCAATTGCATGAGTCAGTACGTCCATACCTGTATCTGCTGTGATAGAGGGCGGAACGCTCTTTACCAGTTCTGCATCCAGGATTGCCTCATCAGCTGTAAGGCTGTCTGAGATCAGCGGATACTTCACATGATTATCTGTATCATTTACAACTGCAAAAGAGGTAACCTCAGATCCGGTACCACTGGTAGTAGGAATTGCAATAAGACCTACTTTGCCGTAATTGTTGATCTTCAGGGCAAACTCACGGATTGCCTTGGATGAGTCAATTGCAGAGCCACCTCCGACAGCTACTACAACCTCCGGCTGATACTCCAGGAACTTCTTTACACCTTCTGCGATTTTTCCTACCGGTGCATCCGGCACAACATCACTGAATACTTCAAACTCCTTGCCACCGCGTCTCAATGGGTCTGTGATCAGCTCGATCATTTTCCCTTTTGCGATGAATGGATCTGTGATCACCAGAACTTTTTTGTATGGCAGTTCTGCCAGTCTATCCAGGGCATTGTCACCAAAATGGATGACTGTTTTCATTTCAAAAGTTTTCATAATTCAATGCTCCTTTATTGCAGCTTTCTTTTGTAAGCAGAAAGCTTCTATCGGACAGATTCCGGATATCTGCACTCCACGCCCTCTTCTTTAAAAAGCTTCAGCCATTTTTCAGAAGGCTTCGCATCTGTCACGACGATATCAACATCCCGCAATCTTCCGGCAACGGAAAATGCGGTCTGGTCAAATTTCGTATTGTCCACAACCAGGATTTTCTTACGTCCTGAATCCAGCATTGCTCTCTTTGCTGTTCCAAAAGCTTCCTGTGATTCCATTACTCCCCAGTTCTCATCAAGAGCCTTACAGGAAAAAATAACGGTATCTACAAAATAAGAGCGAATGACTTCTTCTGTCCGGGATCCAAGGAAAGCCAGATAGCCTTCCTTCATCATCCCACCTGTGGAAATAATATTCCATCCTGACACATCTACCAGTTCCAGAAGGATCTCCATGGAATTGGTGATCACAGTCAGACGCTCCTTCTCTTTTAATGCCTTTGCCACAAACACTGCAGTAGTGCTGGCGTCCAGAAGCAGATGTTCCCCGTCATGCACAAGAGAGGCTACAATTTCCGCCATCTTCTGTTTCCCAACTACATTCTGATTCTTGCGCACATTAAAAGGGAGATCAATGCTCACATCTTCATTGATCACAGCTCCGCCATAGCTTTTAATGGCAAGCCCTTCCTTCTCCAGCTTGTCCAGATCCCGTCGGATGGTTTCCTCAGAGACTCCGTATAACTGGCTCAGTTCACTTACTACTACGCGCTTCTCATTCTGTAATTTCTCAAGGATCAGATTCCGTCTCTCTAACGCAAGCATGTTCAGGTCCCCTCCGCGTTCATTTTATTGGTCAGACCAGAATTACAGAAGGCTGTCGATCATTCTCTTATCCGGATGTGCAATAACAGAGGAATCCAGATACATGCCTTTTTCAGCAACAAGCTCTTTCGCTCTGTCGATTGATGCGGATACAGCAGAAACCTCACCAGTGATCATCATGTAAGATTTTCCGCACATACCTTTTGCAATACGAAGCTCGATAAGATCTACAATTGCAGTCTTTGCAGCCTGATCTGCAGCCTCAATAATGGAAGCTGCATCATATGTTTCAAGAATTCCCAGCGCACTGATCTCCTCAACCTGAGTAGTTCCATAAATAGCCGGGAAAAGAGACTCGTGCGGATTACCCAGTACAAAACTGTCAATGCACTTGTCCTCATATGTTGTTACAGCTGTATCTACGGCAGCTTTTACCGCACTGAGATCACCGGTAATAATTGCAATATATTTACCCGGACACACGGTCTGCGCCTCAACGATTTCTACATCAGATGTCTTAACCATTGCATCTGCTGCAGTAACGCCGGTAGCTGTAGTTTTGAATTCAATCATTCCGATTGCTTTACTCATTTTCTGCACGTCCTTTCTAATTCTTTGCAACTACGATCCAGCGGTCTGTCACCTCGGTAACTTTACCGGAGATGGTTGCATGGATACCAACACTTAAGCCCTGGGCAGGAGAAGCGATCATCTGACCTCTTGTCACCTGATCTCCAACTTTTACAATTGCCTGAGCAGGTGCTCCAATATGCTGGCTAAGAAGAATTTTAACCTTTGGAATATCAACCAGTGTCTCGTCCATCGGTGCGTCCTTGTCATATTTTGTAAGACCAAGACGTGCCATTAGGCGTTCTTCCGGAACCTTGCGGTATTCTCGGGATTCCTTAACTGGTACTGGCTGTACTCCCTGAGGAGGACGAATACCTGCCTTACGAAGTCCGCCCTTCATGTCTGCAAGAAGTGTTCTTGGAGCAAGGCTCTGAGGACATGCATACATCTCACAAACGCCACAGGAGCTGCAGAAGCTTGCATTGATGTATGGATTAACATCTCTGAAATCCTGATTGGAAGCTGCACGCATGAAGCGGGCTGGATCAATCGGATGTCCCAGATTGTTACGTGGGCAAAGATCTGTACAAGTATTACACTGGCAGCAAATAGATGCTGCACGTTTTAAATCTATAGCAGAAGTCCGCATCTTCTTCTGTACGATTAAATGGTCTTTTGGCAGAACCAGAATCGCATTTGTTGTCTTCGTCACAGGGTCAGAACCTTTTCCGATTCTTCCCATCATCGGTCCACCAATAAAGTAAACCGGGTCTTTTACAGTAGTTCCGCCTGCCTGGGCAACAACATCATCCATAGTACATCCAAGAGGTACTTTTACAGTTACCGGATGATTTACCTCAGCTACAACAGACACATATTTGGCTGTTACAGGCTCTTTTTTCTCTACTGCCTGGTATATATTATACAATGTCTCTACGTTAAACACAGCAACTCCCTGCTCAATAGGAAGTCCGCCAGGTCTTACAACTCTACCAGTTGCTTCGTAGATCAGTACAACCTCATCTCCCATCGGATACACTTCATCCAGAAGGTGGATGCGCATTCCCGGGAACTCTTCGATATGCTGTTTCAGAGCATTTACTGTCTGAACATAAGATTTTTTGATTCCAATAATGGCCTCAGAAGCTCCAACTGTTTCCTGAACCATATGGAAGGTTTTCATTATTTCGTAAGCGTGCTTCTCTAATAACTGTCTGTGTAATTTCAGTAAAGGTTCGCACTCTGCACAGTTCATAAGAATGGTATTTGCTTTATCTGTCAGCTTCATGTATGTAGGGAATCCTGCACCGCCGGCACCAACTACACCATTCTCCTGTATAATATTCTGTAATTCTTTGATATCCATGGCGTTACTCCAATCCTGCACCGTCATCAACGATACCTACAATGGCGGCATCTACCGGTGCTGTTTCTACGCCGCAGCCAATTCTTGCCGCGCTTCCTTGTGCCACCAATACATATTCTCCGATTCCTGCACCGATAATATCGATCGCAACAATCTGACTGAGGTCACCTTTCATGTGATGAACCGGTTCCACGATCATAAACTTATTGCCGATCAGCTTTTCGTTTTTTCTTGTGGAAACAACGCTTCCTACTACCTTGCCAACTATCATGTGAACCTCCAAATTTTATATCAGTTCAGCCATGCATCTGTCATTTTCAGAACCAGCATGGCTGAACACTTTATTTTAGTAATGAGGAAATGATTTCCAAAACATTACTTTATAATTGTAACTGTATTGCCTGTGGCAATTTTTGCTGCATTTGCTTCATCTGTATCAATGTGCATCTCCAGTGTAAAGCTGTCGTCTACACGGATCTTCACCTGATTGAAAATGGTTCCTCTCTCATTGTCTGCCTTAACAGATACGATATCTCCATCCTTCACACCGGCTGCCTGGGCATCCTTCGGGGACATATGAATGTGACGCATTGCTACGATACATCCCTCTTTCAGATAAATCGCACCTTTCGGTCCGACAATTGCAATAGGAGCACTTCCCTTAACATCTCCAGACTCACGCACCGGTACTTTCATACCAAGCTTGATTGCGTCTGTAGCTGATACTTCAACCTGTGAAGCCTTGCGGACCGGTCCGAGAATACGTACATTCTCAATTGCACGGAGCTTCAGTCCAACGATAGTTACTGTCTCATTGGAGGCAAACTGTCCGCCCATCAGCTCTTTCTTCTTGGTGAGCTGATATCCTGGTCCAAATAAAGCTTCAACATGTTCCTGCGTCAGGTGGATATGTCTTGCGGAAACTCCGATGGGCACCATGAAGCCATTGCCTTTTTCTTCTTTTTTATTGAGAGCATCCAGTACCATTCTGGTAATCAGCTCAACATTATTGGTTTCCAAAAGTACACCTGCTTTCTTCCTGAAATTCGGTAATGTCTGCCATAGCAGACATTATAAAAGTAAGGAGCATCCATGAATTCGCTCATGCAAGCACAGCTCATTCATGGCTGCTATCTGGGACTTTTATATTATTTCAGAACTGGAAGGATTTTCTCAACATCTGTATGAGGTCTCGGAATTACGTGTGTAGCTACAAGCTCTCCAAGTCTGGATGCTGCTGCGCTTCCGCTCTCTACTGCAGATTTAACTGCTCCAACATCTCCACGAACCATAACAGTTACAAGACCGGATCCGATCTTCTCTGTTCCAACTAATGCAACGTTAGCTGCTTTGCACATCTGGTCAGCTGCCTCGATAGCTGCTGTAAGTCCTCTGGTTTCTACCATTCCTAATGCTTCCTGTGTCATGATTTTTTCCTCCTTATGAATTGCTGGTTTCTCAGCTTCTGTATGTTTGGTTTCTGTAATCTCTTTGTCAGCTGCAGTGGTCTTCGGCTCTTCGGCCTTTACTTCTGCTGCTTTTGCTCTGGTTGTTCTGGCCGTTCTTCTCGGAGCGGCTGCCTTTTTAGGGGCTGTTTTTTTCGCTGTCTCTTTCTTTTCTTCGTCAGCCATTATTCATCCCCCTTTTTCTTTCTCCATCGACTTGCGCTAAGCTCCACCATTTTGACGATTTCCTCATGGGGATTGGCAATTACTGCATAGCTTGCCGGTTTCTTGATGGCATTTGTTGCTGCCGCTTCCACAGCTTCTGTAACAGCTGCCACATCGCCTTGTACAATAATGGTCACCAGTCGTCCGCCCAGCTTACGCTCCCATGACGCCAGCTCAACGTCTGCCGTTTTACACATAATGTCCAGGGCATCCATGGCCGCTACAACACCTGTGATTTCAATAAAACCATATGATTTACTCATGAGCGAACTCCTTATAGTTCATTAGATGCTTGGAAGGATTTTCTCCACATCTGTATGAGGTCTTGGGATTACGTGTGTAGCTACAAGCTCTCCAAGTCTGGATGCTGCTGCGCTTCCACTCTCAACTGCTGCCTTAACAGCTCCGACATCACCGCGAACCATAACAGTTACAAGACCGGATCCGATTTTCTCTGTACCAACCAGTGTAACCTCTGCTGCTTTTGTCATTGCATCTGCTGCCTCAATTGCAGCTGTAAGTCCTCTGGTTTCTACCATTCCTAAAGCTTCCTGTGCCATGATGAATTCCTCCTGATATATCTCGACTTTTCAAGTACGCTCCAGCGTACTTGCTGTGAGGTACCTGCCATGCTCCGCATGACTTTGTTCATTTTTATTATAGACTTAAATTCACTGGTTAGCAATCATTAATCCTTATCCAGTGCGCTGATTTTCAGCATTTTTTGTGTACCGGGTTCCGGATTTGGTATTACGTAGTGCTGTACCACACCGGTCATACTCTCTGCTACTCTGATTCCAGCTTCCACAGCCTCTGTTACATCAGAAACGCTTCCGCGGAACTTGATGCAGACAAGGAGCGGTACCGGCAGACTGTCCGCATTTGCAGGTTTATTTTTATCAAAAACCTCCAGATGGACATTTGCTGCCTTGCAGCCGGCGTCGGCCGCCACAAACGCTGTTGCCAGTCCGAACACCTCCAAGATTCCTACAGCTTCTGCCATCTTGATTCTCCTTTATCCGGCAATTATTTATTTACAACTGCGATCTTAAGACCGGTCATTGCAAGGTTCTTCTTTAATGCTTCATTGATCTCCTCAAGCGGATACTTGTCTGTGATCAGCTCAGACATTGGAAGTCCGATTGCATTTGCTCTCTTAAGGAAATCAAATGTTGTAACGTAATCTCTTAAGGTGTATACCCAGGAGCCTACGATTGTGATCTCTTTGGAGCAGATGTCAAAGTGCGGGTTGATTGTAGCATCTCCACCATTGATGAAGAAACCAAGCTCGCAAAGGCCACCGCCGTTACGGATGAATTTGTAGATGTTTGCATGAGCAACAGGTGATCCTGTACACTGGAATGCAAAGTCTGCAAGATGTCCGCCAAACTGATCTTTAACAGCTTCAGAAAGTGCTTCGATTCCTTTGTGCTCCATGAAGTTTACACTCATGGTAGCGCCCATTCTCTTAGCGAAATCAAGACGCTGCTGATTTCCATCTACAGCACAGATGTTCTCGATACCCATGGTACGAAGAACTGCAATACAGATCAGACCGATTGGTCCGCATCCCTGTACAACAACTCTGCTGTTGAAACGAAGGATACCAGTTGTTTTTGCTCTCTCAACTGCATGTACAAGAACTGCACATGGCTCGATCAGGATACGGGAGTCCAGATCAAGATCACTTACGTTGAAGAATGTGCTTCCAAACTCTCCACCTCTGATAAAGATGTAATCAGAGAACCATCCGTTAAGATGAATGTCATCATCTGGAAGAAGTCCGTATACGTCAGCTCCTCCAACGTTTTTCTTGTTTAAGTCGAACATTGTGATTTCAGGATCATCCTTGAAGATCATACAGGTAACGACTTTGTCACCGATCTTAACCGGCTTTCCAGCTGTATCAGTCTTAACATTTTTACCCATGGCAACGATCTCACCAGTTCCCTCATGTCCAAGTGCAACCGGGATCAGGTTGAATGGGTCTCTCTTGAATTCGTGAGCATCAGTACCGCAAACGCCGCAGCCTTCTACTTTAACAAGGATGTCGTCATCGCCAATTGCCGGAATCGGGTACTCTTTAATATCAAAATGCTCTTTTTCAGTAAGTACTGCAACGTGTGCAGTTTTCGGAATTGCGCCTGCCGGTGCTGCAGCTGGTGCTGCCGGTGCTGCTGATGCAGAAGCTGCCGGTGCTGTTCCAGCCATTCCAGCAAGAACCTGTTTTACGATTTCTTCGATATTTACGTTATTCATATCCATTTTTATGTTTCCTCCTGTCAGCGAATGCAAAGGCTGTCTGCCATTACGCAGCGTCTTCTCTTGGTGAATGTACTTGCACTTGTAAGTCCTTCACCAGTACGGCTTGCGATTGTGAATGTACAGTAACCTTCTCCGCCGAATCCAAGTGCTGCATAGGAAGGTGCATTCTTAACAAGGATTGCGGTGTCGATTGCTTTCGCATATTTGGTGATATTGTCAATGTTCTTGGAATGAATGTGTGCAGAGTGGCGGTTGCCATGCTCAAGCCATACAGCCTGCTCTACTGCATCATCAAAATCTTTTGCCCTTACAACGCCAAGGATCGGCATCATAAGCTCTGTAGCGATAAGTGGATGTTCCTTCGGTCCTTCAAATACGATGCAGCGGATATTTGCAGGAGCATTTACTCCGATCATGGAAAGTAATGTTCTTGCGTCACGTCCAACGCATTTACGGTTCAGCTTGCCGCCTGCAAGAACAACTGCTGTAAGTTTATCCTGTTCTTCTTTGGAAGCAAGGTAACAGTCATTCTCACTTACCAGATAATGCATAAGCTCATCTGTAATAGAAGCAACTGCTACGATTTCCTTCTCTGCGATACACGGAAGGTTGTTATCGAATGTACATCCGTTTACGATATCCTGAGCAGCTTTTCTTACATCTGCTGTCTCATCTACAACTGCCGGAGGATTTCCTGCGCCAGCGCCGATTCCACGTTTTCCAGAGGAAAGGACTGCTGTTACAACGCCAGGACCGCCTGTTGCTGCGATAAGCGGGATATCTTTATGTTTCATCATAATATTGCTTGTCTCTAATGTAGGTTTCTCTACTGTTACTGCGATATTGTCCGGGCCACCTGCTTCCAGGGATGCCTCATTTAAAAGATTAATCGCATAAATAGAGGTTTTGATTGCTGCCGGATGCGGATTAAATACAACTGTATTTCCACCTGCCAGCATACCCATTGTGTTGCACAGAATGGTTTCACTTGGGTTCGTACACGGAGTGATTGCTCCGATTACGCCAAACGGTCCCATCTCGATCAGAGTAAGTCCTCTGTCGCCTGACCATGCTGTAGTGCTGAGATCTTCTGTACCAGGGGTCTTATCTGCTACCAGATGATGTTTCAGGATCTTATCTCCTACATTTCCCATTCCGGTCTCATCAACACCCATACGTGCAAGGATTTCTGCATTTTCTTTTGTTTTTCTTCGAATGCAGGTAATAATTTTTTCTCTCTGGTCCAAGGACATTTTCCGAACGATCTTCTGGGAAGCTTTCGCAGCCTCAATGGCCTCGTTCATATCTGTGAAAATTCCATGTTTACCGGCCGGAGCGTCTGCAATCTGCATTTTCGCCATAACTTCCTGTACAATATCCTGTACCATGCTCTCGCTGATTGGCATGAGATTGTTCCTCCTTAACAATTGCCTGCAGCTGCCTGATTCTCTCACAGCTGCGGCCTTTATATTTTCTGATTATTTCAGTCCTAACTGAGCCATAACCTGTTTGGTGATCTTAGCTACTAACTCTGCATCTGCATTAGCTGTATCTGCTGCCGGAGCATCGCAGTTGCCGCCAACGAAATCATACTGATATCCTGGGAACTGTTTATAGTCTTCGTTGTGACATGCACCACCGCAGTTATGGCAGTTCATGCCATCTTTGTTCTGGCAAAGGCTTGCCGGATGTTTTCCAGGCATACCGAATTTACGACGGATCTCATAAAGTTTCTTAATGTTCTCTTTATCAAATTCCTTCGGGCCTCCAAGAAGTTTGCTCTGATACAGAAGCTGTGCATAGAATTCTACGGACTCCATCTTCATGTATGCAGCGTTCAGGTCTGTGCTCCAGGTAAGAGCTCCGTGGTTCTCAAGAAGAACTGCATCGAAATATGGAAGATATTTCTCAAGGTTATCCGGAATCTCCATTGTAGAAGGTGTACCATACTCAGCGATCGGAACACATCCAAGAGCGATAACTGCCTCTGGCATGATTGGCTGTGTAAGCGGAATACCGGCAATAGCAAAAGATGTTGCATAAATTGGATGAGCATGTACAACAGATCCTACATCAGGTCTCTTCTCATATACTCTCATATGCATCTTGATCTCAGATGATGGTTTGAATCCCGGGTTAGCCTGAAGAACATTTCCTTTTGCATCTACTTTACAGATGAACTCTGGAGTCATAAAGCCTTTGGATACACCAGTAGGTGTGCAAAGGAACTCATTGTCATTCAGTTTTACAGAGATGTTTCCATCATTTGCTGCAACCATGTTGCGGTTATAGATTCTTCTTCCGATGTCGCAAATCTGTTTTTTGATTTCGTATTCGTTTACCATGCTTTTTTCCTCCTTAAGCACATTCAGGTGCGGTGGATTATGTATGTTATAGTACCGCACCGGGTAACTTATCATGGCTAGGCATAGCTAGCCTGTTACTTTTTTGGTTATGTTGTAAGTTTACACCATTCCACATTATAAGTCAAGGTTTTTCCGTTGTTTTATGTTGTTTTATGTGGATTTTTTTCTGGATTGCTATGTTGTTTTTCGTGGTTTTGCTGGTTTTACTGTTTTTCCACATTTGACAGGTATTTTCTAATTCACAGGATCAGAGGCATCTTTTTCCCATGGCATTACATCGCCATCTTCCCTAAGATATTCCAAAATCTCCGGAATGCCCTCCTGCTGCCTGGAGTCTACATAAAAGATTTTTTTACAGCCGGCAAGCTCCAGCCAGGACGTGGCAAGTTTTACATTTGCATCCGGATTGTGGATTTTGGTAACAATTCCAATTACTTCACGGTTGGCCATACAGGTAATGCAAGGTGGAAAAAGGCAATACGGTTCCGTGGCAGATACCAGCAGCCCTACCACATCTGATTCATATGTATACAACGCCAGGGCGTGTCCCAGACCTTTCGTCTGGGCATACTCTCCTGGCGTATCTACGATCACATCAAAATTATTTACATATTGTGTTTTATGATAATGTATTTTTTCACCATGCAGGGCCTGGGTCAAAGTAGTTTTTCCAGCCTCGCTGCGACCGATCAGAACAAGTTTCTTCATATTCTGTCAAGTCCTTGTAATGGGGCATAAAGTAAAGCCCAGTTTATTTCCCACATAATCCAGAATTGCGCTGGTAGAAGCTTCTACTTCCGACACAGTACCTGTGATGATCAGGCTTCCGCTGAAACGGTCAACAAACCCCAGTTCAATGCCAGATGATTTCATCGCAATATCTGCCATAATGATAGCAGTTTCTGCCGGACTTACAGTCATGATCCCAATGGCTGCTCTTGAGTAGTCCAGCGACGGATCAAGGCCCAGCTTGGTGTAAAGAATCTTATCCGGATTGGCAATGATATGTGCCAGGGAAATCTGCTTGCCTGGTACAAGCTCCTGTACGATTCTCTGTTTCATTTCCGGAGACATATTATCTGTGTATCCCATTTTCTCCTCCTGAATAAAGAGTTTTTATAATCTGATTTGATTATACCTTTCTGATTTCCAAGTGTCAACAAAAAGCAACATTTCCTGGCATGTTATATGTGGTTTTTCTTGTAGTACAATGTTGTTTTTATTTGTTTTCTCTGTTTTTTCTTATTTATGATTGACATGTTTTTTTCCCTCTGGCATACTAAAGTTAACTGTAAATGGCTTTTCAAAACACTTTTATAGTGAAATTACCAGCTGCATATATTCACGTAATCTTGACTAGGAGATGATTTTATGTATCTTTCTGATATACACACACATTCCATTGCCAGCGGACACGGCACAACCTGCACCATCAGCGACATGGCAAAGGCTGCTTCTCAAAAAGGGCTGAAGCTTCTTGGAATCACAGACCACGGACCAGCCACTCTGTCTGCCGGAACTTCTTCTTATTTCCGAAGCCTGATCTATTCGCCCAGGAAGCGTTTCGATGTGGAATTATTATATGGAATTGAACTGAACATTCTGGATACCGATGGAAAAACAGATCTGCCACAGGAGCTTCTTGATAAGCTGGACTACGCAATCGCCAGCATGCATTATCAGAATTTCCGGCCAAAGACCAGGGAAGAAAATACTGCTGCTTTTCTGAACGTAATGAAGAATCCGGTTATAAAGATCCTGGGACACATTGATAATCCCCAGTATGACATAGATTACGACGCAGTTGTAAAGGCTGCCGGTGAAAACGGTGTTCTCCTTGAGATCAACGAAGCTTCCCTGGCACCTTACGGATATCGGGGCGATACCCATGCCAACTGCGCGCAGATCCTGTCCTGCTGCCGGAAGTATCTGGTTCCAATCGTGCTTTCCAGTGACAGTCATGGAACAGAGCATATTGGAGACTTCACTTATGCCGCTGATTTCGTTCATAATGCTATGTTTCCAGAGGGTCTGATTCTCAACAACCAGATTCCGAAATTAAAGATGCTGTTAAGCATACGATAAAAAGGATCCAGCTTGCAGAATTCCAATGGAATTTTGCATTACGCAAAAACTCTCCGAGAAATATAAATACGTAAGCTTAACTTCGTATATATTCCGGAGAGTTTTTTATACTTATTTCTTTGATTACTCATTTTCATTTTTATGATCTGCTTCTCTTACTTTCTGCATCATCGCAGCAAGTTCCTGATATTTTCCTGTCACATAACCGTAGTTTTTCTTCTTATGAGGTAGCTGACAATTCGTACAATCTTTAAATCCCTTCTCATTATATTTGAAATTTCCGCCGCATTTGTCTCCAAGGGCATAAAGCGGGCAATAGCAGAACAGACAGTTAAAGTCCTCTGGATCAGCTCCTTTATGGCATGGAAAATACTCACATTTCTTATGACTGAAATAAGCGTATTCTTTATCTTCCCAATATTTTTTCTCCATATTTCTCTCCTTATCTCATACAGCTCAAAACAAAATATTCTTTATATTCTATTTCGTAATGCCCCAAAATCAAATGCAAAAAAAGAATCCCGCTTACAGGAATAGAATACGGCCAGAGCGTGTTTAAAAAAGGCTTTCTGTAAGATGTGCGTCACACCCTGCAGGAGATTACGGGAATAATTCTACAAACAGGCTCAGGAAAAGTGTAAAAAAAATACCGCATATGCGGCTTCTGAATCATCATTATTTAAGAGGGAGCGATGCTACTCCGGGGTAGAATATGATCCGTTCATATATACGCGGAGGGAACGGTTTCATCCGAAGTAGTATCGCCTGCCATTTAATCTGTATAATTCTTCTGAACAGGCGATCATTCCATAAAAAATGTCCACTCACAAAAGCGGACAACATCTCAGGGCTGCGGATTCCCCAAAACTGGTTGTTACACTTTCATCGGAAGTTTAACCTCGCCATACCAAGCAGGTTTCCTGGCTCCAGGATCATCACATCCTCTCTCCTTCTCATGCGCAAGCACAATGGACTATGAGATTCGCTCCTCTGTTACAGTGACCGGATCGCTCAGGTTTCTCACCTGATTCCCTCTTTCTGCCAGCTTATAGCTGTCAGCACTTAATATGTTCACTATGGAATTATACTGACACCATAGTACCACCGGTCACTGTCTTTGTCAACCCTTTGAAAAGATTTTTGTTATTTTTTTATCAACCAGATGTTGCTAGTCACGGCGTGACCAGCAGCGTCATTTTTTCCTGAATCTTCTCCACCAGGATTTTCGCTGTTCTTTCATGAGATCTGTGCCCTGGGTGCTGCCTTGATCCAAATTCTCCTTCCTGTGTATCCGGAAGCTTCACAAATTCCACGCGCTCATCCCCTGTTTTTCTTTTATAATTCCCCACCGCTTTCTCAAGCGTAGGCAAAATCTCATCTCCAAGCATTCCATAACACCACAGAATATAGCTTTCTGGATTACATACGCGCAGTTTTCTCAAAAAGTCTTCCACAGCCTTTCCAACTCTGTCCATATTCTTCGTGCCGCTGCTGTCGTTTGTCCCCAGATTCACTACGATCACATCAGGCTGAAACTTCTGGAAATCCCATTTTTCCATAGCACCCAGTTGTTTGTTTCTTTCTCCATTTAAAAGACCGCACACCTGCTCATAATATAGCGGGATTGCCTGCTGCTCATTGCCTTCCCAGGAACAGAAAACGCCCCAGCCGCTCTGACTGATGCAATTGTACACCGCGCCCAGTTCTTTTGCTGCCATATATGCATAATTATCCACGGCATTAAAGCAAAAGGAATTCCATGTCATTTCTTCTCCTGCACCGCTGCCGCCCTCACCAGAGGTAATGCTGTCCCCTATTACCTCCAATCTGAGCTTTGGTGTTTCAAGAGGTAAAAACTCACCGTCAGTTTCAACCTCCAGAAGCTGAAGCAATGTTTTTTCATCTGTGGGAAACGCAGGAGTATCACGAAGAAGCTTTACATTTCTTACCTTATCCCTTTCCATATTACGGAAAAGACAGATTTCCTGTTCTCCCTTATTTACCATAAGCCGTTGGGACAATACGCCGTCTACGATCACATCCACCCATGGCTCAAAAACATCATAATCGGAGCGGATTTTCACCCATATTTCTGTTGCTTTTACATTCAGTTCAATTCCGGAAGCGGTCCAAAATAGTGTTACCGGTTCCAGACTGCCATTCGTTCTTCCTAATATTCTTAAATATGGAATTTCCTTCATCTGATAATGGCTAAGCATTTTTCTCCACCTCTCATCTGGCTATACGAAATATTTATGTTACGATTTTCAGACAATACTTTTATTCTTACTATACTTCTTTTTTCTTTGCTTTTCCACATTATTTTCAGTAAAAAGCCCCTTCCGGATTTTCATCTCCGGAAAGGGCTCACAAATTCATTTATTCAGATTACACAAGACGTCTTACAGAAGTAATCGTTCTGTATGCAGCATTATCGCTGACCTTGATGCCATCTCTGGCATTGGATGCATGGACAATCTGTCCATTTCCCATATAAATTGCAACATGTCCGCCATAGCAGATCAGGTCGCCTGGCTGAGCATCCGCATAGGATACTTCATATCCGGCATTCTGCTGCTCATAAGATGTTCTTGGAAGACTTACGCCAAAGTTTGCATATACACTCTGCACAAAGCCAGAGCAGTCAGCACCACTGGTAAGGCTTGTTCCACCCCATACATATGGGTTTCCAACAAACTGTGTTGCATAGGATACAACAGAAGAGCCGGAACCTGAAGAACTGCTGGCTGATGAACTGTCAGAAGAACTATCTGAGGAACTGTCGGAGCTGCTTGCCTCGGAATTGTAATCAACTGTATTGTCAGTATCAATTACATTACCATACTCATCGTATTCATAATCAGAAGATCCATCAGAAGAACCACTTACAACATTTCCATCTTCATCATACTGGACATCTTCTGAGGAATTATCTCCGTTCTGAGCTGCTTCCTGTGCAGCTGCAGCTGCTGCGGCCTCTGCCTCTGCCTGACGTCTTGCCTCTTCTTCTGCGGCAATACGCTCTGCCTCAAGCTGCTCAATTTCTGCCTGCTGCTGTTCCAGAAGGTTCGCATACTCAGTAGCCTGCTGCTGTGCATATGCAATCTCGTTCTCGCAATCAGCACTGTTTGCACGAGTTACATCCAACTGATACTGAAGGTTAGACTGCTGGGCCTCATATTCTTCCTTCATGGTCTCAAAATCAGCTTTCTCTTGCTCATACTGATCTTCTAACTTCTGAACCTCCTCAATCGTTCTAGCATATTTCTGAAGGCTCTCTCTGTCCTGCTCATACATCTGCTGTGTATACTCAGCTCTGGTAAGAAGGTCTGCAAGGTTATCTGCATTTAACATCATCTGGAACCATGCATTATTTCCACCTTTTTCATAAAGATACTGAATACGTTTCTTCATGGCGCTGTACTGTTTATCCTTGGCATTCTGAGCCTTGGTCAGGTCGCCCTGTGTTTTCTCAATTTCTGCTTCCTTAGAAGCGATATCACTCTCAAGAGTCTGAATGGAAACCATTACATTTACAAGATCAGAATTCAAAGATTCGATCTGGCTCTCAAGCTGCTGCTTCTGATCCCACAGAGCACTCATACGTGCGTATGTAGCATCCAGCTGCTGGCTTGTCCAGGCCTGCTCTTCTCTTAAATCGCTCTCACGGTCAGCCATTACGCTTACAACCTGTGAACCGCACATTAAAATTGCCAGTGTCAGACATACAATTCTTTTCTTCATGTTTCATCACCCTCGTTAATCATTTTGATAATCTAAAATAACTTAATTTGTAATATGTTTGCAATATTTCATTCAATCTTGCTACATATTAACACACCCTTGCAAAGTTTTCAACCCTAATTTGCAATAAATTTTAAATTTCTGTAACATTTCGTAATATATTCGTTTGAATTAAGCTTTTTTCCACAAGAAAGAATCCTGCTTTGCAGGATTCTCCGCCTGCGGCGGGTCGCTATAAGCGACATCTACCTTTCCGCCGCTTCTGGATCCTGCCCGGCAGGGCTTTTTTATGCTATAGGGAATTCCAACGTAATTTCCTATAGCATAAAAAAAGAGAACCGGCGTTTCCACTGGTTCTCTTCCATATAATTATTATTTTCCAAACAGGTCATACAGAATCTGATCTGCTGTCATATTATAATAACCATCCGGATCAGAAAGTGTATTTCCATTCCATCTCAGATAGTTACCATTTCGAATATAGTTTCCAACAGATGGATGATAATTAAAAATACTGTATCCGGAATACAAGGACATATACTTCTTCGCAAGGGCTACAGCCTCACTGGAATAGCTTCCTGTAGGTGTGGTAGTTCCGGAAATCTGGACACCTGCCTGCGGAGTAGAGTGGATGATAACAACACTCTTATCACTGCACTGACCAAGAACGATCCATGTATGACCATCATTGTATCCGATATCGCCAGGCTTCAGCTCCCAGCCATTCTGTGACAGGTAGGACTGGTTTACAATTGTACCCCATCCTTTGCCCTTGTAATAGCTTCCGATCTCACCAGATACCACTGTGTATCCATAACCTACGCCTGACTGAGTCTGCATTACCTGGTAAGCGGACCAGCCTACAAAGCCCGAACAGTCAAAGCCCTTCGCACGGTTCGAGGTGGAAAGATCACGATAATTATTGTAGTCATATCCAGAGGGATTAGCTGACCATTTATTGTACCAGTTGGTCATGGTATCGCTCAGACCTTTTCTGGTAGAATCATTCCAGCCGCCGCCCCATACATAAAGAGCCTTTCCTACTGGCATCAATGCTCCTGCCAGATAGTTCTTGATCGTTTTGCTTCCTGTATTTCCATCTGGTGTAGGGTCATTCTGCTTCTCACCCTGGCATACACCAGTGTCAGAGAACACATAAGTAACACCGTCAATTGTCTGTGTACCTGTATACATAGCTCCTGTAGTAGGGTCAAAATAGTACTTGGTACCTTTATCTGTATTCTCTACCCAGCCGGTTGCCATAGCACCGGAGCCACTGTAGAAATAATATGTAACATTGTTAATGGTCTTAAATCCAACTGCCATAATTCCATTGGTCGAAGTGGAAGAAGTGCTGGCAAAATACCGCTTCACTCCGGAGGAACTTGTCAACCAGCCTGTAGCCATAATTCCTGTCTTGGAAAAATAGCGGATATTTCCTTTGCTGTCCTTTACAAAACCGGTAGCTGCAACGCCTGACTTAGCGTAAAGGTAATAGGTCTTTCCGCCAAGCTTCAGCCACTTTGTCTTCATGTATCCGGTTGATGGTGCAAAGTAACGACGCTGTCTCTTGGAATTGGAAAGCCATCCAGTTACCATAACACCTGCTTTGCTTGTGAAATAACGCTTTCTGCCCTTTTTATCTTTCACCCAGCCTTTCACCTGAACACCGGTAGATTTATTAAAATAATATTTCTTACCGTTCAAGGTAAGCCATCCTTTGACTTTCTTGCCGTTTTTATAGTAGTATGTTTTCCCTTTTACTGTACGGAATCCATTCTTCGTGGCAGCCTGTACATCTCTTGATGTACTATGGCATGTAAAACCGGCTGCCATAAGCATTACCAGCAGCAGGATACTCCAAAGTCTGAATTTTTTACATTTGTTTTGCATACTTACCTTCCTTTTTAATTAATCTGTTGCTGTCCACAGGTAATACTGCTGTCCAGCAAACACAACCCCTGTTATTATCATCTTCAAGTTTTACAAAGTTGTTACAGCTTTATGTAGCTCATTATATTACAGTTTCCATCTATCGTCAACCCGAAAGTAAAATTCTGTAAAGTTTTCACAATATTTTCGTATTATTTTTTTCTTTAAAAGCAATGATTTCAAAGGTATTTTCCATAAAAAAAGAACAGTCCCACACAATGTAAAAGAACTGTCCTTTTATAAATTCTGTAATATTTCTGTTATAAAGTGATTATAACAAATGTTTTCTTAATTCTTCTCCGCTCAGAGCGCTTAAGTAAGCAGGTGCTACATCAAATACCGTCTTGCAGCCATTCTGTCCTTCCTGGTTCATGCGGTATGCAGCTCTTGCATATGCAATGATTACAGAAGAAGTAAATTCCGGATTGGAATCCAGTTTCAGGCTATATTCGATCACATGGCTATTCTCATCGTTCCAGCCAGTCTTGCCTGTGCGGATTACAAATCCACCGTGCGGAATTCCGCTGTGGTCACGTTTCAGTTCCTCTTCGGAAATAAAATGTACTGTGGTATCGTATTCATCAAAGTAGTTCGGCATAGTCTTGATTTCATTCTCAATTCTTGCAAGATCAGCGCCTTCTTCAGCTACTACGAAACACTCTCTGGTATGTTTCTCTCTTGTAGTAAGCTCCGGATTCTTTCCGCTTCTTACTGCTTCCAGAGCAGACTCAACTGGGATGGTGTACTGTTTGCCGTCTTTTACTCCTTTGATACGGCGGATTGCATCAGAATGTCCCTGACTTACGCCTTTTCCCCAGAATGTGTAATCCTTGCCGTTTGTCAGGATTGCATTTGCATACATGCGGTTCAGAGAAAACATTCCTGGATCCCAGCCTACAGAAATAATTCCAACATGACCGCTCTCAGAAGCTGCTTTGTCCACATTTGCAAAATGTTCCGGGATTCTCTTATGGGTATCAAAGCTGTCTACCACATTGAACCACTGGGCATACTTAGGTGTCTGCTCCGGCAGATCAGTAGCACTTCCGCCGCAAAGAATCATAACATCAATCTGGTCTTTCATCTTCTCAGCATCATCTACAGAATATACCTTCGCTGTCTCTGTCAGAATTTTAACACTTTCAGGAGCACGACGGGTAAAAACTCCCACCAGTTCCATATCAGGATTGTGTTTGATCGCACATTCTACGCCACGTCCCAGGTTACCATATCCCAGGATACCAATACGAATACTCATTATCTGATTCCTCCTATACTACCGCACGCCAGATGCACAATCCCCACAAATGGTCATGCAGCCCCCAAAAGCTGTATTATCCCATACGAACGTCAGATGCTTCACGTCTGCGGTATCTATATCTATTTCACGCTTTAACAGTTTAATACGTGCGAGTTTTCTTGTCAATTGATTTTTAACAAAATCTGTCATTCAAAGATTACTGTTCTCTGGTAACATCAAAACACCTCAAAAAAGAATACTGTACAATGGCATCCTTCTCCACGGTACAGTATCATAAACTTCTACTTTATCAACAGCACAGCACTCCGCTTCCCGGACAGCACATTCCGCAAAGCGCATTCGCCAGACAAAGCTTCAGGCACATATCATCCCCTGCCACTGGCATTCCTCCAAACGGTCCCTGCTGTGTCTCATACCAGCTTCCGCCACCTTCCATCCGGTTCAGGAGCATACGGTACTGCTGATTATTCGGCTCCTGGCGCACAGCTTCACGAATATGCTCCAGCGCTTTTACATTATTCCCCATTCCCATGTTCGCCATGGAGGAAATATAATACCACTCTCCATTCTTCTGGGAAAGGGAATTCAACACATTCATAGCCTCCTGATAATGTCCGCTCTGAACAAAATTAGCTGCTGCACGTCTGCGCACACTTTCCTCATCTTCATAAGTGCTCTGGCGCTGCTGTCCTCCAAAGCCGCCAAATCCTCCATATCCATAACCACCGTATCCGCCGGAAGATCCACCACTGCTTCCATACTCGCGTTCTCTCATGATCTGCTCATATGCCTGCTGTACTTCCTTAAACTTCTCTTCTGCCTGATCCTTGTTCGGATTGTTAATATTCGCATCCGGATGGTACTTCCGGCTTAACTTTCTGTATGCCTTCTTTATTTCTTCATCTGTTGCATTTCTGGAAACTCCCAGTACGCTATATGGATCCAACATGTTCTTTCTCCCGTTCTTCCCTGCGTTTCCTGCTCACTTCCTCGAAGCGGCACCACACACCGGAATATAAAATGTTCCGAAGAATATCCCCATATTTAATAATAGGAAGCTTCTCGAATTCTCTGCAGGTTTCTGCCATCATCATCATAAGGATCTGGCGTACTTCCCCTTCAAACCCTTCCATTGTATATTTTTCTGCGAAAGGATTGTAATCTTTATTTTTCACATCTTCTTCCACATCATCATATGCATCCAGAAGATAGATGAATTTGCCAAGATAAAAGCCAATTCTTCGAAGGCTTTTCTCCCACTCATCCTGCCTGTAAGCAAGAATCTCCTCCATAATATGCCCAAAAATCCCGGACATTCTGTCTATATCTGTCTCTCCCTGTTTCTCCAAAGCGGAAAGCTCATCCAGAAGTTCGACGATCCGCTTCGCCTTATCTGGATAAAGTTTTAACAGACGGTTATTTTTCCCCTCGAGAAGCCTGGCGTAACCAAGCTTCACATATTTTCTATCATCGTTCCAGTCATCCAGACATTTATAATAAGTTAAAAGTATATTCATGTCTGCACAGTATTCTGTCATCACATTCTTTCGAACTGGCTGTTTTCTCACAGGATGAAGAATGCATCTGGTAGTGCCCTTGTACGTCTTTGGCTCATAAAGGCCGGAAAGAAGCATGATCACAAAAGTCATATCATAGCTTAATGTAATCTGGCCGGATATCCCGTATTTCTCACGCAGTTCCCTGCAGAGTCCACAGTAAAAGGTTCTGTACATGTCAAAATCCTTCATCTTGATCTCCGGCTTGTTCATTACAATATATCCAAACATATCAGCGCCTCTTTATAAATTTGGTATGACACTTGGGACATTCAATCTCCACTTTCTTAAATCCGCCTCTGGGAATACGGATTTTCTGACCGCAGCCAGGGCAGCTGTAAATATGATAGTCCTTGCGCTGGCTCATCATTCGCTTCTCTTTCTGGAAACGGGCTCTTAACTTATCTGTCATCTGAAGATACTTCTGATTCTCCTGATAACGTTTGGAAATATTTTTGGAAAAAATCCTGAAATAAGTATAAACAATGGCAGCCATTCCAAACAGATCCAAAAATGCGCCAATTCCACTTCTGGTCCCAGTAAATAAGGTGAGCACAATAGCAGCCAGTGCCACTCCCATAGTGAATCTTGCAAACTGATCCACTCCGTTGCGTCCCTGCATAAATCTCATAAATTTTTCTTTCAATAAAATACCTTCTTTCTTGTGAACTTATCTTCCTGGAATAAGTTTCTGTCGCTCTTTTGTTATTATATTATTTCCCTATCCCTGATTCTGTACATTCACTATTATGGTTCACAAAACAACCAGCAATCATTCCGTCTTTTCCTATCTGTCGCTGCAGACTTGAAAAATGTAAAATTTCAGATAATAAGATTCATCAGCAGACCATAAGATCGGATGATCTGGTGCCTGGGTGCGATATTCTACCTGACGGAGACGTTTATGCACATTTCTGGCAGCCTGCCCGATGGTCTGGGTAAAAAGCTGGTAATCCATAAAATGTGAACAGGAACAGGTTGCAAGGAAACCGCCGTCTTTCACCAGCTTCATGGCACGAAGATTGATCTCACGATAGCCTTTCACTGCATTCTTAACAGAGCTTCTTGACTTGGTAAATGCAGGTGGATCCAGAATCACCACGTCATATTTCTCGCCTTTCTCTTCCAGTTTCGGAAGAAGATCGAAGACGTCCTCACAGATAAATTTTACAGAATCAGAAAGTCCGTTTAAAGCTGCATTGGCTGTAGCCTGATCAACTGCAAGCTGTGAAGCATCCACACCAGTTACTTCTTTCGCTCCTGCATATCCTGCATTTAAAGCAAAAGAACCAGTATGGGTAAAACAGTCCAGAACTCTGGCATTCCTGCAAAGCTTCTGGATTGCCAGACGATTGTATTTCTGATCCAGGAAAAATCCTGTCTTCTGACCGTCTTTTACATCCACCTGATATTTTACACCATTTTCCACAATTTCAACCAAAGTAGGGAACTCTTCACCAATAAAGCCCTTATATGGCTCCATTCCCTCCTGCTTACGTACTTTCACGTCACTTCTCTCGTAAACGCCGCAGATCCGGATACCATCCTCTGCCAGAACTTTCTTCAGAAGTTCCACCAGCATCTCTTTATAACGGTCGATTCCAAGTGCAAGGGACTGTACCACCAGCACATCAGAAAACTTGTCCACAATAAAACCCGGCAGAAAATCTGCCTCTCCGAAGATCACGCGACAGCTTGAAGTATCCGTTACTTTCTTACGATACTCCCATGCATCCCGCACTCTTTTCTCAAAAAATTCCTCATCGATCACAGTATTCTCATCTCTTGAAAGAAGACGTACCACAATCCTGGAATTCGTATTGATAAATCCTCTTCCCAGAGGATATCCGTCAAAATCATGAACCAGTACAATATCTCCATTTACAAAGCTTCCCATAATAGAAGCTACTTCATTATCAAAAATCCACATTCCGCCGGATTTCAAAAGACGTCCTTCTCCCTTTTTCAGGGTTACTACTGCCAGACTCATAGCACTACTCCTTTGCTTTTGCGATTTAGGTAACATTGTAGCACACAATTTCTCAATTTGCCAGTGTTTCCAGGGGTTCTGAGAAAAAGTCATAAAAATTTCACTAATCTTAAAATTTTATAAACTGCCAGCCATTCATCTTCTTTTTTTAACAGACATCTCAGTCTCATTAACAACACAAAAAAGCTCCGGACTGCCTGAACTCGCTTCCTATCGTCAGATTCTAAATCTGACTTTCAATGGCGGTACACGGTTCAGACATTCCAGAGCTTTCACTTATCTTATATTCTGACTTTTCCAGATGGTTATTTTCTTCTTATTTCGCATTCGCTGCAGTTACATATACATGAATCAGATTTGCCTTAATAAGGGCTGGACGAACTGCATTGTAAATAATCACAACCAGGATTGTAGATACAATTGCATTTACAAATGTAGCACCGGCGCTTAATTTTGCAAGGATGCTCGCTACTTCCTGGGGCTGACCAAGAATGTACTGTTTGTAGAAATAGCCAACGATGGGATCTGCGATCACATTAAAAGCAAGACCTGCAATGGAAGCGATCAGACTCCATTTGAATACGTATTTCTTGTCGTTCGTCTCATTGATCTTTGCAATCTTGTGGGCTACAAGACCTGTTATAAGACCGATGCAAAGCTTCAGGACAAAAGTCTTGGGTGCTCCTGTAATGTAAACCGGATCCATAAGGTCTGCAATAGTCATTCCAATAGAACCAGCAAGACCGCCGTACCAACCGCCAAGAAGCAGAGCTCCAAGCACGCAGAAGGTATTTCCGATGTGAAGAGAAGTAGCATCTCCACCCGGTACCGGAATCTTAATCTGCAAAAATGTAAAAGATACATAGCAAAGTGCTGCAAGAAGTGCAGTCTCTGCAAGTTTCATAATGGTAGAATTCTGTTTGTTCATAGGTTTCTCTCTCTTTCCCGGAAACCTGGTACATATTGAAAAAACATTCTGCAAGATGTGCCTCACAAGTTGCAGGAATGATTTCTCAAACAAGCTCCAATGTTTCCTGTTTAATCACTGCTTTTTATACTGCAGTATCTAATTAGCACTTATCATAGCGAGATACTGGTATGTCTTCAATAGACAGTTTTGATTATTTTTAAGAGGTCAGTTGTTTTCTGCAAAAAAAGGTACAGTCCCCAATATCCCACTGGATATCAGTTTCTGTACCTTTTCCACCAGCAGACATGTCATCTCCTGGAGCATCACCACATACTATTCAACAGTATTCTTCCGAATTCAGGTCTGTTATTCTTCGTAGGACTCTTCATCAATAGTCTCGTCGTAAGATTCATCGCCAACTTCATCTGTAGCACTTTCATCTGTTGTCACATTTTCAGAGCCGTCAGCTGAATCACTGGAATCTGAACTTTCACCATAAAGTTTCTCAAAGAACTTCATGGTATCTTTATACAGGGTATCTTTATCATCAGAAGATACTGCATCGCCAAGAACATCAATATCCTCAGAAGACTCACCATCATCGATCACATCAATGCCGAAAAGTTTCTTCATCTCTTTATCCAGCATGTTCAGTTCTGGTGTAATGTATTTCTCAGTTCCATCCTCCTGATAGGAAACAGCACCATTTCCAAGGATACCAAGGTATTTCTGAAGAACCTTGATGGAAAGCTTGTTGGCTGTGTCGGAATCAAGTGTTACAGTAACTGCAGCATCATCTCCCATTACTTCGTAAAGAGCGTCCTCATCACCGCTGTACTCTCCCTGACAGAAGGTCTTCGCTTTTTCAAATTTCGCTTTCGCATCATCGCCAAGGAAATCTGTATTCAGCTGGGATATATCTGTGATCTCTTCGGAAGAATCACTGCCATCACCAGTATCTGTTCCGCCAACTTCACTGATGTCACCATCAGCTGACTCATCTGTACTTCCATCTGTGTTCTCGCCGGAATCATCAGAAGCCGGAAATTCTTCCCAGGATTCTTCACCGGATTCGTCTGCAGCTCCAGTCTCCTCAGCAAGTCCCGGATCCTCTGTAGAACTCTCGATAACATTGTCACCAAGAGCACTCTGGTCTACATTATCCACAATACTGTCCTCATCATCTGATGAATCACTGCTCTCCTCTGCCTTTCCTGTTACATTGTCATTTACACGCTCCAGAGTTTCCTGCATCTCAGAGTAATCATAGTCCTGCTGGGAAATCTGCTGAAGCAGGTTTACGATGGTATTAATCTCATCATCTGTAAGAGTTACATTGTTATTATTGGAGATATTTACAACAATATTGTAGATATCGTCTGCATTCTGAACATTGTCTGCAATAACCTGCATTTTCGCCTGGTTGATAACAGTGGTAGCGTCATTCTTTCCTACAGAATCAGCAAGATTACCTGTAACTACCATCTCCTCAGTAGCAAGCTTCTTCTTGGTCTCATCAAGCTTCTGTCCACTGGCAGTCTCATATGCCATCTGGATACCGGTCAGTGCTCCTGTACCGGATACCTCGAATGGGCATGCAGCAACAACCTCACAGTTGGTAACACCAGATGTGGAAAGGGAACTTGCAATCATATTGCAGGTAACCCAGTTCAAATTGGCGGTACGAACCTTGATGCCACCGGATGTGGTAGGCTTCACATAAGCGCAGCTCACTGTTCTTGTACCAATCTGCTCCAGCGGAACATAGGAACTTAAGTGATCCCTCTCATCCTGATTGGTAACGTAGATAATCTGTACCTGGCTGGAATCCACCTTAAAATATTTCAGCATGGTGTTCTTCTGCTCATCTGAAAGATCTGCGCCAAGTGTAACAACCTTCATAGCATCTGCCATAGCCGGTACCGTGGGAACCAAGCTTCCCATAACCATTGATGCGCTGCAGAGCAGCGTAGCTAATAATTTGCCTTTCTTCATAACTTTTCCTCCAACTTTCTGTCTGGGTTATAATCTGATCTTTAATGAAAGCCTCATACTCTGTAACGGCTTCCATGCACTGCACTTCTGTCTTTGCAGTTGTTTCATTTAGTACACTTATTATAACATACTTCTTATAGTTTTTGTAATTTTAATTGTTAATTCTCTCTTTGAACCTGAAAATATGTTTTGGTAAAAAAATTATTATATCAGCAGCTTTTCCAGAGCCTGTTACCGTGCAGGCTGTAAACAGTAATCCAGAACCTCCTGCACGGTCTTAACTGGTGTAATCTCAAGCTTCTCTTTTACCTCATCGGCCACATCATCAAGATCATCCATATTCTCATATGGAATAAACACATGCTTTACGCCAGCTCTTTGGGCAGCCATCAGCTTCTCCGGCAATCCGCCAATAGGCATAACACCGCCGCGAAGGGAAACTTCTCCTGTCATTGCTATTTCTGCTGGTGCAGGCTTTCCTGTCACCAGAGAGGATAATGCAGTTACCAGCGTGATGCCTGCTGATGGGCCATCCTTGGGAACTGCTCCTGCCGGCACATGGATGTGAAGATCATTTTCCTTGAATTTATCTGCAAATTCCGGATAGAGGGACTTCACAAGAGTAATGGCAATCTGGGCGGACTCTTTCATCACATCTCCAAGCTGTCCGGTAATGATCACCTTTCCATCGCCTTTTGTAAAAGAAGTTTCGATAAAAAGGATTTCTCCACCAGCACTGGTCCAGGCAAGACCGGTTACAACTCCAGGCACTGGGTTTTCCAGAATCTTCTCATGATGAATTCCATGTCCCAAAAATTCTGCTACACGCTTCTCACTTACCGTAATGCTCTTCTGCTCACCCTTTACCAGCTTCACAGCTGCATATCTGCATAGCACATCCATCTGCTTCTTCAGTCCGCGGACACCAGCCTCCGCTGTATACTCTTCAATAATGCGGCGGATTGCCTCATCTGTCACCTTCAGATTCTGGGCTTTGATTCCCATGCTCTTCATTGCTTTCGGCAAAAGATGACGTCTCGCGATCTGAAACTTCTCTACTGCAGTATATCCAGGAAACTGGATTACTTCCATACGATTGAGCAATGGCTCAGGAATGGTATCGGTGGAATTGGCTGTACACACAAAAAGCACATTTGAAAGATCATAAGGAACATTCATATAATGGTCTGTAAAGCTTCCGTTCTGCTCCGGATCCAGCACTTCCAGAAGAGCACTTGCCGGATCACCGCCGTAATCTTTGGCGAGCTTGTCCACCTCATCCAGTACCATAACCGGATTTGCAGCTCCGCTTCTCTTCATTCCTTCCATAATCCTGCCTGGCATAGCACCTATGTAGGTTCTTCTGTGTCCTCGAATTTCCGCTTCATCACGGATTCCACCAAGACTGATACGCACGTATTTACGGTGAAGCGCACGGGCAATACTCTGTCCGATACTGGTTTTTCCAGTTCCAGGCGCACCTACAAACAATAAAATGGAACCAGACTGTTTCTTATTAAGAGCCATAACAGCAAGCTGCTGGATAATTCGCTCTTTTACTTTTTTCAACCCATAATGGTCTTCATTCAGGATTTCTTCTGCCTCGTTCAAATCAATTTCAGCAGGTTCCTCTGTCTTCCAGGAAAGACTTGTAGCAAAGTCCAGATAATCATACAGCATACCATACTCATGGCTGTCTTTTCCTTCCTGCTTCATGCGGTTCAGCACCTTTTCAGCTTCTTTGCGTGCTTCCTCATTCATGCCGGATTCCTGGATTTTCTTCTGGAAACGGCGCACATCAGAAATATTCTCCGGATGCATTTCGTCCAGCTGCTGCTGAAGAAATTCGATCTGCTTCCGGATAGCGGACTCCCGGTAAACTTTCTCATTGGAGTTCTTCT
This sequence comes from Ruminococcus sp. Marseille-P328, assembly GCF_964249465.1. Classification (NCBI taxonomy): domain Bacteria; kingdom Bacillati; phylum Bacillota; class Clostridia; order Eubacteriales; family Oscillospiraceae; genus Ruminococcus; species Ruminococcus sp. Marseille-P328. Next base: position 31,613 of record NZ_CAXUBQ010000013.1, on the reverse strand, counting down.
GCGCAGTCTCAGCTTCCTCACTGACACGGAAAATCTCCATCAGCTCATAGACAGCCTCTTCCATCAGATGCATGCGTTCTTTCCTGGAATCCACCTCGATCATATGGTATTTTTCTTCCCAGGAAAGGCTCATGTAACCAGCCAGGGCACTGACGGCTTCCGGATAGCTTTTCCAATGGTAGATCATGCTGCGTACCCAGACGCCCCACTGAAAGCCTTTTGCAAAATCCATCAGTTCTTTCTTGATCTTATCAAATTTCTCCTTTTCTTCTTCCGGGGAGATATCCTGGATATCCGGAAGATCTACCGCTTCTGCCTGAACCATGCTGTCAGTATATTCTACATGAGTCACCTGCACTCTTCTTCTGGTAGTAATCTTGACGCTGCCTTCCTCGTCTATATTCTCAATGATTCCCATCACGCCCACTGGAAAAATATTTTCCATGGAAATTTCCTCTGGGGCTATTTCTTTCTTCTGTAAAACGAAGAGAATTTCTTCTCCGATATTCTGTTCTTTAATTCTGCCTTCCGGAAACATATCTTTTTTAAAGAAAAATGTAACTTCCGGTAAAAGAAGAAGTTCATAAACTGGTATTGTAATCATACATGTTTCCTCCTTGTATTGTTAGCACTCCTTTAATATGAGTGCCAGATTTGTTCTATAGAAAATGGCGAACTCATATGAATTCGCCATCTGAATCTATGATAGTTCATTATAGCACTAAATTAAAATTTTGCAATAAGAATCGAACATTCTTTCTGGAACATGGTAGTTTTTTGAAACATTTATTTCGAAACGAAAGCTAATTTTGCATTCTGATCTGTTCCCCTTTTATGGGCGCATAGGTATAAAGCTTCTCACCATCCAAATCCGCCTTGTACATATCCACAGCACTGATCTGGTGATTGTCGTAAGTATTATAATAATAGATTCCCTTATCTGTATTACAGCAGGAAGTATATAGCGTAATCTCATACTTGTCTTCTCCCAGCTTGCAGCAGCCTCTCTGCTGGTCTACGCTGCCAAGAATGTGGAAAAACTGGCTTACACTTTCTTCTTCTGAATCCCCGGACAGAGAGTTCATTTTTACAAAGGCCACCCGCACAAATCTTGACTGGGAGGAGAGATCTCCCGGCAGTCCCATGCCACCCATTCCCCGGCTGTACTGATTCAGTTCCAGATTTTCTGAAAACGTGTTACTGCGGTTTTCCACAGCCAGCTGCATATAATTGTTCAGATTAAACATCTGATAGTTAAAGGGCGGATTGTTTGTGAGGACACCTACTGGATTATCATATATTTTCATTCCCTCTTCCAACGACTCCAGGGTAATACATTCCTCTTTGTCCGCAATAATCCAGTGCAGCTGCGCAACTGGCAGATCAGGAAGAAATGGGGTGTCAATCAGGTTCATATTCTTAAGAAGCTGGCGTGCTTCTTTCACTGTAGCACATTTTCCCAGAATCCATGGGATCAGTTCGAACTGAGTGATATTGTCTTTCCCCTCTACAGGCTTCTTGTAGCTGGCATTTCCAACGAAATTAAGGCCGGCGATTCCAAGCCCTTTCTCATTGACCGCATCATAATACAGAGGATAGTTCTCCATAACACATGCCATTCCGATCATGGCATAATGATTTTTCAGCTGACCGCCTTCTCTTAAGTCAAATACATAATTTCTAGGCGTGATCACTACCTGGTCTCCATAGGAAATCTCATAATCCAGAGTTCTTCCAAAATAGAAATCCTTTGTTTTATAGGTTGCTGCTGTACACATATTCTGTTCCTCCATTCATCAGAGACTGTTTAAAAGTCAGTTCTGTATTACTGTTCACTGGTAACGTTCTGTAATCTGCATATTCCAAAAAGTTCCCAAGGCGTTGTATTTTCCAGTCTGTCATGTTATTATTTATAAAAATTGTGCATGAACGGTTCATCATTAGTGTTATATATTGTAGCACAAACTGTGAAAATTTAAACTCTTTTTTCCCGATTTCACACTTTTTTAAGAAAGGAACTTACCATGAATAAATCTATTGCAGTCGCAGGTACCGGATATGTAGGGCTTTCTATTTCTGTACTGCTGGCTCAGCATAATCATGTTGTTGCAGTTGACATAATTCCGGAGAAGATTGCTTTGATAAACCAGAAGAAATCTCCAATCCAAGATGAATATATCGAAAAATACCTGTCGGAAAAGGAACTGGATCTTACGGCCACCTCAGACGGAGAATCCGCCTACGCAGAGGCTGATTTTGTGGTAGTGGCCACCCCCACCAACTATGACAGCAGGAAAAATCATTTCGACACTTCCGCTGTTGAAGCTGTACTAAGCCTGGTCACAAGGGTGAATCCTGCTGCCACAATTGTGATCAAATCTACGATTCCTGTAGGCTACACAGAATCTATCCGAAAGAAGCTTCACAATAACAATATTATTTTCAGCCCGGAATTTCTCAGAGAGTCCAAGGCCCTGTACGACAATCTTTACCCAAGCAGGATCATTGTCTCCTGTGATGAGCACACCAGAGAGGCAGCTCACACTTTTGCAGCACTTCTTCAGGAGGGTGCTCTCAAAGAAAATATCGACACCTTGTTCATGGGATATACGGAAGCAGAAGCTGTAAAACTTTTTGCCAACACCTATCTGGCACTTCGTGTTTCCTATTTTAATGAGCTGGATACTTACGCGGAAATGAAGGGGCTGAACACCCGCGATATTATCAATGGAGTCTGTCTGGATCCCCGGATCGGAACTCATTACAATAATCCTTCCTTTGGCTACGGCGGCTACTGCCTGCCTAAGGACACCAAACAGCTTCTTGCCAATTACAACGACGTTCCTCAGAATATGATGTCCGCAATCGTGGAAAGCAACCGTACCCGAAAGGATTTTATTGCTGATCAGGTACTGCAAAAAGCCGGCTATTACAACTACAATGAGGACAACCTTTATCAGTCAAGCCTGGAAAAAGAAGTGGTTATCGGCGTCTACCGCCTCACTATGAAGAGTAATTCCGATAATTTCCGGCAAAGCAGCATTCAGGGTGTTATGAAACGGATCAAGGCAAAAGGCGCCACTGTCATCATCTATGAGCCCAATTTGGAAAACGGTTCCACATTTTTTGGCAGCAAGGTTGTAAATAATCTGGAAGAGTTTAAAGAAAAAAGCCTGTGTATTCTGGCGAACCGTTATGACAAGGTCCTGGACGATGTGAAGAAAAAGGTTTATACAAGGGATCTGTTTTCCAGGGATTAAGAAACGAAAGCGTGTCTAAAAAAGGCTTTCCGCAAGATGTACATCACAATTTGTGGGAGATTTTGCCCGGATGAGGGCGCCGCAGCGGGCTGCGTAGGTCGAATTCGAGCAAAATATACCGCAATCTGCACCATACAAAAACAGGCAGGAAACATAGCGATCAAGAGAGCAATAGCTCCGTTTAATCACTGTGTTTCCTGCCTGTTGTCTATGAAATCCGTTTTTTTATTCACCATACTGGCAATTGCTCTCTTTCAATTGCCGGATGACTTTATCCTGAAATAGTGATTATAAGCATCCAGCACATCCTTACGTCCTCTCACGCGAATGGGAACCCGTTCTCCATTTCGGAGTAAAAACTCCTCTTCTACATCTGTAATGTGATCCATATTTACCAGAAAGCTTTGGTGGCAACGCAAAAAACGGGGATCCTCTATCTTTTTCTCAAGATTCCCAAGTTTTTCCGCAGTTTCAAGCACCGAACCATCCAGCATATGTAAGGTTACTGTATGGCGGTCACTTTCCAGGTATAAAATTTCATCCACGAAAGGATAACGATACTGTCTTCTGCATTTCACGGAAATCCGCCTGCGAAGCTCAGACTTCAGCAGTCTGTTTAAAATTGCTGTGGTCTGCTTCTCTTCTGCAGGTTTCAGAAGATAGCCGGATGCTTCTACCTCATAACTTTCAAGCGCAAAATCAGGTGAAGCAGTCAGAAATACAATAGGCGCTTTTACTCCCAGGTCACGCAGCTTCCGTGCCGTGTCCATTCCATTCAGATCGCCCATATAAATATCAAGAAAAATCAGATCTGGCCATATATAGCCCTCTTCAATGTCTGCAAGGAGGCTCTCTCCAGATTCATATTCCTGGATCTGCGCCTCCCTGCCATTTGTCTGAAAGTACACCATCAACTGACGCTTCAGCACAAAACGCTCAACTTCCACGTCGTCACATATGGCAATTCTGTTTACCAAAGCTCTCCCAAAGCCTCCTTGTACTTGACTAGTTTATTATAACACAACGTTCCCTCTCGGGGAGAAATCTGCATAATCGTCACGTTTCAGAGCATAATCCTCAATTACCTGCACTCCCCACTTTGTGGGATCTTTCAAGGCTTGCAAAGATCCTTCACAACCTCTCCGGCAATGATCAGTCCTGCAACAGACGGCACAAATGCTACGCTTCCCGGAATATCACGACGCTCTGTACATTTGTGCTTGGCACCTGGCGGGCAGATACAGTGGGTTCTGCAGCTGATGGACATATCCTCTATCGGTCTTGTAGGGATTTCCTCGGAATAAACCACTTTCAGCTTACGGACGCCACGTTTCTTCAGTTCGCGGCGCATAACCTTGGCAAGAGGGCAGACCTTAGTCTTATAAATGTCCGCAACTTTAAACTGGCTTGCATCCAGTTTGTTTCCGGCACCCATAGAACTGATGATCGGAACCCCTTTCTCCTTCGCCTTCATGACAAGGGAGATTTTTGCAGTAACGGTATCTACTGCATCTACAATATAATCATATTCTTCAAATGGAAAATCGTCTGCATTCTCCGGCAGAAAAAAACACTTATGTGTCTCCACCTTCACGTCCGGATTGATTTCCAGCATACGCTCTTTCATAACATCCGTCTTGTATTTTCCCACTGTTTTTCGCGTTGCTATGATCTGGCGGTTCAGATTCGTAAGGCATACCTTGTCGTCATCGATCAGGTCAAAAGCACCTACCCCGCTTCTCACCAACGCCTCACACACATATCCGCCAACACCGCCGATTCCAAATACTGCCACTCTGGCACCGGCAAGCTTCTTCATCCCCTCTTCTCCAAGAAGAAGCTGGGTTCTTGAAAACTGATTTAACATAAATTTTTCTCTCCTCAATGAAAGACAGGCAACAGACTTTCAAACAGACATTTCTCTTTCAATAAGAAAACTGCGGTCTGTTCTATCTTCACATAAAAAGCCTGGGAAGCTTATCCACCCAGACTTTTGTCCACATTACCTTTCGGAAATATTTTATAATGACTGTGTTTTTCTGTCAATTATTTTTTCGCCTACACATAAATAAATTACAGCGTTCCTGTTCACTCCGTTCGCAGTATCATTACAGCCATTTTTTCAAAACATCACTCAGCTTATTCATATCCAGCGGCTTTGCGATATGTCCGTTCATACCTGTATTTTTTGCCAGCTGTACATCTTCTGCAAAAGCATTGGCAGTCATGGCAACAATTGGCAGTTCTCCTTTTTCACCGGGGAGGCTTCTAATTGCTGCGGTTGCCTGATAACCATTCAGAACAGGCATTTGGATATCCATAAAAATAAGGTCATACCGGTCTTTTGGAGAAACCTCCACTTTTTCAACTGCAATTTTTCCATTTTCGGCTGTCTCAACTTCTGCCCCTGTCATCTGCAGGATTTCCACTGCAATTTCTCTGTTTAACTCATTATCCTCGACCAGCAGAATCCTTTTTCCTGTGTAATCTGCTTCTGACAGATTCTCCAGATAATTCCTTGCTGTTTTTTCTTTTTTGTCAGAAACAAACTGCCGCAGTGTAGCGGTCAGCCTGGAACGGAATAACGGTTTTGCAATAAAAGCATCTACACCTGCTGCCTTTGCATCTTCTTCAATCTCGCTGAACTCATAAGATGTCAGTACAATGATGGTAATCTCCTTCCCTATCCGTTTCCGAATCTGTCTGGCAGTTTCTATGCCATCCATATCCGGCATCTTCCAGTCCAAAATAACAGCAAAGTAATCATTTTTTAGCTCATGACGTGCATAGCAGCGCTCAACGGCTTCTCTGCCGGAGAGGACCCATTCGCCTGTAATTCCAATCTCCTTCAATGTCGCAACTGTACTTTCACAGCATGTCTTATCATCATCCACAACCAGAACCGGCAAATTCATCAGATTTTCATCCTTTTCTTTCTCTTTTTCCTGAAGTTCAAGATAAATTGTTACCGTAATTTTAGTTCCCTTGTGTAAGGTGCTGTCCACTTTAATATTACCATTCATCAGATTTACAATATTTCTGCTGATTGCCATTCCCAGACCAGTTCCCTGAACTCTGGTTGTCCGATGGTCATCTGCGCGGCTGAAGGGATCAAACATGATTTTCTGGAATTCCGGCGACATACCGATTCCATTATCCTCAATCGTGAATTCATAGCATCCAAGCTCCGAAAATCCATTTGGCTTTTCCTCTATGGAAAAAGTAATATTCCCGCCATCCGGTGTATACTTGATCGCATTACTCATCAGATTCACAAATACCTGCTGAATCCTCAGACTGTCACCGCAGACATCCTCATGTTCAATATGATTAATGTGTATATCAAAATTATGTTTATGTTCATCAAGCACCGGTCGCGTAAGTGTAATAAGATTATCCACCAATTCTGACAGATTGAAATCTTCCTGTGCCAGTGTCATTTTTCCACTTTCAATACGTGCCATATCCAGCACTTCATTGATCAACCCAAGCAGATGACGGCTTGATTCTGTAATCTTGCTGAGACATTCAATAACTCTGTCCTGACTCTCAATATTTGCTCCGGCGATTGCTGTCAGACCCACAATGGCATTCATCGGTGTCCGGATATCATGGGACATATTGGAAAGGAATTCTGTTTTTGCACGATTTGCATTTTCTGCGGACCGGTAAGCCTCTTTCAGTGCCTGACGGGATTCAATCTCTGCTTTCTTCTCCTGTGTCACATCCATGGATGCCAGCAATACCTTTTCCAGCTTTCCATTCTTCCATTCCAAGGGAATATAAGAAGCGATTTTATAAGTCTTTTCATCCAGGCTGCAATACTCAAACTTATAAATATCATTTTCGCTTTTCAGATTTTCCCGGATATTTTCCGGGGCTATCAGAATATCTATAGCTTCCAACGGTTCCAGTGTCTTATACTTTTCAAGAACCTGCATCTGAAAATCATGATAGAAGCCCAGAGGTTTATATATCATCTGTCCATTCAGATTGTAGAATTCATATCTGTCATTTTCCAGATCACAGACAACAAAACGGTCAACCAGACGCACTATGCTCTGAATCAGCTGCTCCATGGAAGCATTATCCGCTGCCATCTGCAGATGCCGTGCGCTCTCTACCTTTGCCTCCGTAATATCCCGCAGAAAAATCATGGCATATTCTGAATCCTCTATCTCGCCACGTATGATCACATTACGGACCCATCGTTCTTCTCCCTTCAGAGTGATTCGGCACTCCAAAGACAATTCGGTTTCCAGACCCTTCAGTTTTTCCGCAATATAGCCACGATCATAAAAAGCAGATACTGCCTTCTTATCTGTTTCCACAACATAGGAATCCACAAAATGCCGGATCAGTTCATCCCATGTATGACTCTGTTCAAAAACAGTCATCAGGGACGGTTCAACCTTAAAGGTATCAAATGTGTTTGCTTCCAGGTTAACATAATATTCGCACAGATCTGTTTTCGTAAAGGCACGGTGGAAAGCAGCTGACTTTTGTGCCTGCATAATTTCTTTTTTTTCCGCATCAATATTAATAAAAATCCCGGCAATCCTGCTGGCAGAACCATCCAGCCGGCGTATTACTTCTGCTGATGCCCGAAACCACTGGTACTGATGATCCTTCATTCTCATACGGTACTCTACCTGGTATTTTACCTGATTCGTCTTATCCGCAATTGCCGCCTGAAGCTGCATCATTACTCTTTCTTTATCCTGTGGATGCAGAAGATCTGACCAGGATTCCAGTTTATTCGGAAAATCCAGAGTATCATGATAGCCAAGCATTTTTCGGAACTCATGGCTCCAGTTTGCATTCACAATCTCACTGTTTTCGTCACAGTCAAAATACCAGAAGCCGGAACAGATAGCCTCATTGATCAGTGCCAGATTTACATGATCCCAGTTGACCTGTACGGACATAATCCAGATCTGTCTGCCTGCTTCATCTGTCGCATCCTCTTTATAAAGCCGTACATTATTCACTGTACCGTCCGCTGTAAGAATCTGCGCTTCCCCGGCTCCGTGGATCTGCAAAAAACGGTCTCGATCCAATATACTTATATCCTTGCCGTAAAAAAAATTCTTCAATGAGCCTTTTGTCTGCTTCATAAAAGAATCGAACGTATGTCCTATACTATGTAGCAGCAGATTACTCACAGACAGAATAGACAGATTTTGGTCATAATATCCGGTCAACATACCTACCCCGCCATTATTTTCCAGTGTTTTCTGTATTGCCTGTGATAAATCCTGTGTTTGTCCAGGTACCGTCTTGTTTAAAGAATATATTTTATCCTCATAATTTTCCTTATATAACATTTTATAAAAACCCTCACTCTGTTTGATACGTGTTTGAAAAAGGCTTTCTGCAAAATGTGGCGCGCAGATTGTAGGAATGCTTTTTCAACCACGCTCCAGAACATGCTCCGGCAAGTTCTCGTACATATTTTGGCATATAAAAAGGACACCTGACAAACATCCTGCCAGTGTCCCTGCTACATCTTTTTAAACTCACACATCCATATACATATAGTATAAAAGGTATCGGAATCGCTTCCGTTCTCACGTCTTTTCTATATATGGAAACAGCAGCAACCGGCTGACATGGTCAGACTTTCTGACTTTAGCCCCTTCTGGCTTTGCGTCCCTGCCTTTCAGCAAGTTTGCCTTTAAATAATTCCCATTTTTCATCAAAAATAAAATACCATGAAGTTTCCGGTGCGTCAATAATATTTTGATAGAAAATCTGTGTTTATGAACCATTCGCAAAGTCGAAGATGTCTCGCACAATCGTTACTCTGTCTTTGTCATATTCCCCGAAGTTCTGAATCATGCAGCAGCCACCACCAACAACTACATATAAACGCATCAGCTCCGGATTGTATTCCCGTTCTCTCAGATTATGAAAGATTTCTCTTGTGTAATCACTGGCAGCCTTACGGATTACAGCCAAATACTTTTCTCCGATGTCTGCTGTCCCGGTACGGATCACCTGTTCAATCTATAGAATATCCAGACGGATGTGGAGTCTAAAAAAAACTTCACGCAACTGACCGCCCGATGACCACACCCTTGTTTCTGCTTCGCTGCGTACAGCTCGGAATCTCCAGCCGGGATCTGGATCTTCTTACGATTGGGATGGTGAACGACATGTACGCAGAAAGCAGCAATGATGAGTACAAAGGCTATGCGCAGATCGCTACGCAGAGGGATTTTGATGCATTTTAGCAAATTTATGTGCCTTATATAATGACAGTGTGTTGACATTAGACACGCATTTGAGTATACTATACTTGAATGGAGGTGTTCTGTATGGCAACAACTAATTTAAATATTCGTACAGAGAAGGCAATCAAGGATCAGGCGGAGGAAATCTTCAATGAGCTTGGTCTGAATATGACAACTGCTGTAAATATGTTCCTGAGAACCGCTATCCGTGAGCATGGTATTCCTTTTGAATTAAAACTGGAAGTACCGAATGATACGACAGCCGCTGCCATTGAGGATGGCAGAAAAATGATGAAGGATCCTTCTGCTCCGCGTTATTCCAGTATGGATGCGCTTAAGGCAGCTCTCGACGTATGAAATACGACATTCAGTTTACCAATCAGTTTAAAAAGGATTTGAAGCTTGCCAAAAAGCAAAATAAAAATCTTGATAAGCTGTTTGAGGTAATCGATATTCTGGCGAATGGCGGTACGCTGGATGCAAAATACAGGGATCATGACCTTACAGGAAACTATAAAGGCACGCGTGAGTGTCACATCGAACCGGACTGGTTGCTCATTTATGAGATTCAGAACAACGTTTTAGTACTCATGCTTTACAGGCTTGGTACGCACTCAGAACTATTCAAAAAATAGATTTAAAAAACAGAATAGCAATTCAGAAAGCATCTATCAGAAATGGTAGGTGCTTTTCTTATGCCCAAATCCAGGAAAGGAGGTGCGCTATGGCGGGAAGTAGAATCAAGGGTATCACGGTCGAGATCGGTGGCGATACCACCAAACTTCAGACAGCCTTAAAGGGTGTCAATTCAGAAATCAAGAATACGCAGTCACAACTTAAGGATGTCGAAAAGCTCCTGAAATATGATGCTCTTCAGAGGGAGATCATCGAAACGGAAGAATATCTCAAAAAGCTGTAAGCGCAGGCCAATCAGTCTGCCACTGCTGTGCAGAAGATTGCTACTGCTGGTGAAAACCTGAAGTCTGCAGGCGATAAGGTTTCCTCCACCGGCGAAAAGCTCCTTCCTGCCTCTGCTGCAGTTACAGCTCTTGGCGTTGCTGCTGTAAAAACAGACTCCGATTTTGATTCTTCTATGAGCCAGGTAGCCGCCGTGTCTGGTGCAACCGGAGATGATTTCGATAAGCTCCGTGCAAAGGCTCATGAGATGGGTGCGAAAACCAAGTTCTCAGCATCCGAGGCTGCGGATGCTATGAACTACATGGCGATGGCTGGATGGAAAACCTCCGACATGCTGGATGGTATCGAAGGTATCATGAACCTTGCTGCGGCATCTGGTGAGGACCTCGCCACCACATCGGATATCGTAACCGATGCACTGACTGCATTTGGTCTGACAGCCAAAGATTCTGGGCATTTCGCAGATATCCTTGCAGCGGCAAGCTCTAACGCAAATACAAAGGCAATGGATGATTGACGACTGCGAAGCCGAAAACATCGACATGATTATCACCAAGTCCATCAGCCGATTTGCCAGAAACACGCTGGACTGCCTGAAATACATCCGCCAGCTGAAAGATAAGAACATTCCCGTCTTCTTTGAAAAGGAAGCCATCAATACAATGGATGCCAAGGGTGAGGTTCTGATTACGATTATGGCTTTCCTTGCGCAGTAGGAATCATAATCCCTCAGCCAGAATGTGAAGCTGGGACTCCAGTTTCGCTACCAGAATGGCCAGGTACAGGTAAATCACAATCACTTCCTCGGCTACACCAAGGATGCAGATGGGAATCTCATCATCGATCCGGAACAGGCAGAGGTGGTAAAGCGCATCTACCGGGAATACCTGGAGGGTATTTTCTACATCCACAAACCAGAATTGTCTTAACACTGTGCTGTTTCTCTTTTCTTCCAACATATGAATCCATACATGTCATTAAGAAAAAATATCAAGAAATTTACAACCACTGGAATATACCCCGGGTCCTTAATTGATGCCAGTATCCATAAGATAATCAGCACGATGTCATTCGATGCATATCCCAAAGCATAATAGGAAGACCGTAACATAGTGAGTGATGCAGCAAAAAAACTTGTTACTACCGAAATGGTACTAAATATCAGATTCGGCGTGTTAAGTTTTTTTAGTAATATATAAAATGCAATTGTCACTGCCACATTGCAAAGAACAAGAACTCCTGCTCCTTTTCTTGTAATTTTTCGTATTTCTACTGTTCCATCACTACTGTTTCTCGCATTTTTCAGCCATGTCACAATCGACCAAACAGACATCGGAAGTGACATAAATAAGTAAGTAAACATCTCTCCCCAGTAGCGAAAACGGTATGATATTATCGCATACTGGATGCAGAAAATCGTCATCAATATCGGTGCCCATACATTTCCCTGTGCGGCAAATATCAGTGAAGTTACACCAATACAAGTTGCAGTAAGTGTCAAAGCATCTACTCTTCCTGCCATAATATTGGACATAACAACAATAGCAATAGACACGAACCAAAGTGCCCATTCTCTTTTGGTCATTCTTTTAAATGGATTATTCATTTTTCTAATTCCCTTCATACGTTGATTTGAGACAACAGGAAATTAGATATATTTTATACCTGTTGTCTCTTAAAATTGGATACCCTTTATATGCTTCTCTTGCGAAGCAATGGCACCCTTCTGCATATGAAGGATTGCATAATTACTTTCGTGAAATTGATAATATCCAAAAAACATAATTTTATCCTCTATAACGCTCTGACAAATCGCGATTCACCGAATTTTCCCTTGCCATCTAATCCACTGCCTCAAATCGTGACATCTAATCCGAGGTTACAACCTGACACACATTTTGCAGTAGATATGTTTCCATATAAAACAACCGAGCTTTTTCAGGAGTTAGGCTTCTATTCCCAACTTCCGAAAAATCCCGGAAATACGCCGCTTTCTGGCACTTGATTTTATTTTCTTGACATCAAGACTACCGTCTCGACATGCACCGTCTCACAAAACTGATCCACGCTGCAGCTGCGCTGAACCTCATAACCAGCTGCCAGAAATGCAGGTAAATCTCTTGCAAGACTTGTTGGTTTGCAGGAGATATAGACGATGTTTTCCACTCCATATGCCAGGATCTTCGGCAGCGCTTTGGGGTGGATTCCATCGCGAGGGGGATCCAGAATGATCATATCTGGTTTTTCAGTAAGATCGTCCAGGACTTTCAGGACGTCACCTGCGATGAAACGACAATTGGTGAGACCATTTAAGGCGGCATTTACTTTTGCAGCTTCCACAGCTTCCTCAACAATTTCCACGCCGATAACCTCTTTCGCAACAGAAGCAAGAAGCTGGGCAATAGTTCCAGTACCGCTGTAGAGATCAAATACTTCTTTGTCCTTGGTGTCACCAATGTAATCACGCACAATAGAGTACAATACTTCGGCTGCCAGTGAGTTTGGCTGGAAGAAGGAAAATGTACTAATCTTAAATCGCAGACCCAGCAACGTTTCATAGAAGTAATCCTGTCCATAAAGCAATCTGGTTTCATCGCTCTGCACCACATCAGACAGAGAATCATTGATAATGTGCATAATTCCCACTATTTTTCCCTCCAGCGGAAGAGCCAGAAGCCTTGATACCAGCGGCGCATAGTCGTACTCTGCCTGGCTTGTGGTGATCACATGTACCAGAATTTCACCAGAGGTCACACCGCGGCGCAGAAGCAAGTGGCGCAGATAACCAGTATGCTGCATTTTCTTATAATGCACAGCCCCAAGCTCTGTAAAAAAGTCCAGCACACTGGAAAGGATCGCTGTCATATCCGGATGCACCAGCTTGCAGTCAGAAGCTGTCAGTACGTCGTAAGTGCTGCCTTTCTTGTGCAAACCAAGAGAAAGAGGACCATCTTTATATTCATCTCCAAAGGAAAATTCCATCTTATTACGGTAACCAAATTCAATAGGACTTCCGTGGATTCCTTCCCAGTGAAGGTCTGTATCACTACCTACTGCCTCCTGGAGAAGTCCTTTCACCTGAGTTTCCTTCATTTTTAACTGTTCTTCGTAGGACATTGTCTGGTACATGCAGCCACCGCATGCCGGAAAAATCTTACATACAGGCTCTCTTACCTCAAGGGGAGAATCCTCCAGAACCTCCAAAAGCCTGCCTTCTGCCCTGCCCGAGCGCTTCTTATTGATCATAAAGCGAACTTTCTGACCTGGAATTCCATTTTTTACAATTACTTTTTCTCCATCTATGTTCACATATCCCTTGTTGGGGAAATCAACTTTCTCGATAATTCCTTCGTAAATCTCTCCTTTTTTCATAAATCCTCCATAAAATAATTATATATAGATCGTAACTATTCCGCAGCTATCTTTTATATATAATGCTGTCGCTAATGGATTACTGTTCACTGGTAACGTTCCGCGAGGTGTTTTTTTGTGAACAAAGTTCACAGAAAACCCGAAAATTGCGGCGCGAAATCATGTAAATGCATGATTTCTATGCATCGCGAAGCGTATTACTATGAAGATACAGAACAATTACCTTAAATCAAAAATAAGGTATACGGGGGAGCATAACTGCTATATGCCCGTATACCTTTTCATTTAATATGCACTCACTTATAAAAAATCCCCGAAATTATCCACATCCAAACCAGATTTGTATTCCAAAAATTGTGGACGACCGTGGATATCCGCTAAACGCCTTACTTATTTCTCCTCATCCTCGAAATAATCGTCATAATCATCATCAAAGTCTTCCTCGAAGTCTTCAAGATAATCCGGTGCGAAGAAGCGATATACTGCAAATGCAATTCCTGCAACAGCAGCTACAGCGCCAATGATAGCCAGTACCCAGAGGACTGTATTCTTCTGCTTCTCATCTTCTTTTTTCTTAAGTAATGATAATAATTCCTCGAGCTTATCCATTTTAATGTTCATGTGATACCATCCTCTCTTTCAAAGTACTCATTAGGTTTATTTATTATACCACTTTTGCAATTATTTTACCATAGTTAATATATTAATTTTAAATTTTTCCAAACCCAATTTCCAATCAAATTTTCTTCAGCTTGGCAAAGCTTGCGAACATCTTCTTCACACCAACCTTATCAAACTCCACTGTAACCTCATAATCACGACCGCCTTCCACGATTTCTTTCACAATTCCAACGCCAAATTTAATATGGCGAACCGTATCTCCCACCTCATAATCCAGCGAATTGGCTTTTGTTACTTTAAATTCTCTTGGCTTGTAATTTCTGCCCTGGAGAATTTCTTTCATCTTGGAGTATTTCGCCGGTGTTGGGATTAGTTCCTCCACTTTCGGCTTCTTCTCCTGAATAGTGTGTCCCAGATCTACCAGTTCTCTTGGAATCTCTCTCACAAACCTGGAAACCCTGTTATACTGAGTCTCTCCACGGATCATCCTCTGCTGGGCGCAAGTCAAAGTAAGGTCTTTCATTGCACGGGTAATTCCCACGTAACAAAGTCTTCTCTCTTCTTCCATCTCCCCGTCATCGCCATAGCTGATGGTCATATGACTAGGGAAAATGCCGTCTTCCATTCCTACCATAAACACCTTCGGAAACTCCAGACCCTTGGCACTATGTAAAGTCATAAGGAGCACATAATCCTGATCCGGATCTACAGTATCAATATCTGCTATCAGTGCCACCTCTTCCAGAAAGCCAGAAAGCGTAGCAGGCTGATTCTGCTCCTCCATATCCTCCTGATAAGCCACAGTCTTGGAAATCAACTCATCAATATTCTCAATTCTTGCTCTTGATTCTTCTGTATCCTCAGCTTCCAGCTCTGCCACATAACCTGTGGAATCAATTACCTCCTGCAGGATTTCCTCCACTGTCATCACATCTGCCTTGCTCTTCAGCATCTGTATAAAAGTTACAAAGCCATCGATCTTTGACAAGCTTCTTCCAATAGAAGGAACCTCTTCAGCCACGCGCAATGCCTCATACAGACTGATTCCCATATTGTCCGCATAATCCTGGACACGTCCAAGTGTCGTTGCACCAATTCCACGCTTCGGCACATTGATGATTCTCTGCACAGCAAGATCATCTCTGGCATTATCAATCGTTTTCAGATAACAGAGAAGATCCTTGATTTCCTTACGCGCATAGAAATTAACGCCTCCTACCAGTTTATATGGAATATTGGCTGCAATAAATTTCTCCTCGAAAATACGGGACTGGGCATTGGTACGATAAAGAATAGCGCAATCACGGTAGTTTCCAAGACCGTTTCTTTTTAACTTGCTGATTTCCCCTGCCACATACTCTGCTTCCTCATAGGCATTCAAAAACTGGCGAAAATGCACCTTGCTGCCTTCTTCGTTCTCTGTCCACAGGGTTTTTGCCTTACGCTCTGTATTATTCGCAATCACCTGGTTCGCTGCATTCAGGATATTCCTTGTAGAGCGGTAGTTCTGCTCCAGACGGATTACCCGGGCATCTGGAAAAACATGCTCAAATCCAAGAATATTTCCAATATTAGCCCCACGAAATTTATAAATGGACTGGTCATCATCACCTACCACACAAAGATTCTGATAACGCTGAGCCAGAAGGCTGATAAACTTAAACTGTGCCGTATTGGTATCCTGATACTCATCCACCATAATGTATTTAAACCGCTCCTGATAGTACTCCAGCACTGCACCGCATTTTTCAAAAAGCTCCACCGTCTTTACGATCAGATCATCAAAGTCCAGTGCATTATTCTTACGAAGAGCAGCCTGGTATTCACGGTAAACAGAAGCCACTTTCTTCATATTGTAATCTCCGGCAGCTTTCATCTCCATATCATCTGGTGTAAGCAACTCATCCTTGGCATGGGAAATCTGGGCAAGAAGGGAACGCTCTTTATAAATCTTGGTGTCAATGTTCATCTTCCTGCACACATCTTTCATAAGAGACTTCTGGTCATCTGTATCATAGATTGTAAAATTCGTGTCATATCCCAGATTATCAATATGTCTCCGAAGGATTCTTACGCAGGCTGAGTGGAAAGTAGACACCCAGATACTCTCAGAACCAAAGCCCACCAGCTTATCCACACGCTCTCTCATCTCCTGAGCAGCCTTATTGGTAAACGTAATAGCCAGAATATTCCACGGATTTACTCCCTTCTCATCCATCAGATAGGCAATCCTGTGTGTCAGCACTCTTGTCTTGCCGGAACCAGCTCCCGCCAGGATCAGGACTGGTCCCTCTGTCTGTGCTACCGCCTCGCGCTGAGGGGGATTTAATGTATCATATATGCTCATTTATGTTCTCCTTTTTTCGCTAAAGCATGTTTGAAAAAAGCTTTCTGCAGGATGTGCGCCACAATTTGTAGGAGCTTCCGCCCTGATGAGGGCGTCACAGCGGACTGCGACAACTGAATTCGGACGAAATATACCGTCAAATGGGGCATGCAGATTGCGGGAATGATTTTTCAAATAGTTAAATCTCATTATACATGAAATCCTTATCTCACACAACCCCGAACGTGCAGAAAATCCAAACATAGATTCGGGTTTTTACTGTTTACCAGTAACATTCCGCGAGGTGTTTTTTGTAAACAAAGTTCTGGTTTTTTTCTGTTTTTCACAAGATCTGAAAAAAACAGTTTACAAGTAGTTTTAAAAACTATATAATAAGGAGCAGAGGTGATAAAAATGACAGCTGATGATAAATCCATATTAAAGAGCATTCTGGAGCACATTTCCGGAATGGATTATATAAAACCAGAAGATCTTCCAAACATCGACCTGTACATGGATCAGGTCACCACGTTTATGGAGGATCAGCTTGCGTCCACAAAGCGTCACGATGATGACAAGATCCTGACAAAGACCATGATCAATAACTACGCCAAGAATAACCTGCTCCCTTCCCCTGAGAAGAAGCGCTATTCCAAAGATCATCTGCTCATGCTGATCTTCATTTATTATTTTAAGAATATTCTGTCCATCACAGACATCCAGAAGCTTCTCGGTCCCATCACAGCGAAATACTTTAAAGGTGAGCCAGGCAAGGACATGACCTATGTATATAATGAAGTTTTTGGAATGGAGAACCGCAAGATTGACCAGTTGATCAAGAATCTTCTGAAGGATTACCGTTTCTCCAGCGCCACTTTCCAGGATGCAGATGAGGAAGATCAGGAATTTCTGAAGCGATTCAGTTTTATCTGTCTCATGAGCTTTGATGTCTACATTAAGAAGATGATCATTGAGAAAATGATCGATGACATTTCCCCATCTGAGCCCAGGGACAAACATAAGAAGAATAAAGACAAATAACAGTACAAAACCCGCGAAATTATCTCATAGCACAATTTCGCGGGTTTTCTTTCGTATATTTTATTCTATTTCGGATTCAGATCCTCTGACGCTTATTCGTCCTTCTGATCCAGAGAACGGTTCTGCTCTTTTTTCTCTTCCATTCTCTTAAATACCATATCATAACCGTCATTGCCATAATTCAGAGAACGGTTTACACGGCTGATCGTGGCTGTGGAAGCACCGGTCTTCTCAGAAATGTCAAGGTAAGTTCTCTTATCCATCAGCATTTTGGCCACTTCAAATCTCTGAGATAAAGAAAGAAGTTCGTTAATGGTACACACATCCTCAAAGAAAGTGTAGCACTCTTCCTTATCCTTCAGACAAAGTATGGCCTCAAAAAGATGGTCAACTGCCTCAGTTCTGATATTTTTACTCATTTCGCTACTCCTTTTTCTATATTTAATGTTTATTATTCTCTTTTCAATGATTACTATTTTAACACTCTGACGTGTGATAAGCAAGGACTTTCTATAAATATTTTTGTGAAGATTATATAGTTTTTATGTTCTTTTTTATTTTCAAATTGCTTTTTTTTCACAGATTCGTTATACTATGTGATAAGCTCATTAATGCTATATACAAAATAGAAAAGAGGAATTTTTGAATGGATCGTTTTTTCAACATGGATAACAAATTTTTCACCTTCATGAGCAGGGTGGCAGATCTTATCATTCTGAATCTGCTTTGCATTGTCTGCTGCATTCCGGTGGTGACCATTGGACCTTCCATTGCCGCCATGTTCTACGTCACTTTGAAAATGGTTCGTAATGAAGAGTCTTATATCGTCCGCGGATTTTTTAAATCCTTTAAACAGAATCTGAAACAGGGTATTGTGATCAATCTGATCATGCTTGCGGCCGCCCTTTTGCTGTACTTTGACATTAGCATCTGCCGCAGCACACCTGGCACCATCGGTAAGGTTCTTATGGTATTATTTATGATGATCCTGGTCGTTTACCTGATGATCTTCCTGTACATCTACCCGGTTCTTGCGAAATTTTACAATACCATCAAGAATACTTTTACCAACGCATTTTTGATGTCCATCCGCCATCTTCCATATACAGCACTTATGATCCTTGTCACTGCAGCCCCGGTTCTTGTATTTTTTATTCCAAGTGCCCAGGTACAGTCCATGGTCATCCTGCTGCTGGTGCTCATTGGATTTTCCGGAATTGCATACATCAATTCCCATTTCTTTGTGAAAATTTTTGACAAATATATTCCGGAAGAAACCTCTGAGCCGAATCCTGACAGTGTAGTAGACCACAGTCTTGATTCCGACAATAAGAATTTATGATCACCAGCTGGAATGGAAAGCCCTATCACTCCCTTGACTATATGCTAAAGGAGCGCTTCGGGGAAAAGGTTTATAAAGTCACCTTAAACGGCGGCATGAGCTGTCCCAACCGCGATGGTACAATAGGACACGGCGGCTGCATCTTCTGCAGCGAAGGTGGCAGCGGTGATTTTGCCGCCAGTGCAGCCCTCTCTATCCATGAACAGATAGACAGCCAAATTGCCATGCTTTCCGCCAAAAGACCTATTCACAAATACATCGCCTATTTTCAGGCTTACACCAATACTTATGCTCCTGTGCCTTATCTGGAAAAAATTTTTCAGGAAGCTATTTCCCATCCGGGGATTGTGGCACTTTCTATTGGTACAAGGCCGGATTGCCTGGAGGACGATGTAGTAGAACTTCTTTCCCGGCTAAACATGGTTAAACCAGTCTGGGTAGAACTGGGACTTCAAACCATTCATGAATCTACCGCAGCTTATATCCGGCGAGGTTACCCTCTGTCCTGCTTTGAAGACTCCCTTAAGAGACTCCGCGCAGCTGGTCTGGAAGTAGTAGTTCATACCATTCTCGGGCTTCCCGGCGAATCCAGGGAAGATATACTGGCTACTATGGATTATTTAAATACCCGGGATATTCAGGGAATCAAGCTTCAGCTGCTCCACGTTCTGAAAGGCACTGACCTTGCATATGATTATCTTGCCGGGAAATTTAAAGTGCTGGAACGCGCCGAATATATTGACCTTGTAGCAGACTGCCTGGAACATCTGGATCCATCCATTGTGATCCACCGGGTTACCGGCGATGGGCCGAAAGATCTGCTGATCGCCCCTCTATGGGCCAGCAGAAAAAGAGAAGTGCTGAATCTGCTCCACCACCGTTTGAAAGAGCGTCAGAGTTTTCAGGGCAAAGCATTAGAGCGTGTTTGAAAAAGGCTTTCTGCAAGATGTGCGTCACAATTTGTGGGAGATTTTGTCCGATTGAGGGAGGCGTAGCGGGCTACGCCGACTGAAAGAGGGCAAAATCTCCCGCAAAGTGGGGCGTGCAGATTGCGGGAATGATTTTTCAAACACGCTCCAGAGTCTGTTTGAAATATTATTCCCGCAATCTCCCGCAAAGTGTAATACGCATCTTGCAGAAAGCTTTTTCAAACACACTCGAATTTAGAACTTATGCAATATTTCACCAGAAGGGAGGCTGGAAAATGGCTACACCATTTACTGTTTACAAACTGATCATCCTATATATGCTTCGGAATTCTTCGTCCCCCATCACTAATTCAGAAATTTCAGAATTTATTCTGGACCACGAGTACACGAATTATTTCCATTTGCAACAGGCCCTTTCCGAGCTTGAGGAAACAGAGCTGATTGAGAAGCGTACCATTTCCAATACTTCCTACTATTATCTTACTGAAGATGGAAAAAACACGCTCACCTATTTCGAGAATGATATTTCCCAGGACATCCGTACTGAAGTGCTCCAGTACCTTGCAGCCAGAGGTGCCTCCACAAAGAATCAGGTGAAAGCTCAAGCCGATTATTACATTAATAATCAAGGAGAATATGTGGTTCACCTTCAGCTTTTGCAGAAGGGTGCTTCTGTGATCGATCTTTCTCTTGCAGCGCCATCTCTTTCCGCTGCCAAGGCCATGTGCAGGCAGTGGCCCAAGAAATATGAAGAAATTTATGCAAAAATAATGGAGGGGCTTTTATAAAGCTCCTCCACTTTTTATTTCAGATTTTGTAATTATTCAATACCTTCACAGCTGCACGCTTGGCAAAATAGCACTTGCTGATAATTACTCAATATTTATTCCAACGCGTGTTTGAAAAATCATTCCTTCAATCTGCATGCTCTTTTATAAACTTCATGTGTTCCTTCAGTTTCTTCTCATATCCCATATCTGACAGCTCATAGAATTTCTCTCCCTGGATCTCATCTGGCAGATACTGCTGCTTTACATAATGATTTGGATAATCGTGGGCATACTTATAGCCGATTCCATATCCCAGCTTCTCATGCCCTCCATAATGGGCATCCTGAAGATGAGCCGGAACAGTCGTCCTGGTATGCTTCACACTGTCCATTGCTGCAAAAATAGCATTCACCGCTGCATTGCTCTTAGGTGCACATGCCATATATGCGGCAGCCTGGGAAAGAATGATCTGGGATTCCGGCATTCCCACCCGCTCAACTGCCTGGGCTGCTGCGGTTGCCACTACCAGGGCCTGGGGATCTGCATTTCCAATATCTTCAGAAGCAAGGATCATCATACGTCTTGCAATAAATTTCACATCTTCACCTGCATACAGCATCTTCGCCAGATAATAAACTGCAGCATCCGGATCGGAACCGCGCATACTCTTGATAAATGCAGAAATAATATCATAATGGTTATCTCCATCTTTATCATAGCGCACCACACGCTTCTGGATACACTCAGAAGCCACATCCAGAGTAATATGGATCTTGCCGTCTGAAGCTCTTGGCGTAGTAAGAATGCCAAGCTCTATGGCATTCAGAGCGCTTCTGGCATCTCCTCCTGCCATATCTGCCAGAAACTCCAGGGCATCTTCATCCAGAACCGCATTATAGCTTCCCATGCCCTTTTCCTTATCGTTCACTGCCCGCAGGAGCAGTTCTTTAATCTCCGGAATCTCCAGCGCCTTCAACTCAAATACAATAGAACGTGAAAGGAGAGCACCGTTTACCTCAAAATAGGGATTCTCTGTGGTGGCTCCAATAAGGATGATGGTTCCGTCCTCCACAAAAGGCAAAAGATAATCCTGCTGTCCTTTATTAAAGCGATGAATCTCATCAATAAATAAAATCGTCTTTCGCCCATACATTCCAAGGGCATTCTGAGCCTGTTTTACCACTTCTTCCATATCTTTCTTGCCTGCTACGGTGGCATTGATCTGGGTAAAGTCTGCGCTAGTAGTATTGGCGATGACTTTAGCCAAGGTGGTCTTTCCGGTTCCTGGAGGACCGTAAAAAATAACGGAAGTCAGCTTATCTGCCTTGATGGCTCTGTAAAGTAATTTATCTTTTCCCACAATGTGCTGCTGTCCCACTACTTCCTCCAGTTTCGTAGGGCGAAGACGTGAGGCAAGTGGGGATTCATTCTCCATTGTCCTGGATTTCGCATATTCAAATAAATCCATGTATTTCTCTCCAATTCAAAAGTAATTTTCCGTACATTTGTTCTAATTATAATCTATATTTCTCATTTAGGCAAGTTTATAAAGCTATTTTTTAACTGTTCGCGGAGCATTACATTACTGTTCACTGGTAACGTTCCGCGAGGCGTTTTTTGTGAACAAAGTTCACAGAAAATCCGAGAATTGCGGCGCGAAATCATGCGAATGCATGATTTCTGTGCATCGCGAAGCGCGTTACTGTGAACGGAGTGAACAGTAACACATTACCAATGAACATCTTTAACGATCTTTTACGGCAATATCAGCTCCTCTACAGTCACGAATTCATATTCTTCTGCCATCAGAAGATCCACAATCTGAAGCGCTGCATCTACTGAGCTTTGGTAAGCATCATGCATCAAGATCACTGCCCCGTCTGACACTTCCGACCGCACAATTTTCATAATCGAATCTACATTTTTACTCTTCCAGTCCAAAGTATCCACATCCCAGAGTACAGGAAACATCTCCACATAAAAATCCAGATTTTTTCGCCACTCCCCATAGGGCGGTCTTAACCATGCCGGGTACACACCTGTGATTTCAAAGATTTTCTGGTTGGTTGTCTCAATTTCTTCTTTTGCTGCCTCCTTTGAAATCTTATCCAGCTGTACATGATTGTATGTATGATTCCCGATCAGATGACCTTCCTCCTGTATTTGCTTCACCAAGGCCTCTTTTCCCTCAATATTCTTCCCCATGAGAAAAAAAGTAGCATGAACCCCTCTCTCCTTCAGCCCTTTCAGAAGCAGCGGCGTATATTTACTGTTAGGACCGTCATCAAAAGTCAGAGCTGCTTTTTTCTTTTCCGTCACATTCTTTTCCAAAGTATCTTCCAGCTTCTTTTCTGACCTTCTATTCCTAGCCCCTATCACTTTGTCACTGACAGTTTTTTCCTCTCTTTTTCCGTTTCCCTTCTGCGCACCTTCCTGTTCCCGCCCGGCACAGGTATATTCCTGCACTTCTTTTGCATTCTCCCGGATTCTCACAGTTTCCAGCCTTGCCAGCAGCATCGCCAACGCTATAACTTCTACCCACATCACCAGATGTCTTTTTTCCTTCATATCCCGCCGCCTGACATCTGTCTTTCCTGATAATATATGTTTATGAAATGTAAAAAAGAATCCTGCTTGCAGGATTCTCCGCCTGCGGCGGGTCGCCTCGAGCGACAACTACCTTTCCGCCGCAGTGCGATCCTGCCCGGTAGGGCTTTTAATGTAACAGGAAATCCAAACGGAATTTCCTGTTACATTAAAAAGCACTGGCAATCTCTTTCAAAATCACCAGTGCTCTTCCTTTTTGTTTTCACATGATATGCTGCTATGTGGCACAGCCTGTTATTATTTCAGCAGCTTCAGCTGATTTTCAATTTCTTCGATGCATTTCTCATATCCAAGCTTGCTGCTATCCAGACACAGGTCATACTGAGTGGCATCCTTCCATTCCTCACCTGTAAATCTGCGGTAATACTCATCCTTACGTTTGTCATCCTTCTGAAGGAATTTTTCGATCTCTTTCTGGCTCATGCTCAGCTTCTCAGCAGCCTTTTCCATTCGGAAATTCCAATCAGCGTGAATAAATACACGAAGCACATTTGGATAATCCTTCAAAATATAGTTGGAGCATCTTCCGATGATCACGCAGGACTCCTTCCCTGCCAGTTCACGGATGATCTTTGCCTGATAATTAAACAGGTTCTCATCAGAGGTGAAGTCCTTACTCTGAGGCGAGATCAGCTCACCGCTGTAAATTCCATTCTTCCCGAAAAGCGGTTTTTTTGCGCTGGAATACTCATCTACTCTTCCAAAAAGAGTTTCGTGAATTCCGCTGTCCTCAGATGCCATGCGGATAATATCCTTGTCGTAATATCCAATCCCTAATTTCTTCGCAAGCATTTCACCAACGGTACGTCCACCGCTTCCGTACTGTCTTGCAATTGTAATTACGAAATTGTCCATTTCTCTCCTCCTTATTACACTGGTCAGCTTTCTAAAGCGTTGTTTTTTCCATTCTTTCCGACAACAATAAAAATCACCTGACCAGATTATTTTCCCAAAGACCTTACTGTTCACGACCTGTCCAGTAACCGCTTCGTGATGCACCAGATTCCCGAGATTTCTGTGCATTTTGTTCACAAAACGGACATGTCGCCTGTCAGCTGTCAGATCTGCAAATTTTATTCACCCAGATAAGCCTTCTGTACCGCTTCATCATTCAGCAGGTCGCTTGCTTTTCCACTCATTGTGATCTTGCCAGTCTCAAGAACGTATGCACGATCTGCGATAGAGAGGGCCTTCTTCGCGTTCTGCTCTACAAGAAGTACCGTAGTACCACTTTCGCTTACCACACGGATAATATCGAAGATCTCATTTACAAAGATTGGGGAAAGTCCCATGGATGGCTCATCCATTACGATCAGTCTGGGTTTACTCATAAGGGCACGACCCATGGCAAGCATCTGCTGCTCACCACCAGAAAGTGTACCGGCACGTTGTCCTTTACGCTCTTCCAGACGCGGAAACCTTTTATAGACTCCTGCAAGGCTTTCCTGGATCTCAGCTTTATCTTTTCTCGTATAAGCACCCATGATCAGGTTCTCATATACACTTAAATCTGAAAAAACACGACGTCCCTCCGGAACATGTGCAATTCCCATTTCAACAATCTTATGGGCCGGAACCCTGGTAATATCTTTTCCTTCAAAAACAACGGAACCTTCTTTTGCTGAAAGAAGACCTGTAAGTGTCTGCAGTGTAGTGGTTTTTCCTGCACCATTGGCACCGATCAAAGCAATAACCTCGCCCTGGTTTACCTCAAAGGAGATTCCTTTTAATGCCTGGATTACACCATAATATACGTGTAAATCTTTTACTTCCAACATTGCCATTTCTTTTTCCTCCTTATTCGCCCAGATATGCAGTAACAACAGCAGGATCTTTCAGAACCTTTGCTGTCTCACCCTGACAAAGAACCTGTCCGAAGTTTAATACAGTCAGTTCCTCACAGATACCGCCAACCAGCTTCATATCGTGCTCAATCAGAAGGATCGTCATATTAAAATGATCTCTTACAAACCGAATGGTATCCATCAGCTCCTGTGTCTCATTGGGGTTCATGCCGGCGGCCGGCTCATCCAGAAGGAGAAGCTTGGGATCTGTGGCAAGCGCTCTGGCAATTTCCAGCTTACGCTGTTTACCATAGGGAAGGTTTCCCGCAAGAAGACCAGCCTCCTGATCCAGATTAAACACCTTCAGGATCTCCATAGCACGCTCGTTCATCTCTTTTTCTACTTTAAAATACTTGGGAAGTCTTAAGATTCCGGTTAAAGTAGAATATTTATAATGATTATGCAGACCAGCCTTTACATTGTCCAATACGGTCATATCTTTAAAAAGTCGAATATTCTGGAATGTTCGTGCGATTCCAGCTTTATTAATATCGATAATACTTTTTCCGGTGATATCCAGACCATCCAGCTTGATAATTCCCTCTGTTGGCTTATAAACACCTGTAAGAAGATTAAATACGGTTGTTTTTCCGGCACCGTTTGGTCCGATCAGGCCGTAAAGCTCGCCTTTTTCGATTTTCAGTTGAAAATTATCTACAGCATGAAGGCCGCCAAACTGTATGGAAAGATTATTTACCTCTAACATTGCCATAATTAAGCTGCCTCCTTTTCTTTCACGTGACCTTTGATTTTTTCAACAATACGGCTTCTGAAATCTTTAGCTGCAGGAGCCCAGTTGAAAAGCATCATTGCGATCATTACGATTGCATAAATCAGCATACGGTAGGTGGAGAATCCACGAAGCAGCTCGGGAAGTGCATAAAGCACAATCGTTGCCAGAATACTTCCGCGAAGATTTCCCATACCACCAAGAATTACATATACCAGAATGGTGATGGACATGTTGTAGTCAAAAATAGAAACCTTCAGCATGGAAAGGTTGTGGGCATAAAGTACACCTGCTACACCGGCAATTGCAGCGGAAATAGTAAATGCAAGCAGCTTATTCTTTGTTACGTTGATACCGATGGACTCAGCTGCAATACGGTTATCACGGGTAGATGTAATGGCACGTCCGCTTCTGGAGTTTACCAGATTCTGGATAATAAACAGAACGACCAGAATCAGAATCACACCGATCAGGAAGAAATAATCCTTAATATCTTTATATAAGGTTGCAGTACCGGAAACACCGAGAGCACCCTTGATGATCTGTTTTCCGCCTGGATCCAGCTTCAGATTGGCTGCGCTTGTTGCAACGTGAAGCCCTTTATCATCCACACCAACATACAGAATATTGATCAGGTTCTTGATAATCTCACCAAATGCCAGGGTTACGATCGCCAGATAGTCTCCCCGAAGTCTCAGTACCGGGATACCGATCAGCACACCGAAGACAGCAGCCACAGCAGCACCTACCAGCAATGCAAGAATCAATCTTGGAACAGATGGAAGCACATCACTGGTAACATGGGAAAACAGAGCACTGGAATAAGCTCCAACGCACATAAATCCTGCGTGTCCAAGGCTCAGCTCTCCGGAATAACCGACTACCAGATTCAGGGAAAGAGATGCGATGGTGTACACACAGATGGGTACCAGAAGGCCGGTAAGCAGTCTGGACAGATTTCCTGTGGAGGAAAGGATCTGTACCACAACAAAGATTGCAATTACCATGCCATATGTAATAAAGTTGTTTTTTGTCGTTTTGTTCATATTTTTTTTCATATCGGCCACCTCATACTTTCTCCTGGATGTTCTTGCCGAACAGACCAGATGGTTTTACAAGCAGCACGATGATCAGAACTGCAAATACAATTGCATCTGCAACCTGAGAGGAAATATAGGCCTTACTGAAAATCTCAATAACACCAAGGAGAATTCCTCCAACCATTGCTCCTGGGATAGAACCGATTCCACCGAATACTGCCGCTACGAAAGCCTTGATACCAGGCATTGCGCCTGTATAAGGAGTCAGTGTAGGATATGCGGAGCAAAGGAGAAGTCCTGCAATTGCAGCAAGTCCGGAACCGATTGCGAAGGTAAGGGAAATGGTTGCATTTACGTTGACACCCATCAGCTGTGCGGCGTCACGGTCCTCGGAAACAGCCTGCATGGCACGCCCCGGTTTTGTTTTCTTTACAAAAAGCTGAAGACCGACCATGATCACAATACAGGCAAGGATTGTTACGATCGTAACACCTTTAATCGTAAGCTGTCCGCCAAACAGCTCCAGAGACGGAACATTGATAACCGGAACGAAGCTCTTTGCATCTGCACCAAAAATTAAAAGTGCCAGGTTCTGAAGCAGATAGCTGACACCGATTGCCGTGATCAGAACTGCCAGATTCGATGAAGCCTTACGAAGAGGTCTGTATGCAACTGCCTCAATAACAACACCGGCAACAGTACAGATCACAACAGAAAGAATGATTGCCAGGATTGGTGACATACTGGCTTTGGTAACTGCGGTAAGAATTACAAATGCTCCAACCATGATAACATCACCATGTGCAAAGTTCAGCATTTTTGCAATACCATATACCATTGTATAGCCGAGAGCGATGATCGCATAGATACTGCCCAGGCTGATACCATCTTTTAAATAGGATATAAAACTCATAATGCACCTCTTAACTGGATTTATTACTGTAGATAGTAACTGATTTTTCTTTTTCACGAGCGTGTTTGAAAATTCATTCCCGGCTTTTTCCACTGTTAAGCTTCCTGTCACTTTCTGACACGAAAAAGCGGAAGTAAATTTTCAGACACGCTCCAGCTATTTACTATGAATGTCCCGGACGGCAGCTGACTTTCCTATATCATGATGTCGTCGACAGGCCACCTGTCCGTTTGTTGTATCAGACTGAAACAACAATCATTTCTGTAATTGCAAAGAAGGAGACGGACCCACAGGTAACCGTCTCCCCTTTGCTAACGGCCATCCCCTGCGCAATCAGGGAAATGGTTAAAGCCTCTGCCGTATGCCCGGCACAATGGCCCTATTCTTATAATTACTCCATAGAAGCGTAAACGCCATCTTTGATCACATAAGCCTTAGGTGCTTTATCGCACTCACCGTCTTCTGTCCATTTAGCTTCTCCTGTAAGACCATCAAGAGTAATATTCAGCATGGAAGCAGACATTGCTGCACTGATGTCTTCATTTGACATATCTGGTGTGATGCCAGCATCATTTGCTGCTGCCTGCATAGCGTAAAGTACATCATATGTATCTGCAGCAAACTGATTTGGTGTCTCACCATTGTTTGCATCGCCATATGCTTTAACAAATTTTACAGTTGCCTCATCATCGCCTGTAGCAGAGAATGGTGTCAGAAGCATAACGCCTTCTGCAAGAGATTTATCAAAGTTCTCAACATTCAGGATTCCATCCATACCATCAACACCAAAAATCTTCATGTCAAGACCAAGGTCATGAGCCTGCTGAAGAATCAGAGCGTTGTCAGAATAGTAGTTCGGAAGGAACAGGAGCTCAGCGCCACTGTCTTTGATCTTTCCAAGCTGTACGGAAAAGTCTGTGTTGTTATCTGTTGTGTATGCTTCATCAGCTACAACCTCAAGGCCGTAATCAGCGCAGGCTGCAACGAATGCATCATGTACACCTGAGTTGTAATCAGCCATGGAATCGTAGAGGGTAGCTACCTTCGTAGCAAGACCTTTCTCAGAAATATACTCAGCAGATTTCGTTCCCTGCATTGGGTCTGTAAAGCACATACGGAACTCATTGTCACCAGCGGTAATGCTGTCTACTGCTGTAGCAGACGGTGTGAAGAGGAATGTACTATCAGCTGCCTCTGCACCTACTGCGATACAAGCACCGGAGGTAACAGTACCGCAAAGCATCTGCATTCCTTTGTCAAGAAGGTCATTGTAAGCGTTAACTGCTTTCTCCGGATCTCCCTGATCGTCACCAGCGTCAAGGATTTCTACCTGATATCCATTGAATCCGCCGTTTGCATTGATCTCATCTGCTGCGATCTTAGCTGCATTATATACACCATTACCATACTGTGCATAATCTCCTGTCATAGGTCCGATGACACCAATCTTGAAGGTTTCCTCGCTCTCTGCAAATACAGATACAGGTGTTACTGTGGATACTGCCATTGCTGCGGCTGCAGTAATGCTGAGTACTTTTTTCAGATTTCTCATAATAAATCTCCTCCTTAATTTATGTAAGAGCGTCTGTCATCTCGCCTCTCATGGTGCCCAAGGCATATCCGAAAAACATGGCATGCAGATTGCAGGAATGATTTTGGGAACAGGTTCTGCAACACTGAGATAGTATAAAAGCCCACTGGTGGTTTCCCAGCCGGCTTTGGCTTCCATAACTTCTTCTCTTTACTACTTTAATGTTATGATTATAGCATTCTGTTTTTTTGATTGCAATAGAAAATTTTATAGTTTTTTTAGAATTGCAAAAGAAATTTCCGTTACAATGACCAATTTTTTCTGTTTATGTTGTTTCTGTGACGTACAAACGTACGTTGTAGGACATACTTTCATGCTGATTTCATATTTTGTATTATGCTCGTATTGGAATGTGTTTAAAAAATCAATTCGGACAAAATTAACCACAAGGTGAGACCTTCAGATTGCAGGAATGATTTTTTTGCAGACTCCGGGATAAAAAAAGGAGATGGTCACCCATCTCCCATTCAAATATCCTATTTATTTCAATTAAGCAATTGCTTTCTTAGCAATCTCAGCAAGTGCTGCGAATCCCTGAGCATCATTTACAGCCATCTCAGCAAGCATCTTTCTGTTAATGTCGATGTTTGCAACTTTAAGGCCGTGCATCATTTTGCTGTAGGATAATCCGTTCATTCTTGCAGCAGCGTTGATACGTGCGATCCAGAGCTGTCTGAACTGACGTTTCTTCTGCTTTCTTCCAGCGTAGGAGCTGGTAAGTGCACGCATAACAGACTGTTTTGCTACTCTATACTGTTTGGAACGAGCTCCTCTGTAGCCCTTTGCCAGTTTTAATACACGATTATGTTTCTTCTTTGCGTTTAATCCGCCTTTAATTCTTGCCATTTCTTATTTTCCTCCTGTTCGTCTTCTTCTATGCTATATCTTATAAATACGGTAATGCTTTCTTCATGCTCTTAACATTAGTAGAATCAACAACAGTAGCTTTTCTGAGATTTCTCTTTCTCTTCTGAGATTTCTTTGTTAAGATATGGCTCTTGTAAGCTTTATTTCTTACTAATTTTCCTGTTCCTGTTTTTTTGAAGCGCTTTGCTGCTGCTCTACAAGTTTTAATTTTTGGCATTGTAATTTCCTCCTTAATATCGTATCTATTTAATGTCCCTCATCCAGCCTGACACCCTCAGGGTGTCTCTCCAAATGAATGCAACATCCTAGTGTTTCTGTGCTAAAAACATTGTCATGCTTCTGCCTTCTACCTTAGGTGCCTTCTCAACTACAGCAATGTCCTTCAGCATATCGGCAAAATCATCCAGAACGTGCTTGCTGCTTGACATGTGTGCCATCTCTCTTCCGCGGAAACGAAGAGTAACCTTCACTCTGTCGCCCTTGGTAAGGAATTTGCGCGCTGCCCCAGCCTTTGTATTCAGGTCATTGGTATCAATATTTGGTGAAAGACGCACTTCTTTGACATCGATGGTCTTCTGCTTTTTCTTGGCTTCTTTCTCTTTTCTGGCAAGTTCGTAGCGATATTTACCATAATCAATGATCTTACATACCGGCGGCTTTGCCTGTGGGGCAATCTTTACTAAATCAAGCTCTGCCTCCTGAGCTTTGGCCATTGCTTCTCTTGCGGACATAATTCCGAGCTGCTCTCCGTCCGGTCCGATTAAGCGTACCTCTTTGTCTCTGATTTGTTCGTTAATCATTAAATTGCTAATTGTCGTGCACCTCCATACCTGATAGATGATCTGTTCTGATCCAGTTTTTAACTTCTGGACTCTCATTCCCCTTCGCAGGAAGAAATTCCTGCCTGATACCTGACGCCGCAAATATAAAAAAAGTGCGGACAGAATCCACACTTCTCCTATTACACTCGCGAACTAAGTCACGCGCTGCTGTGCAATATGAACCCGAGCCGCATCTAAGTATGCGCTGAGGTGAGAGTGAACTCTGCTTTCTTTTCATCACGTACTGTCGTATGATATCATGCCTTATTGTGAAAGTCAAGATGTTTTTTTATTTTTTCTAATAATTTTATGAACCATTTATGATAATGTCCTAATATACCATAAAGGAAAATGTCCCAATGTAGTATAATGCTTCCATCAACAG
>NZ_CAXUBQ010000012.1:0-130632 GCF_964249465.1 Ruminococcus sp. Marseille-P328 | reverse complement strand
CTCAAGATGAGATGTCCCATTCGAAAGAAGTAAACCCCCTTGAAGACGACGAGGTAGATAGGGCAGGGGTGGAAGTGTGGTAACACATGGAGCTGACTGTTACTAATAGGGTGAGGGCTTGACCAAGAAATGAGAAAGACGGCTGCAAAGCGGCTGCCGGACTCACGCAGAGGTAAAATGATTCCATTAGGATGTAACATGTATGTAGTTTTGAAGGTACAGTAAATGAGACGGTAACCATTTGGTTATCGTTTTTTTATTTGCTGAAACTATACTGCTGTGTTATCATGTTTATATAAAAAATATCTGTTTAGGAAGGAAGGGCATATGGGAAATCCTAATATTCCAGTAGGTATCTCTGATTTTAAAGAGATACGTGAGAATAATAACTATTATATTGATAAAAGCGGTTTCATATCTGAACTCCTAACCGATGGTGCAGCGAAAGTAACATTGATTACCAGACCGAGACGATTTGGGAAAACATTGGGCATGAGCATGCTCTACTATTTCTTTAATGTTCGAAATGAGAGTCAGAAATTATTCGAAGGGCTTGAAATTTCAAGAAATCACGAGCTTTGTGAAAAATGGTTGAATAAGTGGCCTACTATTTTTTTGACATTTAAAGATATAGATGGACTTGATTTTGCAAGTGCGTATGACCAGCTGGTATTTACCATCTCTGATTTGTATCAGAAATACAGTTTTTTGCTGGAAAGCGAAGAAATTGATGAAGAAGATCGTAAGCGCTTTAAACTTCTGAAATCTGGTGAGGGAAGCAAAATTTTGGTTATCAGATCTCTTAGTCTGCTTATGCGTCTGCTCGAGAATTATTACCATAAGCAGATGATTTTGCTTATAGATGAATATGACGTTCCTATAGCAAAAGCCAGCAGCAAAGGATATTACCAGCAAATGCTGGAAATTATCAGAGGTATGATGAGTACTGCATTAAAAGATAATACTTCATTGAAATTTGCTGTTATCACAGGCTGTTTGCAGATTGCAAAAGAGAGCATTTTTACAGGGACAAATAACTTTGTTACAGATACGATTGCAAATACCGGATTCAATGAATATTTCGGATTTACCCAGCAGGAGGTCAACAAAATCCTGGAAGATACAGGGACAGTGCAGTATGCAAAGCAGATGAAGGAATGGTACGATGGATATCATATGGGAGAAATTGATGTGTACTGCCCGTGGGATGTTATGAATTATTTGCGGGAACTTCAGAGAAATCCCAAAGCGCAGCCAGTCAGTTATTGGAAAAATACCAGTGACAACGCAATTATCCGCTCTTTCATCGATTTTGCAGGCAATAGCATTACGGACAAAATGGAAACATTGCTTTCTGGTGGATATATTCTTCAGGATATTGATGAGAACCTGACTTATGATTATTTGCATTCATCCGAAAGTAATCTTTGGAGTATTCTTTACATGACTGGTTATCTGACAGAAGCGCGGATTTCAGAAGGGAAAACTGCATTTTCACCGGATACCAAAGCATTAAAGATACCAAATGCGGAAATAAGAGAAATTTTTGAAACTACGGTAATGAAATGGTTTGCTGACAGTGTGAAAAAATGGAATCGAACAGCGATTTTTCAGGCTCTCTGGAATCAAAAACCAGAAATTATAACCAGAGAAATGAATCTATTGCTGTGGAATACCATCAGTTATCATGATTATAAAGAAGACTTCTATCATGCGTTTCTCACAGGCATTTTTATGGGAGCTGGTGAACAGATTGAATCGAACAAAGAGCATGGATTGGGAAGACCAGATCTTGTGATTATTGATAAAGCCAATGGAAAGGTAGCGATTTTCGAAGTAAAATATTCGCAAAGCATGAAACAGTTAAATAAAGATTGTGATAAAGCACTGGCGCAGATGAAAGAGAGAAAGTATGCAGAGGATTATAAGGACAGGTATAAAGATATCTTTTGTTATGGAATCTCATTTTATAAAAAGGAATGTCTGGTGAAAATGCTGGAGTCTTAGAACCTGTTTAAACACGCTCTGGAAAAGGTGAGGAAGCATTCCCTCACCTTTTTCCAAGTTCCCAGAAAGCCACAGCACTTGCGGCAGCTACATTCAGGGAATCCACTTCATGGGACATGGGGATTTTTACGGTGTAATCGCAGCCGGTGATGGTTGCATCCACCAGTCCGTCTCCTTCAGCTCCAAGGATAATCGCCAGTTTTTCTTCGGCTTGAAGGGCTGGGGCGTCAATGCTGATGGAATCGTTCCGAAGAGCCATTGCTACAGTTTTAAATCCGAGAGAGCGAAGCTGCTCCATTCCAGCTTCCGGCCAGGACACTTTTTTATGAAAATAAGTCCATGGAATCTGAAAAACAGTACCCATACTTACCCGGGTGGCTCTGCGGTAAAGAGGATCACAACAGCCTGGGGTGAGAAGAACCGCATCCATATGAAGCGCGGCAGCTGAACGAAAAATGGCTCCGATATTGGTTGGGTTCACTACATTTTCCAGAATGGCGATACGGCGGGCATTTTTGCAGATATCTTCCACAGAGGGAAGGTCCCGGCGAGTCATGGCACAAAGCATTCCACGGGTAAGTGCAAAGCCTGTAAGCTTTACAAGTACCTCATAATCTGCTGTATAAACCGGAATTCCCGGGAACTTTTGTAACAATTCTTTTCCTTCTTTTTCCAGATCCTTGTGTTGAACTAAAAAAGAAACCGGCTGATATCCGGCATTGGCCGCGCGTTGGATTACCTTTGGGCTTTCTGCGATAAAAAGTCCTGGTTTGGGCTCATAGAATCGTAGAAGCTGCACCTCCGGGATTCTGGCGTAAACATCCAGCTCTGGGGCAGTGAAATCTGTTATCTCAATTCGGTTACTCATTTCGTTTTCTCCTGTTTTTCAAGTGCTTTTTAAATGATACTTGTTTGATAAAGCATTTTATTATCAGCATTATTATAAGGGAAAGACAGGTAAATTGCGATTCTTTTTTCAGCATATTTCTGCAATCGACACGCCTCGCTTGGCGGTATATTTTGTCAAACACGCTCTAGCCCGGGAAAGGAAACGATATGAGAAAAATTAGAATTTTAGGGACTGCTGTTATTACTCGCCAATTGATGGGGAAAAGGATGTCACGTTTAAAATCATCCAGAATGATCAGGCAGTTGAAACTCTTGACAGCCTTATGACGACACAGCAGTTCCGGTAATTTATGAGGGAACATCAGAGAGTGAGAAAAAGTTCACATTGCGAACCAGCTTATCAGTTCGCGCAGCGGCTCATGCGCAGACGATAACTATTTCCGGAATACTGGATTATCTGCGAATAAAAAGGTAATTTCCTATTGAAATAATAGGAATTAGAAGGTATAATCTTCTGTAGAGTGATTTTGCATTTGCAGAATCACAGAGCAGGAGGGATGAAGATGAGAATATCCACTAAGGGTAGATATGCAATAAAGTTAATGCTTGATCTGGCTACCAATGACAATGGAGAGCCGATCCGGCTGAAAGATGTAGCACGTAGACAGGAAATTTCCGAGAAATATCTGGAGCAGATCATTTCTGTATTAAATAAGGCTGGATATGTGAAGAGTGTCCGCGGACCACAGGGCGGTTACTCCCTGCAGCGAAGACCAGAAGAGTACACAGTAGGCATGATCCTCAGACTGACAGAAGGCTGTCTGTCACCGGTAGACTGTGTCGCACCAGACGGAGGCGGCTGCGAGAAAGGTGATGCATGCGTCACACGTATCCTCTGGAAGAAGATTGATGATGCTATCAATGAAGTGGTAGATAATATTACATTAGGAGATCTTCTTGACTGGCAGGCTGCAAGCGCAGATGATTATGTAATTTAATTGTAACTATTCAGAAGGCAGTATTCCGCCAGGTGTTTTTTGTGAACGTAGTTCACAGAAAATCCGAGAATTGCGGCTCGAAATCATGCAAAGCATGATTTCTGTGCATCGCGGAGCGTGTAACTGTGAAGGTACTGAACAGTTACATTTAATTATAAAATGCATATTGAAAAGAAAAAAACATATGCTATAATGCCAATGGGCAAAGAGATGTGAAAAATCCATGTAGTTCAACTACAAACGAAAATCCCAGTGTTGCAGCACTGGGGTTTTCTATTCCCAATTTTTGATGGAATGTCCGCCGCATAAACACACCTGCCCTGCGTGAAGCGCTGTATGTAAAGTACGGTCTGGATCAGCCAGTAGCTGTCCAGTTTGTGAACTACGCAAAAAATATGTTAAAAGGTGATCTTGGTGTCAGCTACAATATTTCCAAGAACACTCCTATTTCCCAGATGATTCAGACAAGACTTCCAATTTCTATTGGAATCGGAGGACTTGCCGTTATCATCGGAGCGATAGTAGGACTGCTACTGGGACTATTGGCAGCCCTGAAACATAACACCATATGGGATTCGCTGGCCACGGTCATATCGGTAATCGGTGTGTCGGTGCCGTCTTACGTATTTGCTCTTGCTCTTAGCTACAGCCTTGGTTTCCGCCTCCAGTGGTTCCCGATGCTGTACAAAGCGAACAATGCAGGCATATCCAGTGTACTTCCAAGCATTGCTCTTTCCATGTTTACCATTGGAGAGTTTGAGAAATTTAAGAGTATGCCGAGACTGGAATATTAATTGCAAAACAGCAGCAGAAGTAAACAAATCGCTTACTCCTGCTGCTATTTTTATAGCTGCATATGATAAAAATCATCTCGCTTCCGGCTTGGGCTGAGCAGGGACTTCTGCGTCAGTGCACTTGGAATTCTGCGCCTGGAAGGTGATAGTCACTTTGAATAAATCCCCATCCAGGTAAAGCTGGAATTTGCCGCCCTGGAGCTCAGTAAGACTTTTGGCGATGCTAAGTCCAAGCCCGCTTCCCTCGGTGCCACGGGCTACGTCACCGCGGACGAAACGCTCGGTAAGTTCCTCGGCAGCGAAATTTAACGGCTGGGCGGAAATATTTTTCAGGGTGAAAACCACCTGACCGTGGGCGTTCATTACTTCCGCGTAAACCCGGGTGTCTTCCATGGCATATTTTGTTACATTTCCGAAAATATTTTCCAAAACACGCCACAGCCGCTGGCCATCCGCATAGATTACAGAAGGCTCATCTGGAAAATGTACTATCATGGTAAGATGGTGTTCTTCGAAACGCTCCTCGAACTCTCCGATTACCTGATGGAGCATTTCTACGAAATCAAGATTATTCATGTTCAGTGTCAGATTTCCGGTGCTGGCCTTGGAGGCTTCTACCACATCCTCTGTGAGTACCTTCAGCCGGGCTGCCTTGGCTTCCAGAATATCCAGATATTCCAGAACCTTAGGATCTGTAAAATTCTCACGTTTCAGAAGATCAATGTAGCTGATAATGGAAGTCAGCGGGGTCTTCAGATCGTGGGAAACGTTGGTGATCAGCTCGGTTTTCATTCGCTCATTTTTCACACTGTTTTCTACAGCTGCGTCAAGACCGCTTCCAATGTTATTAATATATTCTGCAATATGTTTATCATCGCCCCAAAGCCGTTCCAGAGGAATTTTATATTGCAGGTTTCCATTGGAAATTTCTCTCAGTCCTTTTATGATCTGTTCTCTGCTGCAGGCTTTTGTAATAACATATAGCAGTATCAAAAGATCAGCCAGACAGCTGAAGAAAAAGAACAGCTGCATGCTGCCAAGTAAGGGACCGCAGATTATATATTTGATGAAAAGAAAGCAAAGAAAAGCGAAGGTTGCTTTCAGTCTGGCAGCAGTGTTTCTGGAGTAGAGATTAGCAAGGGCGTGAAGCTTGTGACTGGCTGAATGAATCAGTCTGGAGGTCAGGACAAGAAGACGGCGCAGGATGCTGTTTTTCCAGAGCTGCTTTGCCTTGATCCGCCGTACCAGGCTAAGGTAGCCAATCTGGAACCAGAATAAAGTGTAAAGCCCCAGAATCATAAGCTTCAGCAACAGACTCACATCAAGGAGTGATGTGGCACGCAGTCTGTCAGTCTGATAGTCTGCAAAGGACAGGCATTGTAAAAGGAGTACCAGGACAGGAAACCATGCAAGCAGAATCAGTCCTGCAGAAAGCTCAGTTGGCCAGCGGTCAAAAAAGCAAAGGTGCAGCTTTTGGTCGCTGTTTTTTCTTCCGGCAATTGCTGTTAGCCATACAAACGCAGTCAGGAAAAGAAAGCCGCACAGCAGGAAGAAAAGAAATACCGGCTTCTGATATCTGGAATAGTTTTCAAAAAATGTTTTGTCAGTGGCAAAGGTATCGGAAACAGGAAATGTCTGATCCACATAGGCTGCAAAGATGAAATTGCTGTTTACTGCTGGCAGCAGGGAGTTTGCCACCTCCTTCCAGGAGTCGCAGGTAACATTGTTTCCGGGGAAAGTATTGTATTTCCTGAGCCCTGCCAGGTTGCTGGTAAATCCATCTGGTTGATATTGGATAAGAACATAGGAAATACCATTTATAGATTTTAAAAGATCTGTCAGTTTTGTGCAATAATCGATGGTGCCCCCCATATTGTCAGCTGTAGGATTTTCTATGGCTGAATCAGCGTGTGTTACACTGCGTTCCAAGGTATAGCCCAGCTGGGCTTCCAGCTCGCTGTCATTGGAAATAACCTGTCCGTTATCCTCGTTAATGTAAATGTAACTCATGTTGGAGTGACCCTGGGAATAATTTTTCAGAATCTGCTCCTGCTGGATATAAAAGTCAGTTCTGGAAAGAAGGCTGTAAAGAGATTCGAAAGCCTCATTTATGCGGTCGTTCCATTTGGCATTGGAATTTAGAACATCCAGAATGCTGTCTGCGCCTTGGGGCGGATAAGCCTCTGTTGGTTCATAATATCCATCATAGAGGGAGATGGAATCATAGAGCACTTTGCCGTCCCCGGATGTGATCTGAATGCCGGAAAGATCATCCATTACACCATATTGCATGTCGTTTTTGATGTCTTCGATAAGCTGTTTGAGATTTTCAGCGTAGGATGCTATTTCAGTTGCAGAGTCACTGAATCCGTAATACTCCATATCCACAGAAAAATCCAGCTCTCCACTGTCAATTTTTTCCAGAAAATCCTGAACATAATAATAATGCCGGGAAAGTGACTCGCCGGCAGAAGAAGCCTGGTGGCAGATCACAATGGGATTTCCACTGGAGGTATCAAAATCCTGCGCCCATTTTTCCAGGTCTGAAACTGAATAGGCCAGACCGGAGGTGTTTTGAAAAGAGATTTCTTCATCGTTGGCAATTTCATTAAGATCAACTACTTGGGATGCAGATGTCTGATTTAAAGAAGCGTGAGCCTCAGATGAGGCATTTTTGTCAGATGACTGGGAAGCTTCATTTTGGGCAAGGCCTTTCCAGGATACATTAGTATAGGGAAATGTAACAGAAATTCCGTACATCACGTCATAGGCTGCGTCGTAGAGGGTATTGGCAAATGCCGTGGAATCCAGATAATCTTTCCCGGAATCAGAAAGCCTCAGACCATGTGCCAAAGAGGTAATTAAAAATAAACCTAAGAAGATTACAGCTCCCAGAAAAATATATTGCAATAGGAGCAAAAGCCCTTTGATACCAGGGCTGCGGTGCCATTTTTTCTTTTCCATATGATTAACCCCTTTCTTGATAATGTGCTGCTTATCGTATTGGTAACGCCATTTGGCATATTCAATAGCGAATCTTTCAAATACTTTTAATCAAAGCTTTTCAATTTTATACCCAAGTCCCCAGACAACTTTTAAATACCTGGGCTCCTTGGGATTGATCTCAATCTTTTCCCGGATATGCCGGATATGCACGGCAATTGTGTTATCTGCCGCAATTGCTTCTTCATTCCAGATATTTTCATAAATTTGATTGATGGAAAATACCCGGCCCTGATTCTTTATGAGAAGAAGCAGAATATTATATTCAATTGGCGTAAGCTTCAGGGCTTCGCCATCCACCTGAACTTCTTTCTGATCGTCATTCACCGTCAGCCCGCCGGTTGTATAAATATGCTGACTTTCACAGGAAACTGCTGCACCCAGCTGGGTATATCTTCGAAGCTGGGAACGAACCCTGGCAATCAGCTCTAAAGGACTAAAGGGCTTGGTTACGTAATCGTCAGCTCCAACATTCAATCCAAGAATTTTATCTGCATCCTCGGACTTTGCTGAAAGAATAATAATAGGGAGAGAATGCTCCTCCCTGATTTTCAAAGTTGCCCTGATGCCATCCAGCTTCGGCATCATAACGTCGATGATCAACAGATCCACCTCATTTTTCTGTAAAATCAAAAGTGCCTGTTGTCCATCGTAAGCCTTTAGAATCTGGTGACCTTCCTGTTCCAGATAAATGCTGATGGCTTCTACAATATCTTTATCATCATCACATACAAGAATTGTTGCCATTTTCTTTTTCACCTCCCCTGTAATATATAAGGTATCAGACAAAATTTAAGATGAAAGGGGTAAAATCTTAAGATATTCTTATGAAAATATTGTACGTAAGCTTATGGATACACTGCACCGTATAAAAACGTACTTGTCCGATAAATATGAGTGTAAAAGAAAGCCACGCTAAATGCAACAATATTGTCGGCTTTTGTCAGCTTTTAGCTGCTCCACTCTTTTTTGAAAGTGAGCAATAGGGTCATCATACTGTTTTTCCAATTCATTCAGCCAGCCAATAGATTCTATTGTTTTCTGGCGGGAGCATTTCTTAGCTTTATTGTAATATGTGTCATTATGCCTAAAAAAAAACAGAAAAACTTTCGCGAGTTGACATGTTGCGTATTGAAAAGGAATAGCTTATAATATTTTTAATAGTTTTAATCTTTGGATTTACATTCAGAAATGGAAAAGGACGCGTATGAGACAGGAGAAGAGAACTGAGACAATTACATACATAGTAGATGAGTCATATCGAATTCAGTATATGAGTAAAGCACTGGCGAAACAGTTTTCGAATTTTGAGCCTGGCGAGATCTGTTATGAGAAGTTTCGGGGAAGAGAGAAGCCCTGTCGTAATTGCCCGTTGGCACATCCGAACCGGAAGACAGATTTATTCTATAATGAAGATCAGGGAAAATGGCTGAAAATCAATGCCGGAGAGGTCGAGTGGCCGGGAGCAAGGAACTGTCATGTGATTTTGGCAAAGGATATTTACGAGGAAGATATGGATAATCTTTGCCGTTTTGTAAATATGAAGAAGGAGATTATGGAGCGGAGAAACCCGGGCAAGACTGAGAAGAATAAGCTTACAGGCTTATTTGCCAGAAATCCTTTTTTTACACAGACAGAAACTTTTCTCAGAGTAAATGAAACTGCGGCAGGGAAATACTGTCTGGTAGCCATTGATATTGAACATTTTAAGCTTTTTAACGAATGGTATGGTCAGGTGGCAGGAGACAAGCTCCTGAGAGAAATCGGGGCGCATCTTAATAAAATGCGTCAGGAATTTGGCGGGATTGCCGGATATATGG
This sequence comes from Ruminococcus sp. Marseille-P328, assembly GCF_964249465.1. Taxonomy (NCBI): domain Bacteria; kingdom Bacillati; phylum Bacillota; class Clostridia; order Eubacteriales; family Oscillospiraceae; genus Ruminococcus; species Ruminococcus sp. Marseille-P328. The sequence goes on along the minus strand of NZ_CAXUBQ010000012.1, from coordinate 121,161 downwards.
GTGGGGATGACTTTGTAATTGTTCTTCCAAATGATGAAAAAGTTCTCGAAAATCTGAAATGCCGTATTACCGGATTTGTGCGTGCATACGGTGGACATACCGGATTCCTTCCTGCTTTTGGTTTTTATGTAATTGATGATATCAGTCTCAGTGCTTCACAGATGTATGACCGGGCAATTCTTGCGCAGGAGACAGTAAAGGGAAATTATGCTGTACGCTGTGCTTATTACAGCTCAGATATGAAGACACGCCTGGAGAATAATCATGTGCTCCTTGCTGAAGTGCAGGCCGGTCTGGAAAGAGATGAGTTTATCTACTATCTTCAGCCGAAATGTAATCTGAACACAGGTAAGATCGTCGGACTGGAATCTCTGGTGCGCTGGAAGCATCCTGAGAAGGGAATTGTGGCACCTGGATATTTTATTCCGGTTATGGAGAGTAACGGACTGATCACAGAACTGGACATGAAGGTGTGGGAGCAGGTTTGCCAGACGCTGCAGGACTGGATAAAAAGCGGACACAAGGTAATTCCTATTTCTGTCAATGTATCCAGTGTGGATATTTATGCAATTGATGTAGTAGAGCATTTTAAAAATCTGGTTCGCAAATATGGGCTTCCGCCGGAATATGTAGAGCTGGAGATTACAGAAAGTGCTTATGTAGAAGAATATAAGGTGATCACCGGTGTGGCAGAGGCACTGCGAAATGCAGGCTTTACCGTTCTGATGGATGATTTTGGAAGCGGATATTCTTCTTTGAATATGCTGAAGGATGTAAATGTAGACGTTCTGAAGATTGACATGAAGTTTCTGAAAATGGATGAGAATACCATGGACAAGGGAATGGGAATTCTTGAGGCTGTTACCAGAATGGCAAATATTATGGGACTTCGCATGATTGCAGAGGGAGTTGAGACGGAAGACCAGATCAACTATCTGCTGAATATGGGCTGTATTTATGGTCAGGGCTATTTCTTCTACAAGCCTCTTCCAGTCGAAGAAATAAAAATACTTCTCAATGACGAGAATAATGTGGATTACCGGGGGATTCAGGCACGAAAAATTGAGCATGTGCGTTTCAAGGATCTGTTTCAGTCTGAGCTGGCAAGTGACAGCATACTGAATAATATTCTTGGGCCAATTGCCATTTATGATGTATATTGTGACAATGTGGAATTGCTGCAGGTAAATGATAAATACTGTCTGCTGGTTGGACAGGATCCTGTGGATCTGGCAGAGAATGTTCAGGTCATGGAGGCAATACACCCGGAAGACAGGAAAAAAATGCAGAATATTTTCCAGCGGTCTTTCCAGAGACTGGCTGAAGGTGCAGAGGGAACTGTGCGCCGCAGAAGAGAAGACGGTCAGTATATATGGATAAATATCAAAGCATTTTTCCTGAGAGAACAGGATGGACATAAGATGTTTTATGGAGCTGTCCGGGACGTATCCGAAGAAATGAATCAGTTCCAGAAATTGATGATTTATCAAAACAAGGGAAATTAATGTAAATGCAAGGGCGCGTTGTCCTTGCATTTTAAATTGGTTTGTGGCATAATCTGTGATAATAACTTAACAAGCTGGAAACATAGCCGATTAGGCTTTTGTCCGGTTTCATTTCAAGATGACAGGTGAGAAAATGTCTGGTTTTACGAAAGAAATTATTATCAGGACTTTGTTTGAACTGCTTAATGAGAAACCTCTTGCGAAAATTACAGTGAAGGATATTGTGGAGCGCTGCGGTGTGAACCGGAATACTTTCTATTATCATTTCCGCGATATTTCTGATGTTGTGGAATCAGCTCTTCTTCGGGAAGTAGACAACGCTTTTGAACATCCGGTGGAAGTGGATTCTATGCTGGAATGCCTTGAGGTACTGGTGAAGCTGATCGGAGAGAACAAGAAGGCCATGCTCCATATTTACTGTTCCGTGCAGAGAGAAACGTTTACCAGTGCACTGGATAAAATGTGCCAGTATGTTATAAAGCAGTATATCGTACATAATTTTAAAGAAGAAATTATGGAAAAAGAAGATATGAAGGTGCTCATGCATTTTTATAAATGTGTAATGATCGGAGTGATTCTGGACTGGATGGATCACAGGATGTCTTATGATCTGACAGAATATGCAGAGAAGCTGCGTGAACTCTATGAAAATACTTTTGAGAAAACATTGGAAAAGGCGGCAGGAACCAAACCTGTTTATCTGAAAATCGTATAGGGAATTTGTAAATCTGCTTTTTTCCTCGGAAAATGGAAATGCGGTAAGCTTTTAGGCAAATATGGGATTGTGTCTGAATTTCAGACACAGTCCTTTTTTTGTCCGTTCCTTTTTGAAATTTATCTTACTATAATAAATCCATGAAAAGCAGAAAGGAGAATCAGAATGAATTCGTCAGGAACTTTGAAAATAGCACGAAATGGATATATAGTGATAGCAGTTGTTTTCTGTGCTTTGGGAATTTTTTTGATGGCTGTTCCGGAAAAAGCCGTGAAAATAATTTGTGTTCTTGCAGGAATTCTGTTTATTGCAGATGGAATTATAAAAATAATCGGATATTTTTCCAGAGATTTTTACTGTCTGGCTTTTCAATTTGACCTTGGCTTTGGAATTCTCATGATTGCAGTTGGAATTCTGATTCTGGTGAGAAGGGAAGCCATACTAAGACTGATTTTCGTGATTTTCGGTCTTGTGATTCTGACCGATGCATTGCTTCGGATCCAAATGTCAGTGGAAGCGAAAAAATTCGGTTTGAAGCTCTGGTGGGCAGTTTTGCTTATTGCAGTAGCAACCGGAATATTTGGAATGCTTCTTCTTGTTGATCCGGCAGGAGGTGCAAAGCTGACTGTGATTTTTACAGGCGTGGCATTTCTGCTGGAGGGAATACTGAAGCTTTGCGTGGTAGTATACACTGTGAAAATCCGTGAGAATGAAAATGTAGTCTGGGAAGATGAATTCAGAGAAATTTAAAGGAGGAGCATTATGAAACTGATTGATAAAGCAAAACAGGCCGCTATGGAAGGTGCTGTAACAAAAGCATTAGAATATCTGGAAAAGGATCCGGAGACAAACATTCCGAAGCTGATGGAGCTGGTAGATAAATTCACTCCGCAGGACTGGTATAAAGGTCAGAGAGATGCCATTCGTAATGCAATCCAGGACACAGACAGCAACTGGTATAAGCTGATCATGAACCTGTATCAGCTGGATCCAGGTGTTCGAAAAGTATTTTTCCAGAACTTTATTGTAAATGCCAGCTTAAAGGGAAGTGCAAGACAGGAAGAGGTTGCTGCACAGAACAATTGCAATGTTCCGTGGGCAATCCTTCTGGATCCTACAAGTGCCTGTAATCTGCATTGCACAGGATGCTGGGCAGCAGAGTATGGTCACAAGCTGAACCTGGATCTGGAGACCATTGACTCCATTATCAGACAGGGTAAAGAGCTTGGTGTTTACATGTATATTTATACCGGTGGTGAACCTACTGTACGTAAGAAGGATCTTATTAAACTTTGTGAGATGCATCCGGATTGTGAGTTCCTTTCCTTCTCAAACGGGACACTTTTCGATGAGGAATTCTGTGATGAAATCTTAAGAGTAAAGAACTTCGTTCCGGCATTCAGTCTGGAAGGTTCCGAGGAAGCCAACGACGGACGCCGTGGAGAGGGAATCTATCAGAAGGTTATGCATGCAATGAAACTGTTGAAGGACAGAGGTCTTCCATTTGGAGTTTCCACCTGCTATACAGGCATGAACGTAGACAGTGTAAGCAGTGAGGAATATTTTGACAAGCTGATTGACTGTGGTGCATTATTTGCATGGTTCTTCCATTACATGCCAGTTGGAAATGATGCTTCACCGGAGCTTCTTCTTACACCGGACCAGCGAGAAGAAATGTATCATGCAATTCGTAAATTCAGAAGCACAAAAGCAATCTTTACGCTGGATTTCCAGAATGATGCTGAATTTGTACATGGATGTATTGCAGGTGGAAGACATTATCTGCATATTAATGCAAATGGTGATGTGGAGCCTTGTGTATTCATCCATTATTCAAACTGCAATATCAAAGATACTTCTCTTCTGGACGCACTGAAGAGCCCGATTTTCCAGGCTTATCATGATAACCAGCCTTTCAACGAGAACATGCTTCGTCCATGTCCAATGCTGGAGAATCCGGAGATCCTGCGTAAATTAGTTGCAGAGACCGGCGCGAAATCCACTGATCTTCAGTCACCGGAGAGTGCAGAGCATCTTTGCGGCAAATGTGATAAATATGCAGCCTGCTGGAAAGAGAGAGCAGATCAGCTGTGGGATGAGAGACAGAAGGAAAAGGCAGAAAAAGCCAGATGCTGATAGTTTGCTGCAGGAATATGCAGAAAGAATGATTTCATAATAAAGTCTGAGTATAGTATGTCGCTTGAAACGGCATCTGTACTCAGACTTTTTTGTGCATGAGGAGAAAAAAACAGAGGACTAATAATTGTATGCACCCTCATAAGCATTGCAGCGCTCCTTGCGCTTCGACTGATTTTCGCAGCTGCTGCACCTGTCGCAGAATTCCTGTTCATAGCAGGTGGAACAGACGCAGCCCTTGCAGGCGTTGCGGTCGTAGGCGGAGGTACAGGTGTAAGGAAGTTTATTATCGGTAGTCTTTTCTGACATTTGAATCACGCTCCTTTTTAATGTGATTATAGTGCGAAAAAATATGTGGTTCAATGGGAAAAATCCGAAAAAAGTGAGGCAGATTTTTGGGCACTTTTTCAGGGAAGAAGATGAACAAAATTGACGTGGGTACAGTTTTCTGCTATCATAAATTTGTTCTTTGATATTAGGCGAAATGAAAGTCAGTTACATTGCGTTTGTGGCGATTCCCAGGGGTTGTCCGCATTCGTGCTATAAATGATTCATGATTTTACTTATACAGATATGATTCATGGATGACATTTAGGACTTTTGTGCGAAATAATAGAAAATGAGGTAAAAATAAAATGTGGATAGCAAATGGCTGGAAAGAATACGAAGTAATTGATACTTCCTGCGGCGAGAAACTGGAGAGATGGGGGAAATATCTCCTTGTCCGTCCGGATCCGCAGGTAATCTGGGATACACCGAAGACAGAGCCAGGATGGCGCAAGATGAACGCACACTATCACCGCAGCTCCAAGGGAGGCGGTGAATGGGAGTTCTTTGATCTGCCCCAGCAGTGGGATCTTCATTACAAGAATCTTACGTTCCATCTGAAACCATTCAGCTTCAAGCACACCGGTCTTTTCCCGGAGCAGGCAGCAAACTGGGACTGGTTTGGAGACAAGATCCGCAAGGCTGGCAGACCGATCAAGGTTCTGAATCTGTTTGCTTATACAGGTGGTGCAACTCTTGCGGCGGCAGCCGCAGGTGCATCCGTTACACACGTAGATGCCTCTAAGGGAATGGTTACCTGGGCGAAAGAGAATGCGGCAGCAAGTGGTCTTGCTGATGCACCAATCCGCTGGCTGGTAGATGACTGCGTGAAGTTTGTAGAGCGTGAAATCCGCCGGGGGAATCACTATGACGCAATTATCATGGATCCTCCGTCCTATGGAAGAGGACCAAAAGGCGAGATCTGGAAAATTGAGGATGCCATTCATCCCCTGGTGAAGCTTTGCACAAAGATTCTCAGCGATGATCCCCTGTTTTTCCTGATCAATTCCTACACCACCGGACTTGCTCCGGCTGTACTTACTTATATGCTGGCAACAGAGATGAAGAAGTATAAGGGACATGTAGATTCCCAGGAAATTGGTCTTCCGGTGAAGTCAAATGGGCTGGTATTGCCATGCGGTGCTTCTGGAAGATGGGAAGCGGTTTAAGTTACTGTTCACTGGTAACATTCCGCGAAGTGTTTTTTGTGAACAAAGTTCACAGAAAACCCGAGAGTTGCGGCGCGAAATCATGCAAAGCATGATTTCTGTGCATCGCGAAGCGTGTTACTGTGAACGAAGTGAACAGTAACCGGTTTAAGAGGGATTTTATATAAAATAGAGCCAAACACTTGACAACCGACAATTTAGCATACTAAAATGGAAAAGATATACGAGGAGGATACACCAAACAGGCAATTGCCGAAGGAGGAATTTATGAAAAAATATACCGAAATGAATCATGAAGAGCTTCTGGCACTGAAAAAAGAGCTGGACAAAGAATTTGAAGAGATCAAGGCACAGGGACTTGCCCTTGATATGTCAAGAGGAAAGCCAAGCAATGCACAGCTGGAACTTTCTATGGAAATGATGGACGTTCTGAAGGGCGATTCAGATCTGAAATGCGAGACTGGAGTAGATTGCCGTAACTACGGTGTGATCGACGGTATTCCGGAAGCCAAGCGTCTTCTTGGAGAAATGTCTGAGGTAGATCCGGAACACATTATCATATATGGAAATTCAAGCCTGAACGTTATGTTCGACAGTATCGCACGTTCCATGACTCAGGGTGTAATGGGAAATACTCCATGGTGCAAGCTTGACAAGGTGAAATTCCTCTGTCCGGTACCAGGTTATGACCGTCACTTCAAGATCACCGAATTTTTCGGAATCGAGATGATCAATGTTCCGATGACTCCACAGGGACCGGATATGGACATGGTAGAGAAGCTGGTAAGTGAAGATGCAGCAATCAAGGGAATCTGGTGTGTTCCGAAATACTCCAACCCACAGGGTTACACTTACTCCAAAGAAACCGTAGAGCGTTTTGCAAGACTGAAACCGGCAGCACCTGACTTCCGTATTTACTGGGATAATGCATACAGCATTCATCATCTCTATGATGATAATCAGGATTTCCTGGTTGAGATTCTTGGTGAGTGTGCAAAAGCTGGTAACCCTGATCTTGTTTATAAATTTACATCCACTTCCAAGGTAAGCTTCCCAGGCTCCGGAATTGCTGCCGTTGCAGCTTCCAAGGCAAACCTGGATGATTTCCGCAAATATATGCAGGTTCAGACCATCGGTCATGATAAACTGAACCAGCTCCGTCACGTAAGATTTTTCAAGGATCTTGACGGACTTCACGCCCACATGAGAAAACACGCAGATATCCTCCGCCCGAAATTCGAGCTGGTTCTGGATACGCTTGACAAAGAACTTTCCGGACTTGGAATCGGTGAGTGGACAAAGCCACACGGCGGATATTTCATCTCTTTTGATTCCCTGGATGGCTGTGCAAAGGCAATTGTAGCCAGAGCAAAAGAGGCTGGTGTTATCCTTACTGGCGCAGGTGCTACTTATCCATACGGCAAGGATCCGAAAGACTCCAACATCCGTATTGCACCATCCTTCCCTACACTTGAGGATCTTGGCAAAGCAGCACAGGTATTCGTACTTTGTGTGAAACTTGTCAGTGTAGAAAAACTTCTCGGCTAAAAGCGTGTTGCTGTGAACGGTAACCTTTCCGTAAAAGGTGAGCCGCTATTTTCAAACAGGCTCTGAAATCGGAAATTTGCGCATAGAATGTAACCATGCCAGATCAGGAAGAGTACCTGATCTGGCATATAAAAAGAGGCAGAGTAATCTACTGTTATCTGTGAACAGTAATCATCTGCTTTTTATTGTCTTTACCCGTCTGCATTTGGAAGATAGAAATAAATGCCGACTATGGAGTTTATTTCCTACATAAGGTTAAACAGAAGATGTGGTCGTGTAAAGGCAATAAGAATTCATCATAAGCAGGGAGGAATTTATGGCAAAAAATAAGGAAAAAGCAGGCGCAGGAAGAACGATTGTTATTTTACTTGTGGTTTTGCTGCTGCTTCTTACAGCAGGAGCCTATGGATATGGCGTGTACTACTTTTCCAGTCATTTTCTTCCAGGATCTATGGTAAATGGCTTTAATTGTTCCTATATGGCTTCAGAAGATACCGAGGACCTTCTGAACCAGCGTGTAGGCGCTTATGTTCTTGCTGTGGAGACCATGAAAAACGGTCAGGAAGCAATTTCTGCCCAGGATGTGGGGCTTTCCTATGTGTCTACTGGAATTGTGAAGCAGTTGATCAAAGATCAGGACCGTTTTACCTGGTTTCTTGCTTTTAACCAGGATAAGAATTATGATATTTCAGAATCCCTCAGCTATAATGTGGAGCTCATGGGGCAGGCTGTTGATAATCTGAAATGCATGCAGCCAGAGAATGTAGTCCAGCCTGTGGATGCCCAGATCCAGGATACCGGAGATACTTTTGAAATCATTCCGGAAGTAATGGGAAATGCTCTGGATCGCACTAAGACGGAGGAAGTGATTTCCGCAGCCATGCTCCGGGGAAAAACTTCTGTAAATCTGGAGAACGAGAGCTGCTACCGGAAGCCTTCGGTATACAGCACAGATGAACAGCTGAAAGCCAATTGTGAAAAAATGAACCAGCTTGTCAAGGTAATCATAACTTATGACTTTGCTGATCGTACTGAGACTGTGGACCGTACCCTGATCAAGAACTGGTTCGGTTATGATGAGGCTGGCAATGTGATCCTGGATGAAAACCTGGTGCGGCAGTATGTGGCAGACCTTGGGCTGAAATATGATACCATGGGACAGACCAGGACATTTCTGACTTATGATAATCGCCAGGTGGAAATTAAAGGCGGCGATTACGGCTGGGTGATCGATCAGGACGAAGAAGTAAAAGCGCTGATCGCTGCTATCGAAAGCGGTGTTACGCAGGTGCGTGAGCCTGTTTATCTGTATTCAGGCTATAGTCGCGGAACCAATGATATTGGTTCCACCTACGTGGAGATAGATCTGACAAACCAGCGTCTTGTTTTTTACCAGAAGGGAACTCCGATCGTGGACACACCCATTGTAAGCGGAAATCCGGATATAGAAGGCTGTGGCACTCCTACAGGCTGTTATGCACTGGATGCCAAGGAATCTCCGGCTGTGCTTACAGGAGAGGATTACGAGGCAAATGTGACTTACTGGATGCCTTTTGCAGGAAATGTGGGAATTCACGACGCTTCCTGGCGGTCTGAGTTTGGAGGAAATCTTTATCTGTGGGAAGGCTCCCATGGATGTGTAAATGTTCCATATGACAAGGCGGCCGAGATTTATGCAAATATTGAGGTTGGCATGCCGGTGGTTGTGTATGAGTAACTATTCAGTAGAGAATATTCCGCGAGGTGTTTTGGGAAAACTAGAGTCTGTTTGAAAAATCATTTCCGCAATCTGCACGCCCCACGGAAAATCAGCGCGAAATCATGCGAATGCATGATTTCTGTGCATGGCAAAGCGTGTAACTGTGAAGGAACTGAACAGTTACGTTTACGAACAAAAAAGGAGATATAAGATTATGAAGATAGTAGTTTTGGCTGGAGGAACCAGTACGGAGAGAGAGATTTCCATTGTATCCGGTACCGGAATCTGCGGTGCACTGCGCCAGAAAGGTCATGAGGCAATACTTGTAGATATTTTCTGTGGAGTTGAGAATGTAGACTGGGAGAATCCTTTCCCGGCTGAATATGATGTGGAAAAAGCAGCAGAGTATATGAGCAGCTTCAATCCGCAGATCAAGGAGATGGAGAAAAAACGCAGAAGCTTTTTCGGACCAAATGTTCTGGAACTTTGTGAAAAATGTGACATTGTGTTCCTTGGACTTCACGGCGCAAATGGTGAGGATGGCAAGGTGCAGGCTGCATTTGACTTGATGGGAATCCGTTATACAGGAACCGGTTATCTCAGCAGCGCCATGGCAATGGATAAGCGTATCACCAAGGAAGTTTTCCTGATGAACCATGTTCCTACCCCAGGCGGATTTACCATGACAAGAGACAATCTGGAGAAAGACATTGCTAAGCATGGACTGGAATTCCCGGTAGTTGTAAAAACAAGCTGCGGCGGTTCCAGCGTAGGTGTTTATATTGTAAATGATCAGAAAGAATACGAAGAGGCTCTTACAGATGCATGCCAGTATGGCGCGGATATTGTTGTGGAGGAGTATATCAAAGGCCGTGAATTTTCTGTTGCAGTTGTAGATGACAAAGCATATCCGATTATTGAAATTGCACCGATCCAGGGCTTCTATGATTATAAGAATAAATACCAGGCTGGCTCTACTGTAGAGACCTGCCCGGCTGAGATTTCTCCGGAGCTCACAGCAAAAATGCAGGAGAATGCAGTGAAGGCAGCGAAAGCACTGGGACTTACTGGCTACAGCCGTCTGGATTTCATGATGAAAGAGAACGGAGATATGTACTGTCTGGAAGCAAATACCCTTCCGGGAATGACTCCTACCAGTCTGATTCCTCAGGAGGCGAAGGTACTGGGAATGGATTATCCGACGCTTTGCGAGGAACTGATCCGGATTTCTTTAAAGAAGTACGAATAATATACCGAATATTTATATTACATATAAAAAGGATTAAATAAAATGAAAAATATTACCCTGGAAAACCTGACCAAGGTCTGCGGCGGTGTTTATTCCGGACCGTCTGACAAGCTGGAGCAGGAGGTTTCCTCTATTACAACAGACAGCCGGAAAGCAGAGGCCGGAACCTTATTTGTTCCCATCGTAGGCGAACGTGTAGATGCCCATAAATTTATTCCCCAGGTGATGGAGGCAGGTGCGCTTGCTACCTTATCTGAGAGAATCCTGGAGAATGCTGATTTCCCATATATCAAGGTAGAATCTTCCCTTCAGGCTGTAAAGGACATTGCAGAATTTTACCTGCAGCAGCTTCAGATTCCGGTTGTTGGAATTACCGGAAGTGTGGGAAAAACAAGTACAAAAGAGGTAATTGCCTCTGTCCTGAAAGAGAAATACCGTACCCTGAAAACACAGGGAAACTTTAACAATGAGTTAGGTCTTCCACTCACCGTATTCCGCCTTCGTGACGAGGATGAGATCGCAGTTCTGGAAATGGGAATCAGCGATTTTGGTGAGATGACCCGACTTGCGAAGATTGCAAGACCCGATACCTGTGTGATCACGAATATTGGCACCTGCCATCTGGAGAACCTGGGTGACAGAGACGGTGTGTTGAAAGCGAAAACCGAAATTTTTAAATATCTGAAAAAAGATGGACATATTGTATTAAACGGTGACGATGATAAGCTTTGCACTGTGAAAGAATATGAAGGAATTAAGCCTGTATTCTTCGGTATGGAGTCAGATAAGGATATTTATGCGGATGAGATCGTGAGCAGAGGGTTGAAAGGCATGACCTGCCGCATTCACGTAGGTGAGGAGTCTTTTACAACGGACATCCCAATGCCTGGCCGTCATATGGTATACAATGCCCTGGCAGCAACTGCAGTTGGTCGTATTTACGGACTGACGCTGGAGCAGATCCGTCATGGAATTGAGACTCTGGAAGCCATCAGCGGCAGATTCCACATGATCGAGACAGACCGTTTCCTTATCGTAGACGATTGTTATAATGCCAACCCAATGTCCATGAAAGCATCACTGGATGTGCTGAAAGATGGTGCTGGCAGAAGAGTGGCAATCTTAGGCGACATGGGAGAGCTTGGAGAGAATGAAGTTCAGCTTCACGCAGAGGTAGGCGAGCATGCAGCCCAGTGTGGAATTGACGTTTGCATCTGCACCGGCCCTCTTTCCGCAAACATTGCGAAGATGGCGAGAAAGAACCCGGAGCTTATCGTTATAGAAGAACCGGACCGTGACAGCCTTTTGTCCCATCTGTCTGATTATGTGCAGACCGGTGATACCATTTTGGTAAAGGCGTCTCACTTTATGCAATTTGAGAAAGTGGTAGCTGCATTGCAGGAAATGTAGGGAAGATAATGTATTGCCCTTTAAGCAGACTCTGTAGATATAATCAGAATCTGTTTAAGGGGCATTTACATTTATTTCCGCGATATATTTGACTTATAGCGCGAAAAATCAATGCTATTCCGCAATATATCATACTTATTCCGCAATAAATCAAAAACTAATTGATATATTGCGGAAAGTCTTTATATAAGTGATCATAAAATAGGAAAATATGCAGAGAAACCACAGGATAAGCGGGATTCACCGAGAATTTGACGAACGATTTATGTTTCATACAGAACAGGACAGCGGTATAATGTTCGTAAAAGGTTACTGTTTATTGGCAATGTTCCGCCAGGTATTTTTTGAAATCAGGTTCATACAAAAAAAGAGAACTGCGGTGCAAAGATATTGAACAGTTTCCCAATTTGAAAGAAAGCATGGGAGGACATTATGCTGGAGAAAATTATGGATCTGCAGATATTGCTCTACAGTATGGCGGCCCTTGGGACCCTTGGAGCAATTGGAATGCTGACGACAAACCTCACCTACAGAAGAATGCTGAAAAGTACCGGAAGCAAAAACACAGGCACGAAAAACACCCAAGGAGCAGGCAGCAGTCAGCGGATCAGCCTGAAGGAAAAATGGCTGAGACTTTGGAAAACACGGGACAGGCTTCTTCACAGAATGAATCGGCTGGTGTGGTATCCGGCACTTTTGTCCACTGTGATTCTTGGCTGTGCCATCTATTTTTCCAAGACGTTAAGGATAGAAGAGGGACTTCCTCTGACTTATCTGTATGTGGGCGCCACTGTACCGGTGGTGTTATTGCTTTTACGTCAGGCGTTGGATTTTTCTTACAAAGAAGAGCTGGTGATGGATACGTTGGCAGATTATGTGGAGCAGATGAGAAGCTGGACAGAAGAGATTCCAGCCGCGAAAAAAGCGGACCCTGTTTTACAGGAAGAAATCGTGGATAAGATTACCAGTAGCATCAAGCAGACAGCTGCTTCCGGAAGTCATTTCAGTAAGATGCTGACTCCTGAGGAAGAGAAGATTATGAGGGAAATTATCCGGGAATTTATGGCTTGACAATTACAGAATGGTAGATGAGGGCGCAAGCACTATCAGCCTTGCGCTCTTGTATTTTGGGGATTATTGTTTTCCCCATTTACAGCAACACGCTGCGCAAACTTAATTCTCGGGGGTTCTGTGAACTTTGTTCACAAAAAACACCTCGCAGAACATCACCAGTGAATAATAACAGGATAGTAACACTTATTGTACATTTTATAGTTTGGGATTGCATTTTCCCGGAGAAAACGGTATTTTATAAAACAGATGAGGAAACGCACGACTATATAAGTGAGCACAGAAGAAAGCGAGGAGCACATTATGAAAATTGTAATTCTGGAAGCAGACAGCCTGGGACAGGATATGGTATTTACTCCATTTGAGGCACTGGGCGAAGTAGTAATATATCGAAGTACAACAGCAGATGAAATGGAAGAAAAGACAAAAGACGCAGATGTGATCGTGGCCAACAAGGTTCCAATCTGCGAGTCTACCATTGGAAAAGCACAGAACCTGAAGCTGGTCTGCCTGACCGCAACAGGCTTTAACAACCTGAATGGAGACTATCTGAAAAAGAGGGGAATTGCAGCTTACAATGTTGCCGGATACTCTACAAACGGAGTGGCACAGCATACCTTCGCTCTTCTTTTCTATATTCTGGAAAAAATGAATTATTACGACAATTACGTAAAATCCGGAGAATATGCAAGAGGAACCTGTTTCTCCCATTTCGGACAGAATTTCTTCGAGCTGGATGGAAAAACCTGGGGAATTATCGGTCTTGGCGCAATTGGAAACAGGGTGGCGCAGATTGCCAAGGCATTTGGCTGCCATATTATCTGCTATTCCGCTTCCGGGAAGAAATACAATACAGAATATGAACAGGTAAGCCTGGATGAGCTTCTTTCCCGCTCTGATATTCTTTCCGTCCATGCACCGCTGAACGGGTACACGGAGAATCTGATGACACTGGAAAAATTCCGCAAGATGAAGAAATCCGCTATTTTCCTGAATCTTGCGCGAGGCGCCATTGTAAATGAGCCAGATTTGTATACAGCTCTTACCGAAGGCTCCATTGCAGGTGCAGGCCTTGATGTTCTTTGCAAAGAGCCAATGAATCCGGAGAATCCGCTTCTTAAGATCCAGGACAGCAATAAACTGATCATTACTCCGCATATTGCATGGGCTGCGAAAGAGACCAGATTCCGCGTAGTGGATGAAGTGGTGAAAAACATTCAGCGGTTCCAACGTGACGACAGGACAAACAGGGTATATTAAAGTTTCGGGCCAGGGATAGATTAGAGTGTGTTGTGGACATGCTCTAATCTATTATTGAAGATAAGAAACAGTTTCGTTATAATTAAAGAAAAAGTGTTTGAGAATGTCTGATACAGAAGGGAGACTACATGGCAAAGAAATACTATGCAGTAAGAACAGGCAGAAAAACAGGTGTATTTATGACCTGGGCAGAGTGTCAGAAACAGGTCACGGGATTTTCGGGAGCAGAATTTAAGAGCTTTCCCACTATGGAAGAGGCACAGGCATTTGCCGGTGTGAGTGCAGAGGGCATCCCGGATACACTTTCTAGGGCAGAAAAACCTGCGTCAGACCAGGTGATTGCCTACGTAGATGGCAGTTACCGCTCTGACACCGGCGAATTTTCCTACGGAATGGTCATCCTGAAGGATGGAGAAGAGCACACATTCTGCGAAAAAATGACAGACAAAGAGCTGGCACTGATGCATAATGTAGCAGGAGAAATCAAAGGCTCCGAAGTGGCAATGCAGTATGCTGTGGATCATAATATTCCGGAAATCACCATTTACCATGATTATGAAGGCATTGCCAAATGGTGCACCGGTGCCTGGAAAGCTACCAAACCCGGAACAATTGCGTATCAGGCCTTTTACCGGGAAGCCGTGAAGAAAGTAAAAGTCCATTTTGTAAAAGTAAAAGGACACTCCAACGACAAATACAACGATATGGCTGACCAGCTTGCCAAAAAAGCTCTCGGAATCCTGTAGCGGATCCGGGAGCTTTTGTAATCTGTGCGCCGCATATATTTTGTCTGAACTTAGTTACTGCAGCCAGTACAGCGAATATTAACCATTTATGAAATCTTATATTTCAAAACCGGGTAAAGTCCATAAGAACCATAGGTTGCACCGTAATACTTGCTGTAACTCTTTGCCTCTGCGAAAAGCGGGTCATAAACATACCCGTTGATCTCGCACCATGCGTGGGCATTGTTGTTGCTCTGCACAGCGTCGGCACATACATAAACATTCTTGTATCCGATTGCCTTGGCGAGGTAAGCAAATGCGCCAGCGTCAGAAACGCAGTCCCCGTTGTGATGGAGAAAATGGTCATTTGCAAAAGTAGCCGGCCAGTCCTTGCCGCCCTGGTCAAAATCACGCCAGATATTATAATAGCCCTTGATCACCCAGTTGAAGCATGTCTGAAGCTTCTGGGATTTGGACATGCTGGAATTGGTGATCTCTGCTGCAATCTGCTTGGAGCGGAGGTTGGCAATCTGAACCTGAGTCATTCTCTTTCCGCTGGCAGTATAGTAGGTAGAACCCTTTTTTCTGCCGATTACATGACTTTTATTGTCGATGTAGTAAGTAAATCCCCTGTAACCTTTATTAACAGTAGTATTTTTTAATAGGGTTCCCTTGGCACTGAAATAGAAATAATTCTTGCCAATCTTCTGGAAACCGGTGAGGCGTTTTCCTTTTCGATAGTATCTTCTGATTCCGGATTTGGTCTTCACCCAGCCTTTTTTCTGTGGCTTTTTGGGCGTCGGAGTAGGGGTGGCAATAACAGTTTCCGTTACCTGAGAAGGTGCAGCTTCAGCTGCGTTTGCAGTTACCGGAGTAAGGGCAAGTACTGCGCTGGTGAGAACCAGCATAAACATTTTTGTCTTTTTCATCATTCTCCTCCATCTTCCTCTATTACCTGTATTTCCAGGTAATCAAAGTCAATCTGTTCAATAAAATTATCCTGATAAAAACGTGTTTTACTGTGCTTCTTAAAATCCCGCACCGTAGTATCCAGCCAGATCGGATTTCCCAGATCCAGCTCATAACAGATCTGCTCCAGACAGTGAAAAACCTTGTGCGTTCTGGTCTCCTGGCGGTCATCACAGATCACGGTATCCTTCAGCATATGGTTATCTTTCCAGATTCTTCCCCAAAGGCGAAACATCTTAGAACACCTCCCATTATTTCAGTGTTGGTAGATTCTACCTTATCACTGATTTGAAAAAGTTGCAACAGAAATGTGGAGCAAAATTACAGACCATTTTTGGCAGAAAAAGCTTTTTAGCACGCTAAAGTGTTTTTGCTTGACCCTTTCGGAGAAATCTACTATAATTAACGATAATGTTGCTGCTGTTCACAAAAAATACCTCTCAGAATGTTGCTGGTGAACAGCTGCATAATATTTGTTACTTATAAATCTCTCAAGATGAGGAGGAGCTTTATTATGAAATTATATGATACTGGCGTGTATCTGCAGAATGGAAAGGAAATCATTCCGGCAGCTGAAGCCCAGCTTCCTGTTTCCAGAGAAGATGCAGCAAGAAATACCATTGCCTATTCTATTTTAAAAGTCCATAATACTTCCGGTAATATGGACAAGCTTCAGATTAAATTTGATAAACTGACATCCCATGATATTACTTTTGTAGGAATTATCCAGACTGCACGTGCTTCCGGACTGGAGCGTTTTCCGGTACCGTATGTTCTGACCAACTGTCACAACTCCCTCTGTGCAGTTGGCGGTACTATTAATGAGGATGACCATATGTTTGGTCTTACCTGTGCGAAAAAATACGGCGGTGTCTATGTTCCGCCACATCAGGCAGTTATCCATCAGTTTGCCCGCGAAATGCTTGCTGAGTGCGGCAAGATGATTCTTGGCTCAGACAGCCATACCCGTTATGGCGCTCTTGGAACTATGGCTATGGGAGAGGGGGGACCGGAGCTTGTGAAGCAGCTTCTTTCCCAGACATATGATATCAATATGCCAGGAGTTGTTGCTATTTATCTGAAAGGAAGCCCACGTCCGGGCGTAGGACCGCAGGACGTTGCTCTTGCTATCATTGGTAAAGTATTTGCAAATGGTTATGTGAAGAATAAAGTAATGGAGTTCGTAGGTCCTGGCGTAGCTAATTTAAGTGCTGATTTCCGTATTGGAATCGATGTTATGACTACTGAGACTACCTGCCTTTCCTCCATCTGGCAGACAGATGAGAAGATTCAGGAGTTTTACGAGATCCATGGAAGAGCCCAGAGCTATAAAGAGCTGAAACCGGGAGATGTGGCTTACTATGACGGCTGTGTGGAGATTGACCTTGGCGAGATCAAGCCAATGATCGCTATGCCGTTCCATCCAAGCAATACTTATACAATTGATGAACTGAATGCAAATCTGGATGACATCCTTGCCGATGTTGAGAAAAAAGCTCTGGTAAGTCTGGACGGCAAGGTTCCTTATACTCTCCGTAATAAGGTTGTAGACGGAAAGCTTTACGTTGACCAGGGAATCATTGCAGGATGTGCAGGCGGTGGATTTGAGAATATCTGTGCTGCAGCGGATATTCTCCGCGGAACCAGCATCGGTGCAGATGCCTTTACTTTAAGCGTATATCCGGCAAGTACTCCGATTTATATGGAGCTGGCTAAGAATGGAGTTCTGGCAGATCTTCTTGAGACAGGTGCTGTTGTGAAAACGGCATTCTGCGGTCCATGCTTCGGCGCTGGAGATACTCCGGCAAACAATGCTTTCAGTATCCGCCATACCACCAGAAACTTCCCAAACCGTGAAGGCTCCAAGATCCAGAATGGTCAGATTTCTTCTGTCGCACTTATGGATGCCCGTTCTATCGCTGCTACAGCTGCAAACAAGGGATTCCTTACCTCTGCTGAGAATTTCACAGGAGAGTACAGAGGACAGAAATATTTCTTTGATAAAACGATTTACGATAACCGTGTATTTGACAGCAAAGGCGTGGCTGATCCGTCTGTTGAGATCCAGTTTGGACCGAACATCAAAGACTGGCCGAAGATGCCGGCACTTGCAGAGAATCTGGTTCTGAAGGTTGTTTCCGAAATTCACGATCCGGTAACTACTACCGACGAGCTGATCCCGTCTGGTGAGACTTCCTCC
Source organism: Ruminococcus sp. Marseille-P328 (assembly GCF_964249465.1). Classification (NCBI taxonomy): domain Bacteria; kingdom Bacillati; phylum Bacillota; class Clostridia; order Eubacteriales; family Oscillospiraceae; genus Ruminococcus; species Ruminococcus sp. Marseille-P328. Next base: position 103,178 of record NZ_CAXUBQ010000012.1, on the reverse strand, counting down.
TACCGTTCCAATCCTCTTGGACTGGCTGAGTTTACTCTTTCCAGAAAGGATCCGGCTTATGTTGGACGGGCAAAAGAGGTTCAGAAAGCAGAGCATGCCATTGAGAACGGCGAATGTCCGCTGGATGCACTGCCAGAGCTGAAGCCGGTTATGGAAGCGGTGAACAAAGAGTATCCGGAAGCTGGCAAAGGCAATCTTGGCGTTGGAAGTACTATTTTCGCAGTGAAGCCCGGAGATGGTTCTGCCCGTGAGCAGGCTGCTTCCTGTCAGAAAGTACTTGGCGGGTGGGCAAACATTGCCAACGAATACGCTACCAAACGTTACCGTTCCAACCTGATTAACTGGGGAATGCTTCCATTCCTGATCCCGGCCGGTGATCTTCCGTTTGTAAACGGTGATTACCTGTTCTTCCCGGAAATCCGCAAGGCTGTGGAAGAGAAAGCCGACTGCATTACCGGCTATGTGGTAAAAGAGAGCGGACTGGTTCCATTTACTGTAACACTTGGAGAACTGACAGATGATGAGCGGGAAATCATCCTGAAAGGCTGTCTGATCAACTACAATAGAAAATAAAATGTTATGAGGCAGGTCATTCTTTTTGAGAGCGACCTGCCTTTTTATCAGAATTTCCTGTTACATAAAAAGTTCTACATGGTATGATCACACTGCAACGAAAAGGCAAATATCGCTCAATGTGTTTCTACATAGGCTAGAACGTGTTTAAAAAAGCATTTCCGCAATCTGCACGTCCCACTTTGCGGTATATTTTTCCCGAATTCGGTTGTCGTAGCCCGCTATGATACCCTCAACCGGACAAAATCTCCCACAAATCATGACGTATATCTTGCAGAAAGCCTTTTTTAAACACCCATTTAGACTTTTGCAAAAAGGAGCCTTTCTTGTTATATAAACAAATATTCTGAATAATTATAATAATTAGTAAAAAACACAGAAATACAACGTGAAACGCCAAAATAAAACAGAAATAAAACAAAAAATACACGAAAAAGTATTGACAAATAAGATCAGAGATGGTAATATAAGCTCATCAAAAGAAAAGAAAAACAACTTCATAAAGAAAGGAGCTTAGTGATTCCAATGGGAACATAAAATCTTTCTAATCAATATAAGAGAGACAGGAATCGCATTTCCTGCAAGAAGACCTGATACGAGAACCGTGTAAATAGAAAATAAAGTATCACTTGATTCAGCTGATACTTATAAACGTATCCAAGGTAAATAGAAGCGATTACTTATATTGAATAACTGTCCACCACTAATACAAAGATCTGGAACTTGTGTAAAGAAACATTTCTCCAGAGGATATAACCCCTTATCACAGATAAGCAGGATATCTTGAGATTCCTATTGAACCTTTAGAATATGAATCGAAACTTTGCATTAGAAGAATATCATAATTGATATTCCAGTCAGAAATAGATCAGGAACTTCCGCTCAAACTTTTTTGTATAATACATATAAGAGAGCATATGAACCAGTAAGTGGTTTTGGATTTAACCGAATTAAGTTTGAAATTGTTTATGATAATGATTCAGAGCCTGAGAAGTATATCCGATATTTCTGCAGAAGAAATTATAAAACGTGAATTATAATTTCAATCTATCAAACTTCTAAATAAACCGAATGATAAACATCATATCGTTTATGAGCAGGAAATAAGATAAGATATTTTAAATAAAAACTTAAAACTGAATATAGAACAACTGAATAAAGACCACGTAAATATTAAATTGTAAATCAATTTGAAAAACGAGGAAAAGACCATTGAATACTGAAGAATTTTAGGACGGTCATCATTTGAAATATAAGTAAAATGATGACCGTCCTTTTCCATGCTGTGAGAGACAAAAAAGCGGGATGATGTATTGGATACGAAGTGAACAGGAACCGATATGCAGCATAAAGCATACCGGAATAGAAAGTGTGAGCTTGTAAATCAGGCTTTAATCCGCTATAATGAGCAGAGAAAATTGGAAACTATGAGGGAAGCAGACGATGTTTAGTGGGAAAATAGAGGACTACATTCTTTTCGAAGATAAAGAAATTATAGTTTGCCGTAAGCCAGCGGGAATTGCGGTACAGAATGCAAGAATCGGTGCCATGGATCTGGAGAGCAGCCTGAAAAATTATCTGGCAATGCAAGACGGTGGTGGGAGAAGGATTCCATATCTGGCAGTAATCCACAGGCTGGATCAGCCGGTAGAAGGTATTCTTGTATTTGGGAAGACACCTGAGGCTGCGAAATCGTTAAGTGCACAGATTACAGCTGGAAAGATGGAAAAAATTTATCTGGCAGTAACATATGGAAAGCAGGCCGAGGCTGGGAAAAAAGAAAAAGTTCTGGAGGATTATCTGAAAAAAGATGGAAAATCCAATACTTCTTCCGTGGTAAATGCGCACACTCCTGGTGCGAAGAAAGCCAGACTTTCCTATGAGGTTCTCGGTGAAGCTGTGGATGCAATTTCCGGAAAGAAAAAATGGCTGCTTCGAATTCATCTGGATACAGGCCGTCATCACCAGATTCGGGTTCAGATGGCTCATGCAGGAATGCCTTTGGCTGGTGACCGGAAATATGGTGCCGGAACGAATGTGACCATCGGGGCAGGCAGCCTGGCTCTGTGCGCTGCAAGCCTCACCTTTTTCCATCCGATAACCGGAAAGGTGATGAAATTCGTGACAAATCCGGAAGGGGCGGAATTTAAGGGGATTTCTATCCCGCAAATGTGAAAAAAACATAAAAACTATAGACGTGGAACCGAAATTGTGTATAATGTAAAAGCAAGATTAAACAAAGATGAAGACTGCGAAAAATAGTTATAAAAAGTTTCTATGAAAAACTTTAAACATTCAGATGAGGAGTGAATAAAATGAAAAAAGTAGCAGTGATACCTGCTGTTGTTCTGGCTGCATTATGCACCTTCACAGGCTGTAAGAAAGAAGAAGTGGAGAAAGTGATCGCGCCACTGGTCTCTGACGGGCAGACTACGGAATCCACAGAAGAAGCCCAGGAAGAAAAGGATCCTCTTATTCCTGAAATTGATACATCTGTAGAACTCCAGGCAGGATCCCGGGTGGCAGTTGTAAGCAAGAGTACAAGCGGAGAGTTCTGGGGACTGGTTAAGAAAGGAATGGAGCAGGCAATTGCCGATGTAAACGAGGCATATGGCTTCAAGAAAGAAGATCAGGTGACCATGACCTTTGAAGGCGCCAGCGATGAGAAAGATGTGGAGAGCCAGGTAAATACCATAGATGCGGTAATTGCAGAGAATCCGGATGTACTTTGTGTTTCTGCCAGCGATATGGATTCCCTTCAGGCGCAGCTGGAAGCTGCCAAGGAGAATGGAATCCCGGTTGTGGCATTTGACTCTGGTGTTACAGACAGCAAGATGGTCCGTGCATTTCGTGGTACGGATAATACCAGGGTGGGCGAAATCGCTGCGTATAGATTAGCCACAGCCATCGGAAAAATGGGTAAGGTTGCAGTCTTTTCTGCGCAGGAAAAGACGCAGAGCATTCAGGAACGTGTAAGCGGTTTTACCAATTATATCACCAATTATCCGGATATTGAAGTTGTGGAGATTGTTTATCAGGATCAGGTAGATGATATGACAGCTGCCATGCAGGAGGTTCTTGACAAATATCCGCAGCTGGACGGTGTTTTCTGCGATAATGCAGATATTGCCGATCTGTATCTGGACATGAAAAAGGATGAGACAAAGGATTCCATTGTGATGGTTGGTGTGGATGCCACAGCGAAACAACAGGAGGCTATCCGGAATGGTAAAGAGGTCGGTGTGGTTTCCCAGCAGCCTTACGCGATGGGATATCAGACCATCTGGACAGCACTTTTGACTACAGCACCAAAGAAGAGTGTGGAAATCAAGCGGAATGTGCGTATCGACCCGGCATGGATTGATTCCTCAAACATTGATGATCCTACATACAGTTCTTATTTGTATGCAAATTGAAATAGCTTTCATAAGAGGCACGTCATAATTTTCAGGAATGATTTCACAAACACGCTCTACGAATTTGGGCAAAATATGTCGCAAAGCGGGGCGTGCAGATTGCGAGAATGATTTTATAAATACGCTCTAAAATAAGATAGTGCGGTTCATAAGAAACTATGAAAGAGAAACTGCTTTGTACAGCATGAATTTACCAGGAATGGGAATGCTGATACAAGGCAGTTTTTTGCATATCAAAGGATATTGCAGCCAGAGCCTGTTTCAAACACATTCTAGTACATCGAAAATTAAGTTTCTGCTATATTGACGCAGGATGATTTCTTCATATGCAAGGCGGAGGAAGGAGGCGTAGCGGTGGCTACGGCGACCGACGACAACGCAGCAGATGAAAAATCAGACAAGTCAATATGGCGGTTACTTAATATTCAATGTACTAGACAATACTACCTGCCGTGTCTGAATTTTAGTCAATGTTTAACGATTGTATAACGACAAAATAACAAGAATTTGTTAGCATGTAATTACTTTTTGAAGTGTGAAAAAATTGACGATATGCAATAAAATGGAAGTCAATTTTTAAATAATGTGCACAATAGAAGTTGCTATCCATACTGAATTGTGTTAAAATCTGTCTATAAAATGAGACTTGAGACAGGAGACTTTTATGAAAAAATGGGGAGATATTATCAAGAATATGACTTTGCTTAGTCAATTTAGCTTATCCTTTATCACTCCTCTGCTTCTGTGCCTGCTGATCTGCTGGTGGATGAGTACCAGCCTGGGAATAGGAGAATGGATTTTTATTCCTGGCTTTTTTTTCGGACTGGGAGGCTCCTTTACAGTAGCCTATAAGCTTTACCTGTCCGTAACCGGACATCAGAAGAAAGAGAAAGAGAAAAAGAAGAATAAAGTTTCATTTAACAGACATCATTAGAGTGTGTTTGAGGAATCATTCCTGCAAAGTGTGACGTACATTTTGCAGAAAACCTTTTTCAAACACGTTTCAGAAGGGAGATTTGTATGAGCAAAATGTTTGCAGATGTGCAGCCGGCAGTGAGGAAAGAGACGAAGAAGGTGGCGATTGGTACATTTGTATGCGTAGTCCTGATGTGGGCTGTATTTGGAATCGGACATCTGGCAGTGCCGGAGCAGATTCCGTTTGATTATACAGTGCTTCTCGCCGGATTTATTGGCGGGATGGTGGCAGTACTGAACTTTTTCCTTATGGGGCTGACCGTTCAGAAGATAGTTTCCATGGAGGACGATAAACAGGCTGCAGCGAAGATGAAGGCCAGCTATAGTCAGAGAATGATGCTTCAGCTTATCTGGGGCGTTCTGGCGATTGCGGTTCCCTGTTTTCAGTTTGTAGCCGGAATCTTACCATTGCTTTTTCCAAACATTGTGATCAAGACAGTTGGAATCATTGGGGGGAGGAAGGCCGCATAATGATATATACAATTTTATGTAACTATTCAGCAGGTACTGCTCCGCGAAATGTGTGACAGATGTGGTACGGAACAGTTACAAATTTATAATGACAGGAGGTGAGAGTACATGGATATCGAAATAACCGGTGGCAGGATATTCTATACGTTTCCGTTCGAGATTCCCATCCTGGGGAAATTCCAGATCACGGAGACTCTGGTTGTAAGCTGGCTGGTTATGCTGTTGATCACAGGACTTTGTATCTGGCTGACACATGATCTGAAAGTGGAGAAAATATCCAGGAGACAGGCTGTGGCTGAACTTCTGGTGGAGACAGCAAATAAGTTCGTCATCGGAAATATGGGTGAGAAATTCAGCTATATGATTCCTTTTGTGGCGGCGCTTTTTGCCACCAGTGTGGTATCCAACCTGATCAGCCTTGTAGGACTGCGAAGCCCTACAGCAGATCTTTCCACAGAAGCTGCATGGGCAGTTGTTGTATTTACCATGATCACGGCACAGAAGATCAAGACAAATGGTTTCGGTGGATATATGAAGGGATTTACAACTCCAATCCCTATTATGACACCATTTAATATTCTTTCTGAGATTGCCACACCGATCAGTATGGCATGCCGTCATTTTGGAAATATTCTTTCCGGTGTAGTTATCAATGGTTTGATCTATGCAGCGCTGGCGCTGGCAAGCTCCAAACTGTTTGGACTGATTCCGGGTATTGTGGGAGAGGTTTTGTCGAAGATCCCATTCCTGGACGTTGGTATTCCGGCAATTATGTCAGTTTATTTTGACTGGTTTTCCGGAATCATGCAGGCATTTATTTTCTGTATGCTGACTGTAATGTATATCGCGAATGCAGCAGAAGAGTAGCGTAAAGAAGGCGGATGTTCACGAAGTGGGCAGAAAATCGGAAAATGCAGAAAATATTTTGCAGTTTCCGGATGAATTGAATTTTTAACAAGAGAAATCATAAATAACAGGAGGATTTGATTATGGATTTTACAGTATTGGCAAAAGGTATCGCACTGGCTGGTTGTGCAATTGGTGCTGGTCTTGCACTGATCGCAGGTATCGGACCTGGTATTGGAGAAGGTAACGCAGTTGCAAAAGCTCTGGAAGCAATCGGACGTCAGCCAGAGTGTAAAGGTGATGTAACCTCTACCATGCTTCTTGGTTGTGCGATCGCAGAGACTACAGGTATTTACGGTTTCGTAACCGGTCTGCTTCTGATCTTTGTTGCACCTGGTACCTTCATGAAGTTCCTTGGATAATTAAGGACAAGTATCACAGGCGTTACCATTCACAGACCGCTGTTATGGAAGCTCCATAGAGACGGCACCAAAGCAGCTGGTTTCTATACTGGTAAGATACTGGAACGGTATGAATGGTAGCAGTTACAACAGGAGGTTAGAACATGCAGGTACAGGAACTTGTAGGAATTGTGCCGTGGACGTTTATCGCACAGATCTGCAATCTTTTTCTTCAAATGTATCTGATAAAAAGATTTTTGTTTAAGCCTGTCAATGAAATGCTTCAGAAGAGAAGAGCAATGGCAGATGCCGAAATCCAGGATGCTACAAAGGCGAAGGAAGAAGCTCTTGCCATGAAGACAGAGTATGAACAGAATATGCAGCAGGCCAAAGCAAAGGCCAGCGATATTGTCACAGAGGCACAGAGGACAGCTTCCCTCCAGAGTGAGGAGATCCTGAAAAGTGCAGCCCAGGAAGCCCGTGCTATGAAAGAGAAGGCTGAGAGCGACATTGCACAGGAGAAACGCAAAGCTGTCAATGAAGTGAAGAATGAGATCGGCGGCATGGCAATGGAGATTGCCGGCAAGGTGATCGAGCGTGAGATCAAAGAAGAGGATCACGCGAAACTGATCGACGAGTTTATTTCGAATGTAGGTGAGGCATCATGACGCAGATTGCCAGATTATATGGCAGCAGCATGTATGATCTTGCTGCTGAAGAACAGCTTACCGACACTGTGCTGGAGCAGATGCAGACAATCCGGCAGCTTTTCCGGGAGAATCCCGATTATGTGAAATTGTTGTCAGAGCCTTCAATCCCGAAGGAAGAGAGGACAAAACTTCTTGATACTGCATTTGGAACAGAAGCAGAACGGTATCTGGTGAATTTTCTGAAACTGCTGTGTGAGCGCGGAATCCTGGGAGAGTATTCCGGATGCTGTGAGGAATTTACACGGCGGTACAATGTGGACCATAACATTGCCACTGCAGTGGTGACCAGCGCGGTTGCACTGACAGATGAGCAGATGGCAGCGCTTAAGGACAAGCTGGAGAAGATAAGCGGTAAGACCGTTACCCTGACCCAGAAGACAGATCCTACAGTGCTTGCAGGTCTTAAAGTGGAACTGGAGGGCAGACAGCTGGACGGTACAGTAAAGAGCCGTCTGGATGATCTTTCCAGGAAATTAAACGAGCTTATAGTATAAGGATGGATAGAGAAAATGCAGCTTAAACCTGAAGAAATTTCAAAAGTCATCCGCAGTCAGATCAAATACTACGATAACGCTATCAAACAGAATGAGACCGGTACGGTTCTTATGGTTGGTGATGGTATTGCAAGAGCCAGCGGTCTTATCAACTGTATGGCAGGAGAGCTTCTTGAGTTTGAGGACGGAAGCTTCGGAATGGCGCAGAACCTGGAAGAAAACAGTGTTTCTATCGTTTTATTTGGGGATGATTCCGGTATTGGCGAAGGTCAGACCGTAAAGCGCACCGGAAAGGTGGTATCCGTTCCGGTTGGTGAGGCTATGATCGGGCGAGTTGTAAATGCCCTTGGACAGCCTATTGACGGTGCAGGACCTGTAGTGACAAGTGAATACAGGGCGATTGAGAGCCCGGCACCAGGTATCTGCGAGAGACAGGGCGTTAACCAGCCTCTGCAGACCGGTATTAAGGCAATTGACTCCATGGTTCCCATTGGAAGAGGTCAGCGTGAGCTGATTATCGGTGACCGTCAGACTGGTAAGACCACTCTGGCAGCAGATACTATTATCAATCAGAAGGGGAAGGACGTGATCTGTATCTATGTTGCAATTGGTCAGAAGCGTTCCACCGTATCTTCCCTGGTTGAGACTCTTACAAGAAATGGCGCTATGGATTATACCATCGTTGTAGCGGCTACTGCTTCAGAAGCCAGCCCGCTGCAGTACATTGCACCGTATTCCGGATGTGCAATGGGTGAATATTTTATGTATAAGGGAAAAGATGTACTTATCATTTACGATGATTTAAGTAAGCATGCGGTTGCTTATCGTGCACTTTCCCTGCTGATCCGTCGTCCACCGGGACGTGAGGCATATCCTGGAGATGTTTTCTATCTCCATTCCAGACTTCTGGAGCGTGCCGCAAGACTGGATGAGGCACACGGCGGCGGTTCCCTGACTGCACTTCCGATCATCGAGACACAGGCAGGAGACGTTTCCGCATATATTCCCACTAACGTTATTTCCATCACAGACGGACAGATTTTCCTGGAGACAGAGCTGTTCCATTCCGGTGTTATGCCGGCTGTAAACCCTGGTATTTCCGTATCACGAGTTGGTGGAAATGCACAGATCAAGGCAATGAAGAAGGTTGCCGGTACTTTGAAGCTGATTTATTCCCAGTATCGAGAGCTGCAGAGCTTTGCACAGTTCGGTTCAGATCTGGATGCTGATACAAAAGCCAGACTGGAGCAGGGAGCCCGTATTGTGGAGGTTCTGAAGCAGAACCAGAATGCGCCGGTTCCAGTTGAGAAGCAGGTAGCTATCCTTTATGCAGTAACCAAGGGAATCCTTTCCAGGGTTGCTACAGAGGATGTAAGAACCTATGAAGCTGGTCTTTATACCTGGATTGACAGTGATGCACAGGGTGCTGCTGCAATGCAGGAAATCCGTTCCACAGGTGCATTATCTGCGGAGACAGAAGAGAAGCTGAAGGGCGCATTGGAACAGTATACTGAGAATTTTGTAAATACAAGACCTGAGAAATAAATTGTGACAAGGAGGACTTTTTATGGCTGCAAACATGAAAGCGGTAAAGCTGCGGATCAAAAGTGTGCAGAGCACTATGCAGATTACCAAGGCAATGGAGCTTGTAGCATCCTCCAAACTGCGTAAAGCAAAAGAAAGGGCGGAAGTCTGCCGGCCCTATTTTGAGACTATGCATCAGACTCTGGTGGATATTGCACAGGGGAATACAGATTTTTCTTCTGTATATGCCAGAGAATCCGGGAATGAGAAGTGCTGCTATGTACTGATCGCCGGAGACCGTGGTCTGGCTGGCGGATATAACACCAACTTGTTTAAATGTCTGGAAGCAGCCTCTGTGAATCAGGATTTCCTGGTTCTTCCCATTGGGAAAAAGGCTGTGGAGTATTCGAAGCGAAATGGATTTGCCTGTGTTACAGAAAGCTTTGGCGAAATTGCCGATGTTTCTGTTGCAGACTGCTTTGAGATGGCGAATCTGCTCTGCGGGGAATTTAAGAAGGGAGAATTTGGACACATTGATCTTTGTTATACAAAGTTTGTTTCCATGCTTTCCCAGCAGCCATCAGCGATTCCGGTGCTGCCTCTGAAGGACCTGACAGATAAACAGGATACAAAGAGCATCCGGAATCTGATTCTGTATGAGCCGGATGCGTCGGAAGTATTTGATGCCATTGTTCCGGAGTATCTGGCCGGTTTGATCTATGGCGCGGTTTGTGAGAGTGTTGCCAGTGAGCTGGCTGCAAGACGTACCGCCATGGAGGCTGCGACCAACAATGCCGAGGAAATGATCGAGAAGCTGAATCTGCATTACAACCGGGCACGTCAGGCAAGCATCACGCAGGAGATCACAGAGATTGTTGGAGGTGCGGAGGGAGTATAGGATAGGTGCAAAATATATTGCTGCCATGAAAGAGACAGTACTTACAATATTAGTTGATATTTTGCGTTTATAGAATATTCATCCGCGTGCTGGCTGGACAAAAAATAAGATATAGTGAAAAATATAACGAAATATCACTATATGGATTTTTCGGATGGTCAGTCACAGAAATAATGATGATTATGAAGGATTTTACCCTTCAATCTATAAGGAGATTGCTAAATGAGCGAAAAACACATTGGCGAGGTGGTGCAGGTAATCGGTCCGGTACTGGATATCCGGTTCGGGCATGACGAGCTGCCGGCACTTCTCAATGCCATCGAAATTGATCATGAAGGCACAAAGCTCACAGCAGAGGTTGCTCAGCAGATCGGGGATAATACGGTACGCTGTATCGCCATGAATTCCACCGATGGTCTGGTAAGAGGAACCAAGGCTGTAGATACTGGTGAACCCATCAAGGTTCCAGTTGGAGAAGAGTGCCTTGGACGAGTATTTAATCTTCTTGGTGATCCGGTAGATAATCTTCCGGCACCAGAGACGAAAGAGCACTGGGCAATCCACCGTCCGGCACCATCCTATGAGGAGCAGATGCCGGCAACTGAGATCCTGGAGACCGGTATCAAGGTTGTTGACCTGATCTGCCCTTATGCAAAAGGTGGTAAGATCGGTCTGTTCGGAGGTGCTGGTGTTGGCAAAACAGTTCTTATTATGGAGCTGATCCACAATGTTGCCACAGCACACGGCGGACTTTCCGTATTTACAGGTGTTGGAGAGCGTACCCGTGAGGGTAATGACCTTTACAATGAAATGAAGGAAAGCGGCGTTATCGACAAAACTGCACTGGTTTATGGTCAGATGAACGAGCCGCCGGGAGCACGTATGCGAGTTGGTCTTTCCGGACTGACTATGGCAGAGTATTTCCGTGATGTGAAGAATCAGGACGTGCTTCTTTTCATTGATAATATTTTCCGTTTTACACAGGCTGGCTCAGAGGTTTCCGCACTTCTTGGACGTATGCCTTCCGCTGTAGGTTATCAGCCAACTCTGGCTACTGAGATGGGTGCTCTTCAGGAACGTATTACTTCTACCAGAAAGGGGTCCATCACATCTGTACAGGCTGTTTATGTACCTGCCGATGACCTTACAGATCCGGCTCCGGCTACCACATTTACCCATCTGGATGCGACCACCGTACTTTCCCGTGAGATCGCCAGCCAGGGTATTTATCCGGCAGTGGATCCGCTTGATTCCACCAGCCGTATCCTTTCCCCGGAGGTAGTTGGACGGGAGCATTATGAGATTGCACGTGCAGTACAGAGAGTTCTGCAGCGTTATAAAGAATTGCAGGATATTATTGCAATTATGGGTATGGATGAGCTTTCAGAAGAGGATAAGCTGACAGTAAGCCGCGCGCGTAAGGTGCAGCGATTCCTGTCACAGAGCTTCTCTGTTGCAGAGCAGTTTACAGGTATGCCGGGACAGTATGTTCCGCTGAAAGAGACTCTCCGTGGATTTAAGATGATCCTGGATGGCGAGTGCGACAGTATTCCAGAGAGCTGCTTCCTGTTTGCCGGAACTATTGACGATGTATTTGAGAAAGCAAAAAATAACCAGAATCAGTAAAGGAGGCTGCCTATGAGGACATTTCCCCTTAGAATCGGTACCCCCGACGGCCTGCTTTTTGAGGGAGAGGTGCAGCGCATTGTGTGCCGCAGCATTACCGGTGATCTGGCAATCCTGGCAGGACACTGCAACTTCTGTACCGCTCTTGGAATGGGCGAGGCCCATGTGATACTGGAGAATGGCACCAGCCGCAGTGCTGCCTGCATCGGCGGCATGCTCACCGTAATGGATGGCAATTGCAGTCTTCTTGCAACCACCTGGGAATGGCAGGAGGACATCGACGCCGACCGCGCTGGAAAAGCCAAAGAGCGTGCCCAGGAAAAGCTGGCCAAGGGTGGTCTCTCCGATAAGGAGTACAAGATCGTAGAAGCCAAGCTGCAGAGGGCGCTGGTGAGACTTAGTGTGAAAAGTTAAGGAATAATGAAAGAGGACAGTTTTGCCTGGAAAATGGTGTTTAAGGTGAGACTGTTCTTTTTATGTATAAAAGTTTGCGGACACCAATACATTGGTCTCTGTTACTGCGAAAAAAATCGTAAATTATCACCAATGATTTATTTTCGACTTTAAAACGTCAAATTCCCATCACATAAAAGCGTTGACATAAAAGTGTGGGCGCGTTACAATAAGATATCGGGAAAAATATGAAAAAGGGCTGGATATAACCGGTCCTTTTTATTACTTTCCAACAAAAACAAAGCCTGGAAGGTGCAGCTGCCAGGCACTATAAAATGAAAAAGAAAACAAGTGGGACGATTTGAAAGAACGAGAAACATTTGGATCACGGCTGGGATTTATCCTGGTCTCTGCAGGATGCGCCATTGGGCTGGGAAATGTGTGGAAATTCCCATACATGGCAGGGAAATACGGCGGTGCAGCATTTATTCTCATTTATCTGGTATTTCTGGTGCTGTTAGGACTTCCGGTACTGGTATGTGAATTTGCTGTAGGACGTGCAAGCCGTAAAAGTACGGCAAGGGCATTTCATGATCTGGAGCCAGAGGGCGCCAATTTCCACAACTTCAGTTACATGAGCATGGTTTCTAATTATGTACTGATGATGTTCTATACCATGGTTGCCGGCTGGATGCTTTATTACTGCTATGCAATGGCATCTGGTAAGCTGGCAGGAAAGGATTCTGCACAGGTAGCGGACTATTTTACAGGACTTCAGGACTCAGCTGGTACAATGACTTTATGGATGATCATTGTAGTTGTTTTATCCTTCGGAGTGTGCTCTTTGGGAGTGCAGCGTGGCCTGGAGAAAATCACAAAAGTAATGATGATATGTCTTCTGGCACTGATCGTAGTGCTTGCAGTTCATTCTCTTACGCTTGACGGAGCGATGGAGGGAGTGAAATTTTACCTGGTGCCGGATTTTGCCGCTATGGCCGAGATCGGAATCGGAAATGTGATCTTTGGGGCACTGTCGCAGGCATTTTTTTCATTAAGTATTGGTGCAGGCTCTATGACGATTTTCGGAAGCTATCTTGGAAAGGATAGATCCCTTCTGGGAGAATCTCTGCATATTACTTATGTCCTTTGCCTCCCTGTCTACTGTAATTGCGGTTTTCGAGAATATTATATCCTATTCAATGGACAGAAAAGGCTGGAGCCGTGGAAAAGCTGTTATAGTCAACATGGTGGCAATGATCCTTCTTTCTCTGCCGGCAGTATTTGGCTTCAACATTTTGTCAGGAATACAGCCGCTTGGAGCAGGAACGAACATCATGGATCTGGAAGATTTCATTGTATCCAATAATATTCTTCCACTGGGTTCTGTAGTATTTGTAATGTTCTGCGTGTCCAAATATGGCTGGGGCTGGAAGCGCTTTATTAAAGAGGCGGATACCGGAGAAGGGCTGAAATTCCCTGCAAACGTACAGAAATACATGCTGTATGTGATTCCGGCGATTGTAGTTGTGATTTATCTGAATGGATATTATGATATGTTCAGCCCGAAGGGACCGGTTGTGCTGACCGTGTGGATGATTGTGAGTCTGCTGGTGCTGGGACTTGTAGGATGGATTATATTTGGGAAAAATAAGACGAAATAATAGAGAAATCTTAATAAGAAATAAGCAAAAGAGGAGTGACATAAAATGATAGCAGAAAAAATGAAACCATATGTAAAAAACAATTCTGCAATCCGTATGATGTTCGAGGAAGGCAATCGCCTTCGCGCGATTTACGGACCGGAAAATGTATTTGATTTCAGCCTTGGAAATCCAAGTGTTCCCGCACCGGATTGTGTTCGTCAGGCCATTATTGATCTGGTAAATGAGGAAGAGCCGACAGTTCTCCATGGCTATATGAGCAATGCAGGATTCGAGGATGTTCGCCAGACAATTGCAGAGTCCCTGAACCGTCGATTTGGCACTTCTTTTGCAGCAAAAAATCTGATCATGACAGTTGGTGCAGCCAGCGGATTGAACGTAGCATTTAAGACAATCCTGAATCCTGGAGAAGAGGTGATCGTTTTTGCACCTTATTTTCTGGAGTATGGTGCATATGTACGCAATTATGACGGCAATCTTGTGGAAATCTCACCGGATACTACCACATTCCAGCCGAATCTGAAGGAATTTGAGGAGAAAATCACACCGAAGACCCGTGCTGTCATTGTGAATACTCCTCACAATCCGACTGGAGTTGTTTATTCAGAAGAAACAATCAGGAAACTTGCGTCAATTCTGGAAGCGAAGCAGAAAGAATTTGGCACAGTGATTTACCTGATTTCTGATGAGCCATATAGAGAACTGGCCTATGACGGCGTACAGGTACCCTATCTGACAAAATATTATGCAAATACAATCGTAGGCTATTCCTACAGCAAATCCCTTTCTCTTCCAGGTGAGCGTATCGGTTATCTGGTTATTCCAGACGAGGCAGACGGAAGCGAGGAACTGATCGCAGCAGCAGCCATTGCTAATCGTACTATCGGCTGCGTAAATGCTCCATCCCTGATCCAAAAAGTAATCGCGAAATGCGTAGATGCAGAGGTAGATGTGGCAGCTTACGACAAGAACCGCCTTGCTCTTTACAATGGACTGAAAGAACTGGGATTTGAATGTATTAAGCCACAGGGAGCGTTCTATTTATTCGTGAAATCTCCAGTTACAGATGAAAAAGCCTTCTGCGAAGCTGGCAAAAAATACAATATCCTTATGGTGCCGGGAAGCTCCTTTGCCTGCCCTGGATATGTAAGACTGGCTTATTGTGTATCGTATGACACGATTATGAACTCTTTGCCCCAGTTTGGAAAATTAGCAGAAGAATTTGGGCTGAAAGCATGATTTCTGTGTACCGCGAAGCGTGTAGCAGTGAAGGTACTGAACAGTTACAATATGATATATAAAGTACGGTTAAAGATATGCTGTTAAAGCTTAAAGCCTGTTTGAAAAATCAGTAAATGGGAGGAAGTTATGTCCAGTTTATATATCGTAATTCCGGCATATAATGAATCGGAGAATATTGAGAAAACCATTGACCAGTGGTACCCAGTAGTGGAACGTCATAACGACGAGGGAAATTCCAGACTGGTGATTATTAACGATGGAAGTAAAGACAACACCTACGAACTTCTGCAGAAATGTGCCGCTACAAGACCCCTTCTTGTCCCACTGGATAAACCAAACGGCGGTCACGGTCCTACAGTACTTTATGGATATCGCTACGCCATCCGGCAGAAAGCCGATTATATTTTCCAGACTGATTCCGACGGTCAGACCAATCCAGACGAATTCGAGCCATTTTGGAACCAGAGGGGCCGGTATGATGCAATAATCGGCAGCCGCGCTGTCCGTGGCGACGGAAAATCCAGAAAATTCGTAGAGAATGTTGTATGCTTTCTGCTGAGAATGATCTTCGGTGTAAAAGTTTCCGACGCCAATGCGCCGTACCGCCTGATGAAATCCAGCCTGGTAGCCAAATATATCGACAAACTCCCAGAAGATTTCAACATCCCCAACATTATGTTTACAACATACTTCGTCCATTACAATGAGAAAGTTAAATTCATTGAAATCACCTTCAAACCCAGACAGGGCGGAACTAATTCCATTAATGTGAAGAAGATTGTGAAAATTGGCTGGAAGGCTGTGAAGGACTTCTATAAACTAAAGAAAGAGCTTTAGAGCTTGCTATATACAAAAAGAGCAGATAAATCTTACTCAACCTAAGATCTATCTGCTCTATTTTCTTATAATCCCTTACGCATTTTTCTTAATAGAAGCTCTCTTACGATCACGGGAATCCAGAATCTTCTTACGGATACGAAGGCTGCTTGGAGTAACCTCCAGAAGCTCATCTGTATCGATAAACTCAATAGCCTGCTCCAAACTGAGAACTCTTGGCGGAGTCAGTTTCAGTGCCTCATCAGCAGAAGAGGAACGAGTATTGGTCAGATGCTTGGTCTTGCAGACATTCAGCTCGATATCCTCTGCCTTGCCATTCTGTCCGATAACCATACCACTGTAAACCTTTGCACCAGGTCCGATAAATAAAGTACCACGCTCCTGAGCTGCAAACAGACCATAAGTAACAGCCTCGCCGCCCTCGAAAGCAATCAGGGAACCCTGTTTACGATACTGGAAATCTCCCTTATATGGAGAATAGCCATCAAAAATAGTATTGATAATACCAGTTCCCTTTGTGGAAGTAAGGAAATTTCCTCGGAAACCAATCAGTCCACGGGAAGGAATGTGGAACTCAAGACGAACGGAACCGTCGCTTGCAGTGCTCATTCCCTGCAGTTCACCCTTACGCTCGCTGAGCATCTGGATAACGGTACCAGAAAATTCCTCCGGAACATCAATGTAGGCAATTTCCATTGGCTCTAATTTCTTGCCACGTTCATCAATTTTGTAAAGTACCTCTGGCTTGCTGACTGCAAATTCATATCCCTCACGTCTCATATTCTCAATAAGAACGGAAAGATGAAGCTCACCACGTCCGGAAACCTTAAAGCACTCAGTTGTCTCAGTGTCTTCTACGCGAAGGCTGACATCTGTGTTCAACTCTCTGTAAAGTCTGTCACGGAGATGACGGGAGGTGATGTATTTACCCTCCTGTCCTGCAAGCGGGCTGTCATTTACCAGGAAGTTCATGGCGATAGTCGGCTCAGAAATCTTCTGGAATGGAATTGCCTCCGGGTTATCTCCGCCGCAAAGGGTATCTCCGATATGAATTTCAGCAATACCGGAAATTGCAACAATTGATCCGATAGTTGCCTCTTTTACCTCAACTTTATTCAGACCGTCAAACTCATAAAGCTTGCTGATCTTAACCTTCTGTTTTTTGTCCGGATCGTGGTGGTTCAGAAGAGTAAGCTCCTGGTTTACGGCAATA
Organism: Ruminococcus sp. Marseille-P328; assembly: GCF_964249465.1. Taxonomy (NCBI): domain Bacteria; kingdom Bacillati; phylum Bacillota; class Clostridia; order Eubacteriales; family Oscillospiraceae; genus Ruminococcus; species Ruminococcus sp. Marseille-P328. Next base: position 85,898 of record NZ_CAXUBQ010000012.1, on the reverse strand, counting down.
GTGCCGCTCTCAACCTTACCAACGCCGATACGTCCAACATATTCGTTATAATCAATGGTACTGATCAGTACCTGTGTGTCTGCATCCGGGTCTCCCTCCGGAGCCGGAATGTATTTCAGAATAGCCTCAAACAGCGGCTCCATGTTCTCTGGTGTATCCTTCAGATCCAGAACAGCGTGTCCTGTTTTTGCAGATGCATAGAGGAATGGGCAGTCGAGCTGCTCATCGGAAGCACCAAGATCCATAAGAAGTTCCAGAACCTCGTCAACAACCTCGTCTGGCCTTGCTTCTGGACGGTCTATCTTATTAATGCAGACGATTACGTGCAGATCCAGCTCAAGAGCTTTTTTCAGAACGAATTTGGTCTGAGGCATAGCGCCTTCGAAAGCGTCAACCAGAAGGATAACGCCGTCTACCATTTTCAGTACACGCTCAACCTCGCCGCCGAAGTCAGCATGTCCTGGGGTATCGATAATGTTGATCTTTGTGTCTTTGTAATGAACTGCTGTGTTCTTGGAGAGAATTGTGATACCACGCTCTCTCTCAATATCGTTGGAGTCCATGACACGTTCCTGAACCTCCTGATTGGCACGGAAAACACCGCTCTGTTTCAGAAGCTGGTCTACCAGAGTGGTTTTACCATGGTCAACGTGGGCAATGATGGCTACGTTACGTACATCTTCGCGTTTCGTCTTCATAAAAATCGAAATCCTTTCTTTATCGGGCAGAGGGATTCTGCCTCTTTCTTTCCATATTAATGTAGTTTCTTCTTTATATTGTCCAAAACCTCAGTTTACCACATTTTTCGCGAATTACAAGGTGTTGAAAAAAATTTTTGAATTTCTATGAAAAAAATATTTTAAATTTCTGGTTCTAAACAGGGTGATTTTCTCATAGATATTATAGACCAACAAGTAAGACAAGTATTATATGTCTGCAGAAAAAAGTGAAAATAAGGAAGGAGAACTACAACATGGCAGATAAAATTATTGAAAACAATCAGGTTTCCATCACGGGAAAAATCGTTACAGGTTTCACATTCAGCCACCAGGTTTACGGAGAAGGATTTTATACCATGGATCTTCTGGTAAAGAGGCTTAGCGATTCTGAAGACAGGATTCCGGTGATGGTATCTGAAAGGCTGGTGGACGTTACCCAGGATTACGTGGGACAGTATGTGGAAATTCACGGACAGTTCCGTTCCTATAACCGTCATGAAGAAAAACACAACCGGCTGGTGCTTTCCGCATTTGCACGGGAATTAAAATTTCTGGAAGAAGAGGATTCTCTGGCACCGGTAAACCAGATTTTCCTGGACGGATATATCTGTAAGCCGCCTGTTTACCGGAAAACACCGCTGGGAAGAGAGATTGCCGATCTGCTTCTTGCAGTGAACCGACCTTATGGAAAATCAGATTACATACCGTGTATTTGCTGGGGACGAAATGCCCGCTATGCTTCAGCCTTTGAAGTGGGCGGTCATGTACTGATCTGGGGCAGGATCCAAAGCAGGGAATACATGAAGCGCATCGGGGAAAATGAGACACAGAAGAGAATCGCTTATGAGGTATCGGTGAGCAAGCTGGAGTATGTGTAAACCAACCGAAGTGGCGGGAAATACGCCATGGTCTGCCAGTTACTTTATGGAAGGCAACCAGCCCGATTTTTCTCCAAGTTTCTTCTGCTTGCATTTCTGCTGGTTTTGCGGTAATATAAGCATATTAAAAATGGCGCAGTTTGCGGTTCTTATTTGCAAAGCGCGATATCTGGAATATAATGAACGGTATCATTTGCGGAGACGGCATTGCGAGGAATGTTATTGATCTATGGCAGACGGTAACATTATTTTTAACAATAAGAGGAATCAGTATGGAAAAAGAAATAACAGAAGTATATTGCGGAAATGGCAGAGGTAAGACCACACTGGCAATTGGTCAGGCACTGCGGGCATCTTCTCAGGGCAAAAGTGTGATCATCATTCAGTTCCTGAAAGGAAATGAACGGCGTGAGCTGGACTTTCTGGAAGAACTGGATCAGCTGGATATCAAGATCTTCCGCTTCGAAAAGATGGAGACCTGTTACGACCAGTTGAATGAGGAAGAGCAGGTTGAAGAGGAGCGCAATATTCTCAATGGTTTAAATTTTGCCCGTAAAGTGATTGCTACACAGGAATGTGATTTCCTGGTACTGGATGAAATTCTGGGACTTCTGGATAAGCATATTGCTACTGTTGATATGGTTGTCGGGCTTTTGAAACAGAAGGACGAATCTATGCATTTGATACTTACAGGAAATCGGGTAGACCCTGGCATTTTGGATTATGTGGACAGTGTGACTACCATTACCACTCTTGGAAGAGAGCAGAACTCATGATAAAGATGAATAGGAGGAAATAATATGGCAATTTTCAAAGGTGCAGCCGTTGCAATTGTAACCCCGATGCATGAAGATGGAAAGGTAAATTATGAGAAACTGGAAGAACTTCTGGAATATCAGATTGCGAACAGCACAGATGCAATCGTTATCTGCGGCACTACAGGCGAGTCTTCTACATTGACACACGGAGAACATCTCCAGACCATCAAATTTGCAATTGACAAGGTAGCTGGAAGAGTTCCTGTTATTGCAGGTACCGGTTCTAATTGCACAGAGACTGCAGTCATGATGTCGCAGGAAGCTGCTTCTTATGGCGCTGATGCACTTCTGATCGTGACTCCATATTACAACAAGGCAAGCCAGAAGGGTCTTATCCGTCATTATACAGAGATTGCCAATTCTGTACCGGAAACTCCGATCATTATGTATAATGTGCCAAGTCGTACAGGCTGCAATATCCAGCCTGCTACAGCAGTTGCTCTTGCGAAGAATGTGAAGAACATTGTGGGAATCAAGGCTGCAAGCGGAGATCTTTCCCAGATCGCCAAGATGATGTCCATGGCTGACGGAGCTCTCGAGCTTTATTCAGGAAATGATGACCAGGTACTTCCGATTCTTTCCCTTGGCGGACTTGGAGTAATCTCTGTTTTATCCAATGTTGCTCCGAAGAATACACATGACATGGTTATGAAATTTATGGAGGGAGACCTTGCTGGTGCTGCCAGACTTCAGCTTGAGGCTGTTCCTCTTATCAATGCACTGTTCTGCGAGGTAAACCCGATTCCGGTTAAGACTGCCCTGAACCTGATGGGCTGGAAAGTCGGACCGACCCGTATGCCTCTTTGTGAGATGGAGCCGGAGAACGAGGAGAGACTGAAAAAAGCTCTTGCTGATTATGGAATTAAGCTTGCATAAATAATGTTGAAATCCCGGACAGAGCCTGTCAGCTCTGGTGTGCAGCAGCATATTATCTGACAGCTGGCTGACGGGATTTCTTTGTAATATGTAAGCAGGGAAAAACAGAGCGCGTAGATTATTGAAATAATTTTTACAAGCTCGTTAATTTACAGTAAGAAAGGAAAAAATAAAAATGGTTAAAATTATCATGCACGGATGTAACGGTCATATGGGACAGGTTATTTCCAATATTGTTGAGAAAGATGCAAATGCCCAGATCGTAGCAGGAATCGACATTGCAGACCAGGGGAAAAACAGCTATCCGGTATTCACAAACATTGACGATTGCCAGGTGGAAGCAGATGCTGTTATCGATTTTTCCTCCCCGAAGGCTTTTGATAAGCTGATGGACTACTGCGAGAAGAGAAATATGCCGGTAGTTCTTTGCACCACAGGTTTAAGTGAAGAGCAGCTTGCAAGAGTAGAGGAGAGTGCAAAAAAGATCGCCGTTCTGAAATCTGCCAACATGTCCCTTGGAATCAATACTCTTTTGAAACTGGTTCAGGATGCAGCTAAGGTTTTGGCAGCAGCTGGTTTTGACATGGAGATTGTAGAGAAGCACCATAACCTGAAAGTGGATGCACCAAGCGGAACAGCTCTTGCCCTTGCAGATAGTCTGAACGAGGCAATGGACAACCAGTATCATTACGTATATGACCGCAGCCAGAGAAGAGAGAAACGTGACGCTAAGGAGATCGGTATTTCCGCAGTTCGCGGAGGCTCTATTGTCGGCGAGCATGAAGTGATTTTTGCCGGACCGGATGAAGTGATCGAATTTAAGCACACAGCATATTCTAAGGCTGTATTTGGCAAGGGTGCTGTAGAAGCAGCGAAATATCTTGCCGGAAAACCAGCTGGAAGATATGATATGAGCAACGTGATCGAAGGTTAACAGAAATATACAAAAATTGTAAAATGCATACAAAATAATTGTTGAATTTATGGATTTACAGATAGCAATGTGTTTGCTATAATTCCATCATAAGTTGCAACGGAGCAAACTACTTAGAGAGTTTGCTCCGTTTTTTGCGTTTATGGTATGGCAGGTCAGAGTATTTGCTGATAAAGCATTTTTGCACTTGTTTCCATAACGTACCGAAACTTCATAAGAGAGAAATGCAATATCGCATTTCTGCCATGCAGAAAGGGCTGCCACAGGGCGGTCCTTTTTGCGTTAGTAAAGCTGGAAATCGGGATAGCATAACTGCGCAGGCTGTTATTGTCCACTTTGGAAACGATAACAGAAGACTATCTGTACCGGCGAGAGTCAGAGAGGAGAAATTATTATGAGAAAAACAGCAAAAGCAATGGCACTTCTTACAGCAGCTTCTATGATTATGACAGCTTTTACCCCGGTTTACGCAGAGAGTACAGACACAGAGGACACGGCAGCAGTTGACTGGGAAAACGGTGAAAATATTAAAGCAATTAAGGAGAAAGGTGTGATCACCGTCGCAACCGGAACTTATGTACCATTTGAATACAGAGATGATGACGACAATATTGTAGGTTTTGATATTGACCTGGCACAGTATATTGCAGACAAGCTTGGAGTTGACATGGAAGTGACAGATATGGAATTTCAGTCCATTGTTCCTTCTATCCAGAATGGGGAGTATGATTTTTCCATTGCAGCAATGTATAAGACAGACGAAAGATGTGAGGTTGTGGATATGTCCAAATCCTACTGTGACAGTGGTATGATCCTTGCCGTGAAAGAAGATTCAGAGTATGCAGATACCGTTAAGAGTCTGGCTGACTGCGATGGTCTGAAGGTTGCCGTAAAAGAGGGGGCAACTTCTTATAACGTAGCACAGAGCTTCCTGGATGAGAATCCGGATGTTTCCTATGAGATTGTTCAGTACAAGGATACAGTAGGATGCGTATCTGACCTTTTGGCAGGCCGTGTGGATGTTGTGGTAAACGATCTTCTGAACCAGAAGATTCTTTCTCAGGAATATGAAGGTGCCAAGATCGTGTGTGATCCATTTACCCATGCAGAGAACGCCATCGCCGTACAGAAGGGAAAAGATGATCTGCTTGCATTTATCAATGAATGTATTGACGAGTATTATGCAGACGGCACTTATGATACACTCTGGACAAAATGGATTGATGCTTCCGGCGAGGGAGAAGAAACAGCTGCAGCAGAAGATGCGGAAACCGCTGAATAAAGCATAATAGTGCAAGGACTGAACAGTTACAATAAAACACAGATATGTTTCTATGCAGAAAGCGCGTTACTGGTCACTCCGTGACCAGTAATACCGGAAGAGTAAGGAAGAAAGGATAAACCGGCTATAATTACTGGCCACAGGGGAAATAGTATGGTAACATTGAAATGGTCACTTGTATTTGATAAAATGACATCACTGCTCCAGGGATGCGCAGTGACGATGGAAATATCGGTTCTCACACTTATTTTTGGTACGATTCTGGGTGTTGTGCTTGCGTTGATGAGGGACAGCCACATAAAAGTGGTATCCAGACTGGCACAGCTGTACATCTGGATCTGGAGAGGAACCCCGCTGATGGTGCAGGCATTTCTGATCTATTTCGGTTTGCCAAACCTGGGCATTACTTTCAGCGCTATGACAGCAGGTGTGCTTTCCATGTCTTTAAATACAGGCGCATACATTGCAGAAATTGTCCGTTCCGGTATCCATGCTATTGACCCGGGGCAGAGAGAAGCAGCCAAAGCACTTGGAATGCCCTGGCATCTGGAAATGCTTCGAATTGTGGCACCACAGGCAACCAAGATCTGCATTCTTCCTCTTGTAAACCAGTTTATTGCCACCATCAAAAATACCTCTATTTTGTCCGCCATCACTTTGACAGAGCTGACAAGAGAGGGAACCCTGATCGCTTATAATTCTTTCCATTATTTTGAGCCGTACATAGCTGTTGCGGTATTATATCTGATCCTGACAACTATATTTACCCAGATTGCAGGAGTTTTGGAAAGGAGGATGGCATAAATGGCAGAAGATGTTATTTTAAGTGTAAAAAATATCAGCAAAAGCTTTGGGGATCTTCAGGTGCTGAAGAAAATCAGTTTTGACATACATAAAGGGGAAAAGATTGCAATCCTTGGTCCTAGCGGTTCTGGTAAATCCACAATTCTTCGATGTATCAACCAGCTGGAAACCTACGACAGCGGTGAAATCAATTATATGGGAAAACCTGTGAATTTCGGTCAGGCGCTGCATGAGCTGCGGCAGCATATTGGAATGGTTTTCCAGAGATTTAACGTTTTTACCCATATGAGTGTGCTGCAGAATGTGATCGAGGCACCGGCCCATGTGAAAAAAGTTCCCAAACAGGAGGCAATTGCAAAGGCAAAAGATTTGCTGAAAATGGTTGGGCTGGAAGGCAGGGAAGAGGCAATGGCAAAGAATCTTTCCGGCGGCCAGCAGCAGAGGGTTGCGATCGCAAGAGCAATGGCTATGAATCCGGAAGTGATCCTTTTTGATGAGCCTACCAGTGCACTGGATCCGGAACTGGTTGGAGAGGTCTTAAGTGTTATCCGTAAAGTAGCAGCGGAAGGAGTATCCATGGTCATTGTCACCCATGAGATGAATTTTGCCAGAGAAGTAGCGGATCGGATTTTGTTTATGGAAGATGGCGTGATCGTGGAGGATGCGCCTCCGGAAGAGTTTTTTGAGCATCCGAAGAATGATCGTATTCGTCAGTTTATCAGGAAAGTTGAGGAAAGGTAATTCGGGATGGACTACATAATCAAAGATGGCTGGATCGTAAATGGGAAAAAGGAAAAGCCATTTCATGGAGATCTTGTAATAGAAAATGGGAAAATTGCGGAAGTGGGAACTCATGTGGAGATTCCAGCCGATTTTCCAAAAGAGCGTGTTCTGAATGCGGCCGGTGGTTATATAACCCCCGGCTTCCTTGACATTCACAGACACGGAGACTGGCAGGCCTTTGGAAACGGGGATGATGAGCTTTTGAACCGGCAGGGACTGACGACTGTTGTGAATGGAAACTGTGGGCTTTCGGTGGCTCCGGCCGGGGAGAAATTTGGGAAAGAGATTGCCAGATTTCTCAGCAGTGTGACTGGGGATTTTCGTTGGGGAAAAGATGAAAATACAGATGATACCGAAGGTGTACTTTTCTCAAAAAAGAAAGAGGAGTCTTGCGGAATTTCAGAGAAAGAAATCGAGATAGCTGCTCTTAGAATTATGTCAACCATGTCCGCCTACATGTCAGCTCTTGGAAAAGAAAAGCGCAGCGTCAACACTGGAATGCTTGCAGGAAATGGAACCATCCGCGCCAGTGTAAAAGGCTATGCTTCCGGGAAGCTTTCCAAGGAAGAATTACATCAGGTGTGGAAGGCTGTGGAGGAAGCTCTGTCAGCAGGAGCGCTTGGAATCAGCCTTGGAATTGCCTATGCCCCGGAATTTGAATATGACAGAGATGGGCTTGTGGAAGCACTGCAGTCCTTGAAGGGGACGGACATTCCCATTACCACCCATATCCGAAATGAAGGAGATGGAATCCTGCTGGCTCTGCAGGAAGTGATTTCCGTGGCGGAAGAGCTGCAGATTCCCTTGCATGTAAGCCATATGAAGTGTATCGGGCGGAAAAACTGGGGCGGGACTCCGGTGAAAATCCTGAAGCTGTTTGACCAGGCGGCAGAGCGAGGCGTGAAGGTGGATTTTGACCTGTATCCCTATCTGACTGGTTCCACCCAGCTGGTACATCTTCTTCCCCCACAGTTTCAGGAGGGCGGTACCGATGCAATCTGCGCAAGGCTGGCAGATCCGTTTTGCAGGAAGGAGATTACGAAGGTGCTGAAGCAGCCTTCCGATATTTTTGAGAACATTGTGGAGCTGGCTGGCTTTGATATGATCTATGCCAGCACTTTACATACGGAGAAATTCGGTAGCTTTGCAGGACAGTCTATTGCGAAGATCGCAGAGCAGTTTGGACAGGATCCTTATGATACCCTGTATGACATTCTCCTGGAAGAGCGCTGCCAGGTTACCATGCTGGATACCATTGCCTCAGAGGAGGACATGCTGTATTTTTTGAAAGACAGCCGGGCAAATCTGATCTCAGATGCGATCTATCCCGCAGGGGGCAAATATCATCCCAGAGTTTACGGGGCTTTTCCGAAGCTTCTTACTGCTTACGTGCGTGATAAAAAGATTTTTTCCATAGAAGATGCTGTATATAAGATGACAGCAAAACCGGCGCAGGTGCTGGGTCTCCCTCTGGGTACCCTGGAAAAAGGAATGCCCGCAGATATCAATGTATTTCATCTGGACCAGTTAAGCGTTCATGCAGATTTCCAGAATCCAAACCAGTATTGTACAGGATTTGATTATGTGCTGGTGGGCGGAGAGATTGCGGTAGCCCATGACGTGTGGAGAAATTCCAAAAGCGGCAGGATCGTGCGGAAACAACAGTGATAAGTGAAGAATGGAAATGTCCGGATTGATGGATTTTTAAAATGTAAATTTCTTCCAGAATAGTTTCTTTCTCATCTGTACATATTAGAAGCATACAGCAATGTTTACTGTTCGCAGGCTGAGTTCCGCCAGGCGGAACGGTCATTTTCGCGAAAGTGGACAGTAACGTGTTTTCAGCTGAAAATAAGAAAAGGAGACAGATGAGATGAAAAAAATGAAACGAATGCTCATAGGTACTTTGCTGGTATTTACATTATGTATGCTTACAGCCTGTGGAAATGACAATAACAATGCAGCGGATGAGGTTCAAAATAATGCAAATGAGGACGCCATTGATAAGGATAACGTGGAGAATGGAACTGCAGAGGATGAAAACATGGTGGATGACGCGGGCGACAGCGTAAATAATGGTGCAGACGGAGCTGGAACTGCTGATACCGCAGTACCAGATAAGGCAGGCACTGCCGGAGATGCAGATGTTCCCGGTGATAATGTGACAGACAATAACGATTCCGTTTCCGGTGCTCTCGGAGAAGGTGTGGAAGAATTAGGTGATGGAGTAGCTGATGGTGTCCGTGATGTTGGTGAAGGTGTGGGCAACGCTGTAGAAGATGTTGGAGATGCTGTGGATAATGCAGCGAATGGAAGATAATAAAAAAATAGAGGTAAAATGAAAAGGTGTTGAATGAAGAGAGGTGTTTCATTCAACGCCTTTTTGTGATATGATTTCAATAAATTTGTGAGCAAAATACAGGATAGCTACAACTTAATTACAAATGCAAGAAAAGGAGGATCATCATGAAATTTCGTCCCTGCATAGATATACATAATGGAAAGGTAAAGCAGATCGTAGGAGGAAGTCTGAAGGATGAGGGAAACCAGGCACAGGAGAATTTTGTGTCAGAGCAGGATGCAGCTTTTTATGCTTCCTTATATAAAGAAAAAGGTCTGAAGGGAGGACATATTATCCTTCTGAACAGTGCGGATTCTGAATACTTCCAGGCTACAAAAGCCCAGGCCATGCTGGCCCTTGGCGCTTATCCAGGAGGTCTTCAGATCGGAGGCGGTGTAAACCCGGACAATGCGGCAGATTATCTTGCTGCTGGAGCCAGTCATGTGATCGTCACCTCCTATGTGTTCCGTGATGGCCATATTTCCTGGAAAAATCTGGAGAAGATGGTAGATGCAGCCGGAAAAGAACACCTTGTCCTTGATCTCAGCTGTCGTAAAAAAGAGGATGCATACTATGTAGTCACAGACCGCTGGCAGAAATTTACAGAGGAGGAGGTAACTCTGGAACTGATGGAAAAGCTGGGTGCCTATTGCGATGAATTTCTCATCCATGCAGTGGATGTGGAGGGCAAGGCAAAAGGTATAGAAGTTTCCCTGGCGAAGTTGCTTGGTGAATACAATGGGCACCCAGTCACTTACGCTGGCGGCGTTGGCAGCATGGAGGATATCCAGACCCTCAAAATGGCAGCAGGCGGAAAACTGGATGTGACGGTAGGAAGTGCCCTGGATCTGTTCGGTGGCACCATACCATTTGAAAAATTGATAGGTAATTTATAAATGTGAAAAAATTCGTAATTTTTTCAGAAAATGATGTTAATTTTTAGAGTAATGTGTTATAATATACCCATCAAACAGCAAAGGGGATGGAAGCATGAAATTCATTATCAGCGGAAAGAACATCACAGTGACAGACGGGCTTCGTACAGCAGTAGAGGATAAGCTCGGTAAACTGGAAAGGTATTTCACTCCTGACACTGAAGTTGTCGTAACTCTTAGTGTAGAAAAAGAAAGACAGAAAATCGAGGTGACGATCCCGGTTAAGGGCAACATCATCCGTTCCGAGCAGGTCAGCAACGATATGTATGTATCAATCGACCTTGTAGAGGAAGTAATTGAACGTCAGCTCAGGAAATACAAGAACAAGATCGTAGATAAGCAGCAGTCAGCTGCCAACTTCCAGAAAGCATATCTGGACAAGGATTATGAAGAGGACGAAGAGGTTAAGATCATTCGTACCAAGAAATTCGATATCAAGCCTATGTATCCAGAAGATGCATGTGTCCAGATGGAACTTCTTGGACATAATTTCTTCGTATTCTGCAATGCAGAGACTGATCAGGTGAATGTAGTTTACAAGCGTAAGGGGAATACCTACGGACTGATTGAGCCAGAGGATTAATAGAGATATATCTGTTTGAAAAATAAAACAGGTGAATAGGAAGGGCATGTGAAAAAACGAAAGTTTTTTCACATGCCCTTGTTTTTTTGCTTTGACGGAGCAGCTGGAATTGGTCTGGCACTGCTGCAGCTTCATCTGGCAGAAACGGATCAGTATCATGTGACCAGATTTCTGGATGATCCGTTCCCTGATGAAAAAGTGATAAAAATTTGAATTTTAAAGTAATTCTTCAGCAAGCTCCCTGGCGGATAGTACGCGGACAGGGAGCTTGCTTTCGTCATAAATACTGTAGGCCAGAAATCCGGTTCCATTTTCTAATGGGATGGTATGGGTGTGCATATCCGGATGCAGAGTGAGAATCTCCCGGAAATTTCCGGTGATCCCTTCTCCGGTAAGTTTGACGGCGCTTTCCTTCATAGCCCAGATCCGGCAGAAATCCTGGGGGGACTTTAGGAAAATAAGCTCCTCCTGAGTGCAGACTCTTCGGATAAGAGATTCCCGGGGCTCGGTGAGCTTCTGGATATCCAGACCAATTTCCCTGTCATGCAAGGCACAGCCTACGAAATTTCCGCTGTGGCTGAGATTAAAAAACGGCATATTTTCCCCACGGAAAAATGGTTTCCCAGAAGAGGTTTTCTGGAAATCCGGGATTTCCCGGAAACCATATTCCTGTTTAAGTCCATAACGCAAAAGCAGCCAGGCCAGGGCAGAACGCTTCTGGTCTTCCGGCAATTTAAAATGCTGAACATATTCCCTGCGTGCAACAGGCAATGAGAAAATCATCTGGTGAAGCAATTCGTTTGAAATTAAGTCCAGTTCCTGAAAAAGATAAATCATATAAAAATTCTCCTAAAACATAAAATAATTTGAGGCTAATTTGGGGTATAAATTCATTTTACTTTAATATATCATATGGGAGACATATTTTGTTCATCAAATATTTATTGTTTTCCATGACAAAAAGTGTTAAAATAGACTGGTATGTTAAACAAAATAAATAATTTTAAATGAAATGAAATCAGTTATATTACACAATATAGCATCTAAAAAGATAGACAGGAGTATAAAAGCTAAATGAACATGTTTTCAAAAGTTTTCGGAACCCGCAGCCAACGAGAGGTTAAGCGTATCATGCCTCTCGTTAAGAAAATTGAGGATCTGCGTCCCGAAATGCAGAAATTAACCGACGAAGAACTTCGTGGTAAGACAAGAGAGTTTAAGAAACGCCTGGAAGAGGGAGCTACCCTGGATGATCTTTTACCAGAGGCATTTGCTACCGTCCGTGAGGCTGCCAAGCGAGTACTTGGAATGGAGCATTTCGAAGTACAGCTCATCGGTGGAATCGTACTTCATCAGGGCCGTATCGCCGAGATGAAAACTGGTGAAGGTAAGACCCTTGTAGCTACATTGCCTTCCTATCTGAATGCCCTGGAGGGCAAAGGTGTTCACGTTGTCACAGTCAATGATTACCTGGCGAAACGTGATGCCGACGAGATGGGACAGGTTCACAGATTCCTTGGGCTGACTGTAGGCGTAGTTCTGAACGACATGAAGCCGGAAGAACGCCGCGAGGCATATAACTGTGATATTACTTATGTTACAAATAACGAACTTGGATTTGACTATCTTCGTGATAACATGGTTATCTACAAGGAGCAGCTGGTACAGCGTGACCTTCACTACTGTATCATCGACGAGGTCGACTCCATTTTAATCGATGAGGCTCGTACTCCTCTGATCATTTCCGGTCAGAGCGGCAAGTCCACCAAGCTGTATGAGGTTTGCGATATCCTTGCACAGCAGCTGGAGCGTGGAGAAGCCAGCCATGAGATGACCAAGATGGCAGCTATCATGGGTGAGGAAGTTATCGAGACCGGTGACTTTGTTGTAAATGAGAAGGATAAGATTGTCAACCTTACCGAGCAGGGTGTGAAGAAGGTTGAGAAATTCTTCAGTATTGAGAATCTTGCAGATCCGGAGAACCTTGAGATCCAGCACAATATCATCCTTGCACTTCGTGCTCATAATCTGATGCACCGTGACCAGGATTACGTTGTAAAAGATGACGAGGTTATGATTGTTGATGAGTTTACCGGACGTATCATGCCGGGCCGTCGTTATTCGGATGGTCTCCACCAGGCAATCGAGGCAAAAGAGCATGTTAAGGTAAAACGCGAGAGCAAAACTCTTGCAACCATCACCTTCCAGAACTTCTTTAACAAATACGATAAGAAAGGCGGTATGACCGGTACTGCCCTTACTGAGGAGAAAGAGTTCCGTGATATCTATGCTATGGACGTTGTTGAGATCCCGACCAATAAGCCGGTTCAGCGTAAGGATTTAGACGATGCCGTATATATGACCAAGAAAGAGAAATTCAATGCAGTTGTCCAGTCTGTAAAGGAAGCTCATGAGAAGCAGCAGCCTGTACTGGTTGGTACTATTACCATTGAGACTTCTGAGCTCATCAGCCGTATGCTGAAGAGAGAAGGGATTCCGCACAATGTATTGAATGCCAAGTTCCATGAGCTTGAGGCTGAGATCGTAGCACAGGCTGGTCAGGCCGGTGCCGTTACCATCGCAACCAATATGGCAGGTCGTGGTACGGATATTAAGCTTGACGATGTATCAAGAGCAGCCGGCGGTCTGAAGATTATCGGTACAGAGCGTCATGAGTCCAGACGTATTGATAACCAGCTGCGTGGACGTTCCGGACGTCAGGGAGATCCAGGAGAATCCCGTTTCTATATTTCTCTTGAGGACGATCTGATGCGTCTGTTCGGATCTGAGCGTCTGATGAAGGTGTTCACATCTCTTGGTGTAGCTGAGAATGAGCAGATTGAGCATAAGATGCTTTCCAACGCCATCGAGAAGGCACAGGAGAAAATCGAGTTTAACAACTTCGGTATTCGTAAGAATCTTCTTGATTACGACCAGGTTAACAATGAGCAGCGTGAGATCATCTACAAAGAGCGCCGCCAGGTGCTGGATGGCGAGAACATGCGCGATGCCATCTACAAGATGATTACAGATATTGTAGATAATGCAGTAGATATGTGTTTCTCTGAGGATGTAGATTCTGAAGAGTGGGATCTGAATGAGTTCAACAGTGTTCTCCGTCAGATCATCCCAATCGAGCCGCTTACAGCTGAGAAGGTTAAGGGTAAGAAAAAGAATGAGATGAAGCATCTGATCAAGGAGGAGGCTGTGAAGCTTTACGAGGCGAAGGAGTCCGAATTCCCGGAGCCAGAGCAGCTGCGTGAGCTTGAGCGCGTTATCCTTCTGAAGAGCATTGACAGCAAGTGGATGGATCACATTGATGACATGGAGATTCTCCGCCAGGGTATCGGTCTGACTGCTTATGGTCAGAGAGATCCGGTTGTTGAGTACAAGATGGCCGCATTTGATATGTTTAACAGCATGATCACTTCCATTCAGGAGGACACCGTCAGAATGCTGTATCATGTTCATGTTGAGCAGAAAATCGAGCGTGAGCAGGTGGCTAAGGTTACTGGTACTAACAAGGATGATTCCAGTGTTCGTAAGCCGGTTCAGAGAAAAGAAATTAAGGTTTATCCGAATGATCCGTGTCCTTGCGGAAGCGGTAAGAAGTACAAACAGTGCTGCGGCAGAAAGACTGCTAATGTTTAAATCAGAGTGATTATAGAGAGCGAATTTCCAGAGGCGGGAGGTCTTGGGAATTCGCTCTTTTGCTATTTAATGTGTTGGTCGTTATCCCGGACGCGATTTCACAATGTATATTCACCGCCGCGCGTCCAGGCGTTCCGGCAAGCTAATGACTAACTACGACTAAGACGCTCAGGAAAGCCTTCGCGCCTAAGTCTCCGTAAGTCATGGATCTCGCCTCCACTAAAACCGCTCCTGAAATGCGCGGCTTGCGAATATACATTGCAAAATCGCTGGTTACTGGAAAGGGAAGAAAGAAACAGTAACGACAACAACGGGGGTGGGGTGAAGTAGTTGGTATCCCGCAACTTTATTGTTTTTTCTAATCTATCGTTGTCAAGAAAGTATAGGGAAACCAGTCACTCACCCTCCCCCCTTCGTTAAAAGTTCTTACCAACCAGCAAGTCCCCAGTACACAGCATTTGGGCAATGTGTATTACTCCAGCGAGCCATTTCAGGCGCGTTCCTAGCGAAGGTGAAATCCAGCGCTTACGAAGACTTATGCGTGAGGGCTCTCCCGAACGCATTAGTCGCAGTTAGCGATTAGTTCATCGGAGCGTTGCGCCGGCGAGTGAGTAATACACATTGTCCAAATGCGTCCGCATTGAAGAACTTTTAATCAACTAAATAGCAATTATATTGTCTGGCTCGGCGCGGTGCCAAATTGTTTTTTATAGGCCCGGGAGAAGGTGGTATAGTCGGAGAAGCCGCTTAACTGGGCGGCCTTCAGGATGGGGGTGCCTTCGGAAATTTTTGTGCGGGCGAGAAGAAGGCGCTTGCTAATGATGTAGTTGTGGATGGTGTAACCGGTTTCCTCCTTGAATTTCCGCATCATGTGATACTTGCTCAGGTAGTATTTCCGTGCAAGGGTCTCAATGGAAAGATCTTCAGTAAGGTTGTGGTTAATATAACGGAGAAGCTCTTCTATCTGGGAATCACTGCTGTAGGAATGAGCGTCATAAATGTACTGCTTTTCCAGAAAAATGCGGTTTACATAAACCATGAACTGGGTGAAAAGAGCTGAGCCAAGAAGCTCGCTTCCAAATTTTTCGTCTTTTAGGGCAGCTTCCAGTTCATAGAGAAGCTGCTTTAATTTTTCCTGAGTGTCAGAGTCCAGACGGATCAGATTGTAACTCCGGTCAATCGCCTTCTGAAAACAGCGGAGCAGTTCTGTGGATTTGATGTCGTCGCGGATCCATAGTACAAAACGTTCGTATGGAACCGAAAAATCAATTTCCGGTTTGTGGATGGCGTGACGGTTCACGAGGAGAATGTCCCAGGGCTTCAGATAGTAGGACTTTCCTTCAATGTGATAGGCAGCCTTTCCGGAAAGAAAGATGATCACCTTGTGAAAATCATGATAATGGTAGGAAAATTCCCGCTTGGTCTGGTCCTTGATGTGAAAAAGCCGGAAATCCTGCTCCAGATAGCCGGTTTTTTCAGTTGGCTCATTGAAAGAATTCATATGTTATGGCTCCTGTTTTAACTATAGTGTGTATGGAACCGCAAACTTTGTTTGCAGCTACGTTTGCGTAGCGTCATAATTCAATTCTGCGCTTGAAATATGACTTTATTATAAATGAAATACCGCATTTTTTGCAATATATTTCGCAAGTTATTCTATGTACATGGGAAAAATAAACGCTATACTGGATATAAGATGTGATTTGAGAAAAAAGATCACGGGCGTTTCGTCAGAAAGGAATTGAAAACAATGAGAGACAGCATTATCATGACAAAATATCAGGGCTTTGGAAATGATTATCTGGTACTGGATGCGAAGAAAAACCAGCTTCAGCTGCAGGGCAAAAAAGTTGCGCTTCTTTGCCAGCGGGGGTTCGGACTTGGAGCGGATGGTGTGCTTTACGGACCAGTTGACATTAACGGAAAAATGGGAATGCATATTTTTAATTCCGATGGAAGTGAAGCTGCAATCAGTGGAAACGGTGTCTGTATTTTTGCAAAATATCTTATGGACAATGAGTATGTTACAGAGAAAAAATTTGCCATTGAGACTTTATCCGGAACAATCGAAGTAGAATGTCTGAATGCCAGAGCGACAGAGTTCCGCGTAAATATGGGCAAAGCCTCTTTCCTTTCCAGAGAGATTCCGGTAACTGGCGAGGTGCGTGAGGTGATCGATGAGCCATTTACATTTAACAAGAAAGAATACAAGGCAACTTGTCTCACAGTAGGAAATCCACACTGCATTATTTTCATGGATCAGGTATCTCAGGAAAAAGTAAGAGAGCTGGGGCCATATGTGGAAAATGCAGATGAGTTCCCGGAAAGAGTGAACCTGCAGATCTGCCGCCAGATTGATAAAGGAAATCTGGATATCGAGATCTGGGAGCGTGGCTCCGGTTACACAAAAGCTTCCGGTACAGGAAGCTGTGCAGCAGCCATTGCAGCCTACCGGAAAGGTCTGATGGAAAACAGAATCAATGTAAACCAGCCAGGTGGTATGATCCAGATCGACATTAAAGAAGATGGAACTATTTTTATGACAGGAACTGTTGGATATATTGCAGAGATGAGCGTGGCTGAAAGCTTTTTCTCATAGAAAGAAAATATGGTGTATGGCGCATCCAAACGGCCGTGTCTGTGTAGCAAAACGGCTGTTCTAAAACGTATTTGTGACCGCCAGAGGGCGCAAAATGCAGATATGGCAGAAAAGATAAATAAAAATGAAATTTAAAGGCTGCCAAAGGGAAATGATACACAGTATAATTTTTGTGCATCGCGTAGGAAGGCGGTGCAGCAGATGAAAAATCAGACAAGTCAATATGGCAGTTACTTAATTTTCGATGTACGAGAATCCAGGTATAGAAGTAAGAAGACTTCCGTGCCTGGATTTTTTTGCTGCAAATGAGTGTGCTGTCTGTAAGCGATGTCATTATATCTGAAGAGAGGAAAGTAATTAAAATATGGAGACAGAATCAGCTTGTCGGTATACGGAAGCCCACTCTTGTTGATAAAAAAAGTGCAATGTCTAAACTAAAAAAAGATAGACATTTCTAACACGATTCTGTAAAATAAACAAAGGTTAGAAAACACTAATAACAGTTAAACAAGGAGGAAGAGGATGGCTGACAAAAAGTTATTAAGAAAAATTGCTCCGATCATTATGAGTGCAGCTGTAGCGATGACCAGTTCACCAGTTGGAGTAATGGCAGAAGATTTTACTTCTGGTGAAGTGTCTGTTGAGGTTTCTGATGAGACTATATATGATTCTGATGAGATTTCAGACGACTATGACGAATCATCAGAGGCTGACGATTCAGCAGATTTTGGTACAGACACAGAGGATGGTTTTGAATCTGGAGAAGCCGCAGAAGAGGAGTCTGGATTTGAGGACGGCGAAACCGGAGACACAGAAGATGCTTTTTTAGCAAACACTGAGGGCGAAACCAACAATGAAGCGGGAGCTGTGAAAACAGTGGAGGATGGTCAGATCGTACTGATGAACATTCCCTATGAAGCTTTTTACAGATCTGAGTTGAAAAACAATGATGTAAAAGTAGATGCATTTACATCCGCGACGAAAGCAAAAACAAAGATGAGCGGCGTGATGAATGGAAATGCTGCTTATCATACAAGCGCGGAAGGAAATGAACTTGCAGGTGTTACTTTTCCGGTAAAAGTGAATAAAGCTTCTGATTTGGAAAATTTTAAACAGATTACAGACAGCACTACTATAGAGATTACTACGAACATGAAAGGCCAGGTAAGTACTAATACATATACTGGTGCAGCGGCTCTTATTGAACAGCCAAGCTATACTTATTATGTTCCGGCAGAAACTCCTGCATATTACAAGGAAATGAGCGTAGATGAGAACGAAAATATTTCTTTTGGCGCTGTTCAGGGAATGTCCGAACAGAATGTTAGTGTGAATGCTGAATTAAAGCTTAATTCCAAATATGGAGATTATCAGCTTGAGCTGGATGAGACAGCAGTAAAGGCAGTAGTAAATGCATCTAATGGTGATAAGATTTATGGTGTAATCATCAATACAACAGACGGAACCACTTATGCACTCCGTCATCTTGAGAATATCTGGAAAGGAAAAGAACTTGCATGGAGCACCGGCTTTACAACAGAATCTCACGGTTGCCCAATAAGCTCTGACCACTACAAATCCATGATGGGAAAAACTATTTCCAGCGTAACGTACTATACGGATAAGGGGGAAATTAATTTTGATATTCCAGATACTTATGTTCCGGTAAAAACAGGTGTCAGTGCAACCGTTGACAACATCAAGGTAACAGATGCAGAGGTTAAAGTTGAATTATCTGAAGCACTTCCATCTGATTATTCAAAGAAATATGCAGTTGATGATGTGGAAGCAGCGACAACAGAGACAGGAGTAAAGGTTACAAATCTTACACCTGGAACACATACTCTGACAATTTCCGATGCAAATGGAAAATATGCTCCTGTCAGCGCTACTTTTACAGCAACAACAGATACTGTAATGGCTTCCTATGATGAGTATGAAGGAAAAATGGTTGCTGCGGCAGATATTACCGCTGAGCAGTTTGTTGCATTTACCAAAACAGTTTCAAAAGTAAAAATTGGTGACCAAGAGTATGCTGCAAGCGGAAAAGGTGCTGTGAAGATTGTTCAGGAGGATGGAACTCTTGATTATTCTAAAACAGCTGTAAACGATGGAGATACAGTAGTTGTAAGTGCTGCCGGATACCCAGATGTAACATTTGTTTACAACGAAAACGTATATGTATACGCAGGTCTTACATGGGCTGAGTACTGGGCTTCCGAGGATGTATACAATGCAGGCTCCACAGCTTCTTCTGAAGAAAAAGACAGAAGAGGTGAGTCAGACCTTGGAGCATTTGATGCTGTAACAAGAGCAACTGCAAACCATGGCCTTCACAGAGGAAGCTTCCAGGCAATCGCGGTTCTTAATGGAAAAACAGTTTCCCACTGGAGCGCAGACGGAAAAACAGTTTATTATGCCGATGGAACATCAGAAGTATTTAACCGGAACAATGTAACCGGATATACCGTAACTGGCCTGAAATATGTACCGGTTGAGATTAAGAGAGCTGACCTTGCTGCTTTTGCAGAAAGTCATGCAATTGTAAAAAATGGCGGACAGCTGATCGGCGGTTATGGCGAGAAAGAACTGAAATCCTATGAAGCCGTTGCAAATGTAACTGCAAATACAAATGGTTTGAAAAAAGCTACAAAAGCTGAAGATGGAAGCTTTGTAATCGGAGCAAGACAGAACGGAACTGAGTCTGGTATCAAAGATGCAGAGCTGAAAGTGGCAGACGGAATTACAGCAGCTGTAAAGCCTGGAAATGGTTCCTATGGTGAGTTCCTGAGAGTTGACCTGACTGGAAACTATGGCGATCTTGGTGCACATATGCAGTCTGTTGAGTGGGCATATTATGGAAATGATTCCACTTATACAAACAGACTTGCAAACTATGGAACAAAATTTGCAGCTGATAACTGGATGCATAAAATGATGGGTATCCAGCTTGGTCTTACAGAATCTGGAAGATGCAAGCTTCCGGAAGGAACTGACGGAACTGGTTACTGGATCCTTACTGTTCATGCCCTTGGATACCAGGATTACGTTGTAAAATTCCAGGCAACAGCTGAGAATATTGCAAAACCTGCAGGTGATGCAGATTCCACACCACTGGAAAACATTATCGCAGAAGCAAAAGCCCTGAACGAGGCTGATTATACTCCGGAGAGCTGGGCTGCTGCAAAAGACAGCATTGCAAATGAGCTTGAAGAGTGTGAGGAAATGCTTGCAAATATTAAGAATCAGACAACTTATGGCGTAGAAGAGCAGATCGGACATTTAAGAGAAGCTCTTAACATGCTTGTAAAAGCTCCGTCTCCAACTGCAACGCCGGCACAGCCGACTGCAACACCAGCCCCGGCAAAGCCGACCGCAACACCGACCCCGGCACAGCCAACTGTAGCACCTACACAGCCAACTGCAACTCCGGCACCGACTGCAGCACCGGCCAAAGGAATTACAGCAACTGCAAAAGCTTCCACAATTTACACCAAAGGAAAAACCTCTACAACCATTACGGTTGTAAAAAATGATGTAACTGGAAAAGTTAAATTTACATCCAGCAACAAGAAAGTAGCGACTGTTACCTCCAAAGGCGTTGTAAAAGCGAAAAAAGCGGGAAAGACAACCATTACTGTAAAGGTTGGAAATTACACTAAGAAAGTAGTAATCCAGGTTAAGAAACCTTCTCTGAAGCTTGCAAAATCTTCTGCAACAATCAAGAAAGGCAAAACAGTAAAAATCAAAGCAACCGCAACACCATCCGGAAAAGTAACATACAAGTCCAGCAACAAGAAAGTAGCGACTGTTACTGCAAAAGGTGTTGTAAAAGGTAAGAAGAAAGGTACTGCAACCATCACTGTTACAAGTAATGGGGTATCTAAGAAATTCAAAGTAAAAGTAAAATAATTGGTAACCATTCAGAAGGTACTGAACAGTTACAATAATTGTTACAAAGTTTTTACTGGTAACAAATAAGACTTGTGTGAAACAAGGCAAAGGAACGGGGGCCGTTTTTAACAGCCCCTGCTTTTGCTTGTAAAAAGAAACTTATTTTGCTACATATTTTAACAGGAGACAGCATGAAAAAACGAGACAGTGATAAGAATCCTTTTGAAAAAAAGAATCTGGTGAAACTTGCTCCAGCAGCAGTGGTTATTGCGGCTGTGGCTGCAGCAGGTGCTCAGGCTGGCAGCAGTGGAAAAGAAGTGACTGCTGAAACCAGAGAGGTTGTAAAATCCCAGGATCTGGAATCGCTTCTGAAAACAGCCTATTCCTATGAGGCAGCAGATGACGAGGCAAAAGAGGAGAGTCTGCTGAAAGCAGGCAAAAATACATCATCATCTTCAAAGAAAAAAACCTCCAAAATTTCAAAGAAAAAAAGTGGTATAAAAAAAGGAAGCTCAAAGACCCTTCCAGTAAAAACGGCTGCATCTTCAGGGGTAGGTCAGGGCTCCACCACTACACCAACTACAGAAGTTCCGGAAGGCGGCTATAAAGATGGAACTTATCAGGGCAGCGGTACTGGCTTTGGAGGAACGATTACCGTACAGGTAACTGTATCAGGTGGGAAAATCACAGCTGTTGATATATTGAGTGCCTCTGGAGAAACAGGCTCTTATTTTGCCTCTGCACAGGGCGTTGTAAGTAAGGTTTTATCAAGCCAGTCCCCGAATGTGGATGCAGTCAGCGGTGCAACTTATTCCTCAAATGGGATTATCCAGGCAGTACAGAATGCCCTTTCACAGGCAGGAAACAGTGATTCTGCCACACCGGCTGCCACACCAACTCCAACGCCAACGCCAAAACCTGCAAAGAAACCGAAGAAAGATACTTCTGTCAGCTATAAAGATGGTGTATATGAGGGACAGGCAGAAGGTTTTGATGGAATCGTAACGGTAAAGGTTACAATAAAAAATGGAAAAATCAAAAAAATAAGCAACACAAATACAGATACACCTGAATTTTTTAATAAAGCATGGAAAACAATCAAGTCCAATGTAATTTCCAGACAGAGTACTTCTGAAATTGATACTGTAAGTGGTGCAACATTTTCTTCAAATGGAATTCTCGGAGCTTTATCCCAGGCTCTTTCAAAGGCTGATCAATCAGGAACTACAGACTCAAAGGAAGAAGATATAACTCCAACCCCGACTACTGTACCTGATGAAACTGTAACACCAATTCCAACGGAGATTCCACATCCTACCAAGACTCCGGATAATCCGTCAGATGAACAGCCGGTTGTAAAGCTTTTGAAAGATGGTACCTATACAGGGTCTGCAATGGGATATTCTGGAAAGGTTAACATAACACTGACAATTAAAGACGGAAAAATTACGGAAGTAACCAATACAAACTCAGATACCAGAAGCTTTTTCAATAAGGCATGGAGATCCATACAGCCTAAAATACTGGAAAAGCAGAGTACAGAAGGAATTGACACTGTAAGTGGTGCAACATTTTCTTCTATGGGAATTCTGGATGCGTCCAAAATAGCATTGGATCAGGCAAAAAATACAGAGGTACAGCCTTCAGTAACGCCAGAGCCCACTGAGGCGTCGGATTCCACCGAGAAGCCAGAACCCACAAATACGCCAAAGCCGACTTCTGTTCCGGAACCAACGACTGCACCGGAGCCTACAGCTGTACCAGAGCCTACTGAAACGCCAGCGCCAACTTCTGCACCGGAACCGACGGATACACCGGAGAATTCTGTGACGCCGGAACCGACAGCTACGCCAGAACCCACGCCTGTGCCTGCTGGTGCATATATAGATGGAACCTACACTGGCATTGGAGAAGGCAATGACGGACCAGACAGTGTACAGGTTACCGTAACAATATCCGGAGGACAGATTGTGGGAGCAACTTATTTTTCCTATGATGATGAAGAATATGCAGATACAGCCTGGGAGGGAATTCTTGGACAGGTTATGGGAAAGCAGTCCGCAGACAGTGTAGATACAGTATCTGGATGCACATATTCCTCCCAGGGATTTATTCAGGCATTTAGAAATGCATTAAATCAGGCAAAAGGAGCATAACCCATGAAATACCAGAGTTTTATTATGAGAGTTTTATGTCTGCTTCTGATCGTTGGTGTCGTTCTTGGCTACAACTCCATGCAGAAAAAAGATAGTGATACCGAAAAAGACCAGCAGATCGCCAGTCTGACAACCAGAGTGGAGGCCTTGGAAAAACAGCAGGATGAGATATTAAGTGCCCTTGAAGAGGCTGCAAAAGCGCAGGAAGAGGCGAAGAAAAAGGCAGAAGAGGAAGCGAAGAATCAGAAAGCCCAGACGGAAGAAGCGGCTTCCGGGGATGCTTCCGAGGACGCGAAAAAAGATGACAAGAATACAGATGAGACAGAGGCTGAGGACGCTTCTTCTGAGGAAGAAAGTGAAGATCTTGTCTACAAAAACGGAACCTACACAGGAGACGGCCAGGGCTTTGGCGGCAATATCCAGGTTCAGGTTACACTTGAAAATGACACGATTACAGACATTCAGGTGGTAAGTGCACCAGGCGAAGACTCTGCATACCTTTCCCAGGGACAGGGCGTGATCAGTACCATTCTGGCTGCCCAGAGTACAGATGTTGACACCATTTCCGGAGCAACCTTCAGTTCCACTGGAATTATCAACGCTGTAAATGATGCACTTGGAAAGGCGGAAAATCAATGAAAAAGAGACAGAGAAAAATCCGGCTGATCCGCGCCGGCATCCAGCTTCTGTTTTTCATTTTTGCTCCGGCACTTTTTTCCACAGCATTCGCAGGCGTGAAGTCCGTTTTTCAGGCAATCGCAGCACATCAGGCAATCAGCTGGAATTCCTTTCTGGATGTGACTGCCGTGCTGCTGGTGGTAACCTGCCTGTTCGGACGGCATTTCTGCGGATATGCCTGCGCATTTGGTTCCCTTGGGGATGCATTGTACGAGCTGACTGTGTTTATCCGCCAGAAGGTTTTTCATAAAAAAGGCCGTCACGGATACTCAGAAAAAGCCATCCGCATTTTGCAGAAGGTGAAATATATCTGGCTTCTGGTGCTTCTTGTATCTATCCTTACCGGCTGGTACAGTAAGCTTCAGGGCATGAGCCCCTGGGATGTGTTTTCCATGCTCACCGCTGGCAGACTTCCCGGTGCTGCCTACAAGGTGGGGATTGTGCTGCTGATTCTGCTCATGATCGGAATGTGCACTCAGGAAAGATTTTTCTGCCAGTTCCTCTGCCCAATGGGCGCAATTTTTGCTATAATGCCTATAGCGCCCTCTGCGCTGTTCAACCGTGACAAAGGCACCTGTCCGGCGAAATGCGGAGCCTGCAAAAAGCGCTGTCCTGCTCATCTGGACATTGACGGTGATACCCCTCTCTCAGGAGAATGTATCTGCTGCCACGCCTGCCAGGGAATCTGCCCGAAGAGGAACATCCGGATCGGGATTCCGAAGGCGAAAGATGAGAGCCTTTTTTAAACACGAGCTGGGAAAAGATGGGCGAACGCTATTGGAAAATAAGAGAAAATAAAATCAGAAAGAACAGGATATGAGTAAAAAAAGAAGTAAAGTAAGATTTCAGAATGAAGTCGATTTAATTAAGGTACATTATAAAAAGCAGTCCAGAGATCAATCACTTACCTGCTTGGATATGTTTAATGGGAGAAGGCATTTGAGAAAGAGAAGTGCGGCAGGAATCCTCTGCGGCAGCCTGCTTCTCACTGTCATTTCCGCTACAGTACTGGGAAAAACAACTACAGTTGTTTATGCATCTGACATAGAAAAATACACAAACGCAGATTTCGCAATGGACACGGTAGTTTCCGAAACCCTTTATACCTCAGGCGAGGACATCAACACTCAGATTGGCGAAAAGCTCCGCGAAATGGAAACCACCCTCCTTTCCTGGACAGAGGAAAACTCCCAGATTTCCCAGCTGAACAATGCTGAGGGCAAGACCATGGAAGTCTCTGATGATCTTGCCGCCGACCTTGAGAAAATCCGCCAACTGTCCCAGGATTCCGACGGTGCTTTTGACCCCACCCTTGGAAAGATCATTCGCCTGTGGAACATTGACGGCGAGAATCCTCATGTCCCGGACCAGTCCGAAATTGACACTCTTCTTCCCGAAGTGGGCTACGAGAAAATTCAGGTGGACGGAAACAATGTAACCCTTCTTGATGGCTGTACCCTGGATCTTGGTGCCGTTGGAAAAGGCATGGGCTGTGACCAGATCATGGATTACCTGCAAACCCAGCCAGACGTTTTCGGTATGATTCTGAACCTTGGTGGCAGCAGTGTCATGACCTACGGCGAAAAGCCAGACGGTTCCCCCTGGAAAGTAGCCCTCACCGATCCCCGTGACACCGAAGGTGACTACCTTGGCGCCATCACCCTGGACGCCAACCAGTTCCTTTCCACCTCCGGCGACTACGAAAAATACTTCATAGAAGATGGAATCCGCTACCACCACATCCTGGATCCAAAGACCGGTTACCCCGTCCAGAACGGTCTCACCTCCGTTACCATCGTCTGCGACCAGGGCTACCTGGCCGACGGCCTCTCTACCGCCTGTTTCGTCCTTGGTATGGACGCCGCGAAAACCCTTCTGGAGAAATATGGCGCAGAAGCTGTATTTGTAGACGAAGATAAGAATGTATATGTGACAAGTGGATTGATGGATAAATTCGAATTAATGAAAGACGGATACACAGTAAACGAAGCATAAGTTGTCCATGATAGATTCGTAGAAAATGATAGCTTACGGAATAACGAAAAGAGCTCCAGAGAATAGTCAAAAACTACCGCCAGGAGCTCTTTTTCAACTAACAGCATTTGGGCTGAATATATTCAGCCCAGATGCGTACGGTGGTAACATCTCACGGAATTCTCTTAAGAACTTCCTTCGTCAGCACTCCAATCAGCAGTCCTGTAATCACTCCTGACACCATCAGCGCCGGAGCATAATAATACAACAGTCCCACCGTATGCGTTGCCGGAATCGCCACCAGCAGCTGACCGATGTTATGGGAAACGCCACCAGCCACACTTACACCCAGCTGCCCGAATCCAATCTTATTTTTCACAAAAACCATCACAATCAAACTAAGGGTCGCCCCCGCCAGGCTATACATAATACTGGAGCCGCTTCCAAACATAAAACCGATAATAAAAATTCTCACAATGGAAACCAGCGCTGCTTCTTTCCACGTATACCTCTCCAGCACAAAAAGCACCGCCAGATTTGCAAGCCCTAGTTTCATTCCCGGAATTCCCGCAAAAAACGGAATCAACGATTCCACATACCCGAAAATAATGGCAATGGCTGCAAACAGCCCAAGATACGCTGTCTTTTTCTGATTCATCACTTACACCACTGCGTCAAATCCACTTTCGGAATCCTGTGAATCTGAATCGCCCTCTCCCTGAATGACTACTCTGTTTGGCAGGCACACAATATATCCGCCTGCACTGCCCACTGCCGGCTGCTTCATGCAAAGATGATCCGGGCAGTCCGCCTCTGTCATCTTTACCTCGCCGTCCTTAATTTCACACACATTGGTATCCCCAATCTGGATCACCTGATCCTCCGCCAGTGAATAAGTCCCATAAAGTTCCCCATCCACCGTAATCTGGATCGACCCATGAGTTCCATGTGGAACCGCATAAACAAAAATACAAAGCACCACTGAAATAACCAATAGTGCACCAATAAATACCGCTTCTTTCTTCTTCAAAAATGATACCTCTTCATTAATAGCTTTAACAAAAATCATTATATCATAGAACCATGTTCCACAAACGAACCATTAGTTTATGATATAAGAAATACAGAGATTTTTCAACCTATTCTAAAATCCATTTTTGAGAAAAAATCGCAACAGAGAGAATGACTGTTATTCACAGAGGAAACGGTAACGGGTGGCTGTTCCTTTCCACACCGCTTTTTATTGTAATTTCCCACGGAATATGCTATTGTATAGTTTGAAAGTCTGTGTGCCGTGCGGATCGCGGGAATGATTTTTCAAACACGTTCCAGACCTGCGGCATTGTTGGAGAAAAGTAACGATTCAGAAAACACTGGACAGTTACACAGAAATATTAGAAAGAAGGTGAAGCTATGGTTGAATTAGACCAGTTCAAGAGCATTCTTGCAACATACACAGAACCATTAGTGGAAGTGAGGGATTCACTTTGACCTGGCTAACAAAGAAAAGCGGGTTGAAGAATTAGAGCGCGAAATGGAAGCGCCTGATTTCTGGGACAATGCAGAAATATCCCAGAAGAAAATGAAAGAATTAAAGGGTATGAAGGACGACATGGAAACCTATCAGAATCTGGTAACCCAGAAAGAAGATATGGAGACCCTGATCGAGATGAGCTATGAGGAAAATGATCCGTCCATGATCGAAGAAATCCAGGAAATGCTGGATGAGTTCCAGGCACAGTTTGACAGTATCCGTGTGAAGACACTTCTTTCAGGAGAGTATGACGGCGAGAATGCCATTATCAAACTGAATGCAGGAGCTGGTGGAACAGAAGCCTGCGACTGGTGCAGTATGCTGTATCGTATGTATACACGCTGGGCTGAGCGCAAGGGCTTTTCAATTGAAGTTCTGGACTATCTGGACGGTGATGAAGCTGGTATCAAATCTGTTACCTTCCAGGTAAACGGAGAGAACGCATACGGACTTCTGAAGTCTGAGAAAGGTGTTCACCGTCTGGTACGTATTTCCCCGTTCAATGCGGCTGGAAAGCGCCAGACCTCTTTCGTATCCTGCGATGTAATGCCGGATATTGAGAAAGATCTGGACGTAGAAGTCAATGATGAGGACATCCGTATTGATACCTACCGAAGCAGTGGTGCCGGCGGACAGCATATCAACAAGACCTCATCCGCTATCCGTATCACTCATTTTCCAACAGGAATCGTGGTACAGTGTCAGAATGAGCGTTCCCAGCATATGAATAAAGATAAGGCTATGCAGATGCTGAAGGCGAAGTTATATCTTCTGAAACAGCAGGAGGCAGAAGCCAAGCTTTCCGGAATCCGAGGTGAAGTAACGGATATCGGCTGGGGCAACCAGATCCGTTCCTACGTTATGCAGCCATATACCATGGTCAAAGATCACCGTACCAATGAAGAAACCGGAAATGTAGATGCAGTTATGGATGGTGCCATTGATATCTTTATTAATGCATATTTGAAATGGATCGCACTTGCGAAGAGACCTGCAGAACAGCAATAAAAGCATGCTGCTGTTCACGAAGGGAACGGTACCAGCTTCCGGATTATGTCTGGATACAGCGGCTGTAATGGCAGAGATTTGCAGGGCGCAGTGAAAGTGGAAGGAAATGCAGGATGCCAAAGACAACAGATAAGAATAAATATTTTGTAGTAAAAGAGCGGGCTGTGCCAGAGGTGCTTCTGAATGTAGTTGCAGCGAAGAAGCTTCTGGAATCAAAGCGGGCAGCTACGGTTCAGGAAGCTGCAGACGCTGTGGGAATCAGCCGAAGCTCTTTCTATAAATATAAAGATGATATTTTTCCCTTCCACGAGGAAGCCAAGGGAAAGACCATCACATTTATTATACAGATGGATGATGAGCCGGGAATTTTATCCAATGTTCTTCGGGCTATTGCAGAAAACCATGGCAATATTCTGACCATACATCAGAGTATTCCCATCAGTGGTATTGCCACCCTTACCTTAAGTGTACAGATCCTTCAGGGAGAAGGGGATGCTGAGGCGATGGTGGATGACATTGAACAGATGGAAGGAATCCATTATTTAAAAATTTTAGGCAGGGAGTAACGGACAGATGATAAATATTGCAGTGTTAGGATATGGCACAGTTGGAAGCGGTGTAGTAGAAGTCATCCGCACCAATCATGAATTGATTAACAAAAGAGCCGGGGAAGAGATTAAGATCAAATATGTACTGGATCTTCGTGAGTTTCCGGGAGATCCGGTAGAAGAGATTCTTGTGCATGATTTTGAGCAGATCGTAAACGATCCGGAAGTTAAAATTGTAGTAGAAGTAATGGGAGGAACCGGTGCTGCCTATACTTTTACAAAAAGAGCACTTGAAGCCGGCAAGAGTGTGTGCACCTCGAATAAAGCTCTGGTTGCCAAATACGGGCCTGAGCTTATGGAAATTGCAAAAGAGAAAAAGATCAACTACCTTTTCGAGGCAAGCTGCGGCGGTGGAATCCCGATCATTCGTGCTATCAACGGTTCTCTCACCGCAGATGAGATCAATGAGGTCAGCGGAATTCTGAACGGAACTACCAACTATATGCTGGATAAGATGATCACAGAAGGCGCTGATTTCAATACTGTTCTGAAAGAGGCTCAGGAAAAAGGCTACGCAGAGGCTGATCCTACCGCTGACGTGGAAGGACAGGATGCATGCCGTAAGATTGCCATTCTTTCCTCTCTGGCATATGGAAAATTCCTGAATTTTGAAAATATTTATACAGAAGGAATTACAAAGATCACGCCAGAGGATATGGAATACGCAAGAGAAATGGGCAGAAGCATCAAGCTTCTTGGCACAAGTAAGAAATTGGGAGACGATTCTTTCTACGCACTTGTAGCACCTTTCCTTGTAGGGCAGGAGAATCCTCTTTATGGCGTAAAGGGAGTGTTCAACAGTATTTTTGTACATGGAAACATGCTTGGCGATGCCATGTTCTATGGAAGCGGAGCAGGCAAGCTTCCTACTGCAAGTGCAGTTGCAGCGGACGTTGTGGAGGCTGCAAAGCATCTTCATGATACCATTCCAAATAACTGGAGCAATGAAGAGATGACCCTGATGGAGCCGGATTCTGTAGAAGGCCGTTTCTTTGTACGTGTGAAGGATACTTCCCTGGATGAAGTGGATAAGGCTTTTGGTAAGGTTGAGGCTGTGATCGAGCCGGATTCCCTTCCGGAAGAATTTGGTTTTATTACCAGACTTATGACACAGGGCGAGTACAAAGAGCGTGTGAAAGCGCTTGGAGAGAATGTTCTGGGCATGATCCGCGTGAAAGACTGATAACATGAAACCGCAGTTATTCAGGTAATGGGCAGCTGCGTGAAACTGTCTGCATGCGCAGATAAAAATAAAACTGACAGCGTGAAAGGAAAAACTATGCTGATAGTTAAGAAATTCGGCGGTACTTCCGTTGGGGACAAACAGAGAATGTATAATGTTGCCAACCGTTGTATCGAAGAATATAAAAAAGGAAATGACGTGGTGGTGGTTTTGTCCGCCATGGGAAAATATACAGATGAGCTGATCCGTATGGCTCATGATATGGACGACAAGCCTCCGAAGCGTGAGATGGATATGCTCCTTACCATCGGTGAGCAGATGTCCGTATCCCTGATGGCAATGGTAATGCACAAGCTGGGCGTTCCGGCGGTTTCCCTGAATGCCTTTCAGGTGACCATGCATACCACAAGCAGCCATCAGAATGCAAGATTAAAAAGAATCGATACAGAGCGTATTCGCCGGGAGCTGGATGCCCACAGGATCGTAATTGTTACCGGATTCCAGGGCGTAGATAAATACGATGATTACACCACTCTGGGACGAGGCGGTTCTGATACCACTGCCGTGGCACTGGCAGCAGCGCTTCATGCAGATGCCTGCGAGATTTATACAGATGTGGACGGCGTTTACACAGCCGACCCACGTAAGGTTCCAAATGCAAGAAAGCTGAAAGAAATCACATACGATGAGATGCTGGATCTGGCAACATCAGGAGCAGGTGTACTTCACAACCGTTCTGTGGAAATGGCGAAGAAATACGGAGTGCCCCTTGTGGTCCGCTCTAGCCTGAATAACAGTGAAGGAACGGTAGTGAAGGAGGTAGTTAGCGTGGAAAGAATGCTGATCAGCGGTGTTGCGCTGGATACAGACGCTGTGAGAATCGCAGTACTGGGGCTTCGCGATGTGCCTGGTGTTGCATTTAAGGTATTTGATACCCTTGCAAAGAAAAATATTAACGTAGATGTTATCCTGCAGTCTATCGGACGTGCAGGAACAAAGGACATTTCTTTTACAGTAAATAAGGATGATCTGGATGATGCAGTTGCCACTCTGGAGGAGAGCCAGGAGCGCCTTGGCTTCAAGGAGCTTCACTCTGAGCGCAATATCGCCAAGCTTTCCATTGTTGGCTCCGGTATGCTCAGCAATCCTGGCGTGGCTGCCAAGATGTTTGAGAGCCTTTACAATGAAGGGGTAAACATTAATATGATCTCCACATCTGAAATCCGTATTACCGTCCTCATCAATGAAAAAGACGGAATCCGGGCTATGAATGCAGTACACGATGCTTTCGGCCTTGCCGACTGATCGAATATAAATTCTAAGGAGGAATTTCTGTATGAAAAGAAAAGTATTGGGAGTGCTTTTTACAGCAATGTGCCTGTGTGCGGTTCCGTCCGCGGCTTATGCAGAGGCACAGGAAGCCGAAACTACAGAGGCAGCAGGAGAGGCTGCTGATGAGCCTGAGGCTGGTGCAGAAACGGTTACAGAGCTGTCCGACAGCCTGTACGATTTTCAGGTGAAGATCGAGGATAAGGTTTACCAGTTCCCTATGTATTACCAGGATTTTGCAGCAGACTGGACACTTGGCAAGAACGAGGACCCGGAGATGGGCGTTGGAACCAATTCCTATGGTTCCATCAGTTTTTACAAAGGGGACGACCGCGTTTCCGTAGATGTGATCAATCTTGGAATCAACCAGTTGCCATTAAACCAGTGTTTGGTGGCGGGAATTGATATTGATGCAAGCTATGATTTTGATGTGGCGGCTACTCCTGTAGAACTGCCTGGCGGAATCGTAATGGGAAAATCCAATTTTGATGATATCAAAGCTGCTTATGGTGATCCAAGCGATACTTACGAGGGAGACCTGTATACCAAGTATTCCTACTCGAAAGATTATTACGAGGAAGTTCATTTCTATGTATATAAGGATGACAATACTCTGAAGCAGGTAGATATGCGTAACTTCGTAGAGCCAGAAGGATATGACAAGGGAAGTGTAAGCGAGGAAGTTCCGGAAATCGTATCTTCCTATACCGCTCCTACTGAGCTGGGAGATGATCTGCTGGCTCCACAGTTGGAATTCTGCGGAGATCTTTATTCCCTTCCGGCTCCGGTGTCTGCATTCCTTGAGAATGGCTGGGAGCTTCAGAATGTGGAAGATGGCGCTTATGTGGCTGGCCGGGATCTGGAATTTGTAGACATGATGAAGAATAACCAGAGTGTGCATTTCAGTGTTTACAATTTTACCCAGGATGCAACTGCCATCGAGAACTGTTTTGTACGGGAGCTTGAGGTAGGCAATTACGACAGTGATGCTCTTACCCTTACTCTTTCCGGTGGATTTACCCTGGGTGCGAAGAAGGCGGACCTGATCGCAGCTGCAGAGGAAAAAGGCTATTCGTGTGATGAGGACGGAGATTACCTGAATATTTATAAGACTGCAGATACCAAGATTGACAACCGGGCACAGTTCTGGTTTAACAAGGATGAGGATCCGGATACAGTGGCAAGTGTTGCGTACAGAAATGAAATTCTTCCAGAATAAGGGAGAACCCGATCTGGAGGTTTTACAAAATTAGTAACAGGAGGGAAATATGAGCAACTATGTGATCAGCTGTTGTTCCACAGCGGACCTTACGAAAGAACATTTTGAGAAAAGAAATATTTCCTATATCTGCTTTCATTATGAATTAAATGGAAAAGAATATGCAGATGATCTGGGACAGTCCATGCCTTTTGATGTGTTTTATAAAGCCATGCAGGATGGGGCATCTACCAAGACTTCCCAGGTAAACGCAGATGAGTTTGAAGAGTATTTTGAAGGATTTCTGAAACAGGGCAAGGATGTGCTTCACGTCTGCCTTTCTTCCGGGATTTCCGGTGTTATAAATTCAGCCAACGTTGCAAAAGCGGAGCTGGAGGAAAAATACCCGGATCGTAAGATTCTGGTTGTGGATTCTCTGGGCGCGTCTTCAGGATATGGTCTTTTTATGGATAAACTTGCTGACCTCCGGGATGAGGGTAAATCCATCGGGGAAGTTCATGCCTGGGCAGAAGAACACAAGCTGAACCTGCATCACTGGTTCTTTTCCACAGACCTTACGTTCTATATCAGAGGAGGCCGTATTTCCAAGGCCAGCGGCTTTTTCGGCACTATGCTGAATATTTGTCCGCTTCTGAATATGGATGATCAGGGAAAACTGATCCCAAGATTTAAGATCCGTACCAAGAAAAAGGTGATCCGGGCTATTGTAGACAAAATGGAAGAGTACGCCGAGGGCGGACTTGACTATAGTGGGAAATGTTATATTTCCCAGTCCGCATGTATAGAGGATGCCAGGGAAGTGGCAAGGCTGGTGGAAGAGCGTTTCCCGAAATTAAATGGGAAGGTTGAGATCAACAACATCGGAACCACCATCGGGAGTCATACAGGTCCTGGTACGGTAGCGGTGTTTTTCTGGGGAAGTAAGAGGACGGCGTAGTTATAAAAAAATTACAGATGTCAGATGGGAAAATGCTATATTAGGAACAGCTGGCATGGTTTAATGGAGCAAAAGTGAAAACAGCGAAATGGTGCTGCAATATATCTGGCCGGGATGTATCAGAATCCCGGCCTGCTGTTTCACTGCAAAGGAGAATGATGATTATGAAAAAAAGAAGTACGAAGGAAATCAAACTGCAGGCCAAAAAGTCATTGCAGGGACATGTTGGAACTGTGATCCTTGGGCTTCTGGCAGTGTATGGTCTGAATACCTTAGGAACAATCCTTTCTACCAATTTGTTTTCTGGCACATCCGCGCTGGATCTGGTTCTCAGCGAAATATTTATGCTGGTGGTGTCACTGATCGTGGGAATCATTTCTGCTGGTCTGGGGTATATGCTTTTGAATATTTCCCGGGAAAAGGAGTTTTCTCTGGGAGATCTTGGCTACTTTTTCAAAAACCAGCCAGACAGGGTGATCGTTGCAGGCTTTGTGCTTGCGATGATCCAGCTGATCACAGCAATCCCTTACTATTATGTGAGCTTTACCACAGATCCGGGACTGACTGTGGATTCCCAGATCCAGAGGCTTTCCATGACTCTGGGACTGCTGGCTGTAAGTACGCTTTTGAATTTTCTTATTTCCCTTCCATTTGCCATGACCTATTTTCTTATGGCGGATGACACAGAGCTTGGAGGAATCCAGGCACTGAAAGAGAGCGCAAGGCTGATGAAGGGAAATATCTGGAGATATGTGAAGCTGAATCTTAGCTTTATCCCGCTTTTGTTATTATCTGTGTTCACGTTCTATATTGCACTTTTCTGGATCATGCCTTATATGGAAATGTCCATGGTGGCATTTTACCGGGATCTGGATGGAGAACTGGACTACAGACTGCCGGAAGATAGGACTATTTAGAAATACAAGCAACAAGAGGAGATTGAAAAAATGGATATTTTACAGGCAATCACCCAGGAACTGGGGGTGCAGAAATGGCAGGTAGAAGCTGCTGTTAAATTGATCGACGAGGGAAACACTATCCCTTTTATTTCACGATATAGAAAAGAAGCTACCGGAACCTTAAATGACGAGCAGCTTCGTAACCTGAACGAGAGACTGACTTATCTCCGAAATCTGGAAGACAAGAAGAATCAGGTCCTTTCCAGCATTGAGGACCAGGGCAAGCTGACAGAAGAACTGAAGGCACAGATCCTGGCAGCACAGACGCTGGTAGTCGTAGAGGACCTTTACCGCCCGTACCGTCCGAAGAGACGTACCAGGGCAACCATTGCCAAGGAAAAAGGCCTGGAGCCCCTGGCAAATATCATTATGCTCCAGATGACAAACAAGTCTATTGAGGAAGAGGCAGAAGCCTTTGTGTCAGAGGAAAAAGAGGTTGCTTCTGTGGCAGACGCCATTGCTGGTGCGAAGGATATTATTGCAGAGCATATTTCCGACGAGGCAGATTACCGAATCCACATCCGTGACCTTACTGCAAAGAAAGGAACCATCAGTTCTGTGGCAAAGGATCCGGAGACACAGTCTGTTTACGAAATGTATTACGAATTTGAAGAGCCGGTGAAGAAGCTGGCTGGACATCGTGTGCTGGCGTTGAACCGCGGTGAGAAAGAGAAATTCCTTACTATTAAGATAGCAGCACCGGAGGAAGATATTCTCCGCTACCTGGAGAAGCAGGTGATCACCCGTGAAAACCCGTTTACCACACCAATCCTGAAAGAGGTAACAGAGGACAGCTACAAGCGTCTTATTGCGCCGGCAATCGAGCGTGAGATCAGAAGTGACCTGACAGAGAAGGCAGAAGACGGTGCTATCAAAGTCTTTGGCAAGAACCTGGAGCAGCTTCTCATGCAGCCTCCAATCGCCGGACAGACTGTCCTTGGATGGGATCCGGCCTTCCGTACAGGCTGTAAGCTGGCTGTTGTAGATCCTACTGGAAAAGTTCTGGATACCACAGTTGTTTATCCAACTGCTCCT
Source organism: Ruminococcus sp. Marseille-P328 (assembly GCF_964249465.1). Taxonomy (NCBI): domain Bacteria; kingdom Bacillati; phylum Bacillota; class Clostridia; order Eubacteriales; family Oscillospiraceae; genus Ruminococcus; species Ruminococcus sp. Marseille-P328. The sequence goes on along the minus strand of NZ_CAXUBQ010000012.1, from coordinate 50,181 downwards.
ACTAACGAGAAGAAGATTCGCGCTGCGAAGGATACAGTAGAAGCTATGATCAAGAAGTATGGCATTTCCCTGATTTCTGTTGGAAATGGTACTGCTTCCAGAGAGTCTGAGCAGGTGATTGTTGATATGCTGAAGGAGATTCCGGAAGCGAAGGTTCAGTATGTAATTACAAATGAGGCGGGTGCTTCTGTTTACTCTGCAAGCAAGCTTGCTACAGATGAATTTCCCAATTTTGATGTAGGACAGAGAAGTGCCACATCCATTGCAAGACGTGTGCAGGATCCGTTGGCTGAGCTGGTTAAGATCGATCCGAAATCCATTGGTGTAGGGCAGTATCAGCATGATATGAACCAGAAGAAGCTTGGCGAGGCTCTGACAGGTGTGGTTGAGGATTCTGTAAATAAAGTAGGTGTGGATTTAAATACTGCTTCGGCTTCCCTTCTTGAGTATATTTCCGGTGTTTCCAAGGCTATTGCGAAGAACATTGTAGTTTACCGTGAGGAGAATGGCCGTTTCACAAGCCGAAAAGATCTTCTGAAGGTTGCGAAGCTTGGTCCGAAAGCATTCGAGCAGTGTGCTGGTTTCATGCGTATTACAGGCGGCTCCAATCCTCTCGATGCGACAAGCGTTCACCCGGAGAGCTATGAGGCGGCTTCCAGGCTTCTTGAGAAACTGGGATATTCCGCTGAAGATATTGCAGGAGGCAAGCTTGCCGGACTTTCCAGACAGATCAGGGATTACAAGAAGACTGCAGATGAACTGGAAATTGGAGAGATTACTCTTAGGGATATTGTAAAAGAGCTGGAGAAACCGGCACGAGATCCGCGTGATGAGATGCCGAAGCCGATTCTCCGCACAGACGTACTGGATATCAAGGATCTGAAAGAGGGTATGATCCTGAAAGGAACTGTCCGCAACGTAATCGATTTCGGAGCTTTCGTTGATATCGGAGTTCATCAGGATGGACTTGTTCATATTTCCCAGATGAGTGAAAAATTTATCAAACATCCGTTGGAAGCTGTAAGCGTCGGAGATGTTGTGGAGGTTCGTGTTCTCGGTGTGGATGAGAAGAAGAACCGGATCAGCCTTTCTATGAAGGGATTAAATAAATAAAGAGAAGAGGGAAAACATTATTTCTCTTCTCTTGCCATTGCCTTGTAGAAAGCTTTTTTCAAACACGCTTTATAGCGTGTTTGGCAGGGAAATTAGAGAGTTGGATTAAAATGTTAGAAAATATTCTTGTTGTATATCTGGTTTTCGTTAATATTGCAGCATTCGGGATGTATGGCATCGATAAACAGAAAGCCATCCGGAAACAGTGGCGCATCCCGGAGGCTCAGCTTCTTGCGGTGGCTGTCATTGGCGGTTCCGCTGGGGCTCTTCTTGGAATGCAGTTTTTTCATCATAAAACCAGAAAGTGGAAATTCCGTCTGGGTGTGCCGTTAATTCTGGCAGCGCAGTTGATACTGTGGAGAGTCTTGCAGTAGACGGTGGATAATTTGCTTCCAAAATGAATTTCCGGTGGAAAACAGGCCAGATTGCCCTGTTTTAAATGGGTATTAGTTCCTGCCGCTTTTGCGATTTTGAGCGGAGTGGACGAAATTGTTTTTGGATAACAAGGGACAAAGTTGTTTGTGGGAAAGGACTGAAAAAAGGAGATGGGAATTTGGAAGGACAGGTTATAGAGAATGCAGTTCAGGAGACTGTCCAGGAAACAGTGGATAAAGTAAACTCCAACTGGGATCAGATCAAGGCTTACTTTAACGGTCATATTCCGGATTTGATCAGCTTCGGAATGAAAGTGGTTCTTTCTATTGTAGCGTTTTATGTGGGAACAAAGCTGATCAAGTGGCTGCTGAAGGTTGCGAAGCGTTCCATGGAAAAGGCCGGCATAGACATGGGGGTTGCCCAGTTCATCTGTTCTTTTGGGAAATTTTTGCTGTATCTGATTCTGATTTTTAATATAGCTACTAATTTCGGTGTGAAGGAATCTTCCGTAGCAGCTCTTCTGGGAACTGCCGGCGTTACCATCGGTCTTGCTTTGCAGGGCGGTCTGGAGAATCTGTCTGGCGGCGTTATGCTGCTTTTGTTTAAGCCTTTTCAGGTAGGAGATTATATTATACAGGATCAGGCTGATGGAACGGAGGGAACCGTATATAAGGTTGAGATGTTCTATACGACCCTGATCACCATTGACAATAAGCACGTAATCATTCCAAATGGAAAATTATCCAACAGCACCATTATCAATGTAACTGCGCAGAATTTGCGTAACCTGGAAATCAAAGTGGGAATTTCCTATGATTCCGATATTAAGAAAGCAAAAAAGCTTTTGCAGCACATTTTACAGGAAGATCCCGGAACCAAATCGGACAAAGACATGCTGGTCTTTGTAGACGAACTTGCTGACAGCGCCGTAGTCATGGGCCTTCGCGTCTGGGTGCCTACCGATAAATACTGGAAGATCAAATGGCGCCTCAATGAGAAAATCAAAGAATCTTTTGATGCCAACGGAATTTCCATTCCGTATCCGCAGATGGATGTACATGTGGTGGAGACAAATAAAGACAAATGATAATAGATATATAATGATATGAGTGTCAAAAGGTCTTTTGCCACTCATTTGATACCCCGGATTGCTCCGCAGCTACGCTGCTCCCGCAATCCTCCAAATATTCGAAATCCGCTGATTTACTGCGTAAATCGCTACTTTCTCATATTTGGCGTGTCCCAAGTTCAAACGCCTTATCGTGCAAGCACGAACGGCTTTTTGACCTTTTGACACTGGTATCATATAATAGAAAATATGAAATAGATGTACAAATAGATTTCCTATTGAAATTATCTTATTTCTATTGTATAATCCACCATGAAAAGAAAATTTCTTCGGGGCAGGGTGATCGAAATCCTTGGAAATCGAAATTCCCTACCGGCGGTATAGTCCGCGACCCGCTTTGGCGGCTGATTTGGTGAAATTCCAAAACCGACAGTAAAGTCTGGATGAGAGAAGAACGCGCAGAATATTTAGATCGGTTGATTTTTTTGTACGTGCTCATTGCCCCGGAAGAGATTCCGGGGCTTTTTATGTGGTGATTTTAACGTTACTGTTTACTGGTAACATTTTAATCCCATACTTGCAGAAATTTTCTTTAAATATTATAATTTAAGGAGCAATGAGTATGAGCGAACAAGTAATCAAAAATGGAAACGTAATGGAGCGAAGCCGTACCAGAACCATTGCCCAGGTAGCAATGTTAGGTGCTGTGGCAGGTGTGTTGATGAATTTTGAGGTACCGCTGCCATTTCTGGCACCGTCCTTTTATCAGTTGGATTTCTCTGAGATTCCAGCACTGATCGGTTCTTTTGCAATGGGACCTGTAGCAGGTATACTGATCGAACTGGTGAAGATTCTGGTACATCTGGTAACCAAGGGAACTATGACAGCAGGCGTTGGTGATGTGGCAAACTTCCTCTTTGGCTGTTCTTATGTAGTTCCAGCCGGACTGATTTATCGTTATCAGCATAAGAAGACAAGAACACACGCAGTGGCAGGTATGGCAGCAGGTGTAATTCTTACCACAGTGCTTGCATGCTTTGTAAACGCATTTGTACTTCTTCCGGCATACGGCAAGGCATTTGGAATGCCGGTACAGGCATTTATTGAAATGGGTGCAGCAGTACACAGCGGTGTAACCAACCTTCTTACTTTTGCAATTATGATTCTTGTACCATTCAATTTATTCAAATACACATTAACCTCAGTGATCGTGTTCTTTATTTATAAAAGAATCCGTGTGATTCTTCGCGGTGACTGATTCTCTGTTCCTTGGTGAGATCTAGAGCCTGTTTGAAAAATCATTCCCGCAATCTGCACGCCCCACTTTGCGGTATATTTTGCACGAATTCGGTTGCCGTAGCCCGCTACGGCGCCCTTATCCGGACAAAATCTCCCACAAATTGTGACGCACATCTTGCAGAAAGCCTTTTTCAAACATGCTCTAGCGAGACCTCTGACCAGAACAGCAAGAACTGACGAAAAGAGGTTCCTATGGGAAAAATCAACAGCATTACCAAACAGACAGATAATCGTTATGTAAACCTTTATAATGTAAAAGCCACCAGTGTGCACAATACCCCGGTAAACTATTTTGTGTCTTCCCGTGCAAAAGATGTAGACAGCCTGAAAATGGTGACACATAAGAACAATCCGGACGGTGTGATCATTTATAGCATTTATGGCGAAAAACATGACAAAGTGGTGTTGATTCGCCAGTATCGTTATACATTAGGTGATTATATTTATGAATTTCCAGCTGGTCTGGTAGAGCCAGATGAGAATTACCATGAAGGCGCAATTCGTGAAATGTACGAGGAAACCGGACTGAAGCTTGATCCCATTCCGGTAGCAGAAGCTTACCAGAAGCCCTATTTCACTACTGTAGGAATGACAGACGAGTCTTGTGCGACTGTATATGGATATGCCAGCGGCGAAATCAGTTCCAAGGCACAGGAAGATACGGAAGAGATTGAAGTGATTCTGGCGGACCGCGAGGAAGTGAAGCGGATTCTGAAGGAAGAGAATGTAGCGATCATGACGGCATATATGCTGATGCATTTTCTGGAAGATAAGGAACCATTTGGATTTTTGAATAAGATCAGGTAAAACAAAATCCCCGAAATTTTCGGGGATTTTGTTATTCATAGTATTCAATATCCTGACCGGAAGTATCGGATGAGCTGTCTCTATTATCGGAACCGGTACCAGAGCCATCCTCTGTATAATCAAGGTCTCCGCTGTCTTCTGTTCCGTAGTCCTCTGAAGGATCCTCTGTATAATCAGGAATATCGGTATTATCGGTAGTGTCGCTTCCTGAACTGTCTTCGGAATCTTCTGTAGGATAAGTAATCTGACCACTGTCAGAGGAATCCGTATCTGAATTATCATAGCTGCCGTCTACCTGGCTGCTGTCATAAGAAGTATCGTTCTGGCTGCTATCGTAAGAACTGTCATAGTTGCTGTCCTGGCTGTAAATCGGAAATTCAGCCTGTTCAGCCTGTTCAGCTGCAGTTTCCGGTGCTTCTGTCAAAGTGGTCTTGGCTGTGGGAACACGGCTCTCCTTGGGAACCACTACGGAAATTCCAAACATAGCCATACTAAGCAGAACCGCTGTGGATGCGATATGGAATTCATCTTTGTATCTCATAAATATTACACCTCATAAGTATCTTTATTAACGGTTATTCAACAGATATCCCAATTATAACACATCCAGGAATGATTTTGTAAAAAATAAAAACAGTATGGTTAAGAATAGTTACAAAGTCTGGATAAAATAGTCAGTTTATGTTATATTATATAGGAAAAAAACAGTAACTTATTTATCTGCTTTTATAAGTTTTTTTGTGGAGGGAACGGATAAGAACAGATAGTATAAGAATATAATTTCTATTATAAGGAAGGTGAGCAATTGGAAAATTATACTAAGTACAAGCTGAAAAGCAGTGATGAGCTTGCATCAGTGCTGAACGGCAAGGACAACCTGTTTGTGATTGCCTGTAATAAGTGCTTTAAGGAATTTGAGACGGTTGAGGAACCGGATTGCGATGAATTCCTGAAGTTTGCAAAGGAGCAGGGAAAGACTGTCACAGGTAGTGCGAAAGTTGATTTCTTATGCAATAAAATGCACACAGAAAGAAAATTGCAGGATCTGCTTCCGGAAGGAACAGAGAATGTGGTAGTAATTTCCTGTGGTCTTGGTATTCAGACTGTTGCGGATCTGGCAGGTAAGCCGGTTGTTGCTGCAAGCAATACCCTTAACTACAGAGGTCATCATGGCATGGCACTTACCAAGAAGAGCTGTGATGCATGTGCACAGTGTTATCTGAATATTACCGGTGGTGTCTGTCCCATCGTTGACTGTTCCAAGAGTCTTGTGAATGGTCAGTGTGGAGGAGCAAAGAATGGAAAGTGCGAAGTAGATCCCAATAAGGACTGTGCATGGGAGAAAATTTACCAGAGACTGGCGAAACAGGGACGTCTGGAAGAATTCCTTAATCAGCCCGTACAGGTTCGTGATTTCTCCAAGGTTAATTTCAAGGTGATCAATGATTATGTGAAATCAATCAGAGAAAACAGACTGGATGGTTATTATGGTGGTGTTCATCCGTCAGAGCGCAAGGAATTCAGTGAGCACATTGCTCTTAAGAAGTTCCCGGATCCGAAGACGGTTGTAATTTCCATGTCTCAGCATCTGGGTGCTCCGGCGAATCCCATCGTTCAGGTTGGTGATACAGTAAAAGTCGGTCAGAAGATCGGCGAAGCTGCCGGATTCATCAGCGCTCCTGTACATTCCAGCGTAAGCGGAACAGTAGTTGCTGTTGAACCTCGTATGCACGGCACAAGAGGTAGTGAAGTGATGGCTGTTGTTATTGAATCGGATGGAAAAAATACTCTGCACGAATCCGTACAGCCACATGGAGACCTTGACAAGCTTACTCCGGATGAAATCATTGATATCATTCGTGAAGCAGGAATCGTTGGTATGGGTGGTGCAGGTTTCCCGACCTGTGTCAAGCTGAAACCGGCGAAACCAGTTGATACCATCCTTCTCAATGGATGCGAATGTGAACCGCTTTTGACAGCCGATCACAGAGTACTTCTTGAGTATGCAGATGATATTATTTTTGGTCTGCGAGCAGTTCTTAAGACAACCGGTGCCCAGAAGGGTATCATTGTTATTGAGGATAACAAGCAGGATGCCATTGAATTAATGCAGGAAAAAGTTGCCAATATCGGAGATATGGAAGTATTTGTTGCCAGAACCAAATACCCACAGGGCGCTGAGAAAACTCTGATCAAGCGTGTTATGGGCAGAATTGTTCCAAGCGGCGGTCTTCCGGCAGATGTTGGTGTTGTAGTAGATAATATCAGTACAGTAAAGGCAATTTCAGACGCAATCCAGACAGGAATGCCTCTGATTGAGCGTGTTGCCACTGTTACAGGCGAGAAGATCAAGAATCCTGGAAACTTTATCATCAAAATTGGTACAAGTGTAAGAGAGCTGATCGACTACTGCGGTGGATTTACAGATGAGGATGTTCTGGTTAAGATGGGTGGACCTATGATGGGATTCCCTCTGAATACACTGGATGTACCTATGATGAAAGGCTCCAACGGTATCATTGCAATTGATACAGATGAGACAAAAGAGCAGCCATGTATCAAATGCGGACGCTGTGTAGATGTCTGTCCGATGGAACTGTCTCCGCTGTATTTTGTAAAATATGCCAAAGACGAGAACTGGCAGGGCATGAAAGACATGAACGTTATGGATTGTGTTGAGTGCAGATGCTGTCAGTATATCTGTTCTTCCAAGATTCCTATCATCGACAGTATTAAAGCCGGAAAAAATGCAGTAAGGGGGATGAAGTGATATGTTGATTACCCAGTTAAAAGCAAAAGAAGCAATCACATCACTGACAGCCGGAAAGAAAGTTTTCATTATTAACTGTCATGGATGTAAAGAGGTTCATTTTCCGGAAAAAGAAGCTGTTGAATTTCAGAAGGAGCTTTCCGCTGAAGGAAATGTGACAGGAATTATGACTACTGATTATATTTGTAATCCGGAAAATATGGAGCTGCGTCTTCAGAAACATATGAGCAAAATTCAGGAAGCAGATATGGTTCTTGTATTTTCCTGTGGTGTTGGTGTGCAGACAATTTCTGAATATCTGGAAGATAAGATGGTCTGTGCTGCCTGTGATACATATCCGGTACCTGGTTTCCAGGGAGTGACACCATTAGAATATAAATGCGATCAGTGCGGTGAGTGTTATCTGAATCTGACAGGTGGAATCTGCCCGATCACAGCATGTTCCAAGAGCCTTGTGAATGGCCAGTGCGGCGGTTCCAAGAATGGAAAATGCGAAGTGGACAGCGAAATGGAGTGTGGATGGGAGCGTATTTACAGACGCCTGAAAGAGATTGGACGCCTTGATGTGCTGAAATGCCCGACACAGATCCACAATTTTGCTACAGATGATGAAGTGAAATAAAAGGTTAATCCTAAATTTTTAATGATTGGAGCAAATATAATATGAAAATGAAAGAATTATTCGATCGTGGTGAATTTGCAGTTTCAGCAGAAGTAGGACCGCCGAAAGGAATCCATGTAGATGAGCTGGTAGAAGAAGCCAAAACATACCTTACAGGTGTTCATGCAGTTAACGTAACAGATAACCAGTCTTCTGTTATGCGTCTTGGATCTCTTGCAATGTGTAAGGTTCTCAAAGATGCAGGCATGAATCCGATCTTCCAGCTTGCATGCCGTGACAGAAACCGTATCGCTCTGGAGTCTGACCTTCTCAGCGCTGCTATGTTTGGTATTGACAATATTCTCTGTCTTACCGGTGATCATACTAAAATGGGCGATCATCCTCAGGCAAAACCGGTATTCGACCTTGATTCCGTATCTCTTCTTCACACAGTGAAGCTTCTGGAGTCTGGCGTAGATCTTGGTGGAAACCAGCTTGTTGGAGAGCCTCCGAAATTCTCCAAGGGTGCTGTTGTTTCTCCATGCAGTGATTCTGTCGATGCACAGCTTGCAAAGATGGAGAGAAAGGTTGCAGCTGGTGCTGACTATTTCCAGACACAGGCTGTATTTGAGCCGGAGAAATTTATCAAATTTATGGAAAGAGCAAAACAGTTCGGAAAACCTGTACAGGTTGGAATTATTATTCCGAAGTCCGCTGGAATGGCGAAATTCATGAATAACAATGTTGCCGGCATTCATGTTCCGGATGAGATGATCGAGGAGCTGAAGGCAGACAAAGAAAAGACAAAAGCTGGAATTACCGGTGTTGAGATCGCTGCACGTATTATCAAAGAGTGCAAGCCATACTGCCAGGGTGTTCATATCATGGCACTTGGCTGGGAGTCCAAGATTCCGGATCTGCTGAAATTAGCTGAAATCTAAAAAGTCAAGCGGATATTCGCAACCCCAGCAGGGGACTTACTTTATTCGGTAAAATTACATGGGCCGTCCGAACCATGAATGCAGGAATCTGCGTTTGTGGAGGATGGCTCGTTTTTTTACTCGCTATGAAAGTCCTGGACGGCAACCAAGAATGAGCCATGCTTGCATCAGCGAATTCTTGGGTATCGGACGGGCTAGACCGTATGAGTAAGTAGGGCGATAGCCCGGATTACGAATGCGGTCGGCAGCTGTGGGAGTGCCATAGGCGCGGAACAGCTGACTTTCATATAAAAATAGTATTGTTTTAAACAGAAATGAACGATATAATTTTATTATTGGGAAGTGATGGGGCAGGAGGAAAATTATATGGAAACAAACTATGCAAAAAGTGCATACAGAACCTTTTTATTCTGGGGAGTATGCTCTTCTCTTGGGGTTACCGTATCCACCCTTGTGGATGCTACTCTGGTAGGAAATTTTATAGGCAGTACCGGACTGGCTGTGGCGAACATTGCCACACCTGTATTTCTGCTTTATTTACTTATGGGGATCACCTTAGGAGGCGGTGCAGGTGTCTTAATTGGGAAAAAACTCGGTGAAGCAGATCTGAAAGGTGCAAATCGGGTTTTCGGCTCCGTATTAAGTGCAGGACTGATAACAGGTGTGCTTTTTGCAGCAGTATCTCTCATATTTCGCAGCGCATTATGCAGTCTGCTTGGTGCCACACCGGAGCTTTTGCCACAGGCCCTGCAGTATCTGACGGTAGTGTTTGCTTTTGCCCCAATTTATGTGGTATATAATATTCTTTCCATAGCAGTGCGGACAGACGGAGCACCAAAGCTGGCTGCCATTTCTTCTGCTGGCGTTATTGTCACCAATTTAAGCCTGGATCTGTTATTTATGAAAGTGCTGAACTGGGGACTTGTTGGGGCTTCGGCGTCTTTATGTATTGCGGAAACAGTAGGAACTCTGATTCTGCTTACTCATTTTTTGAACAAGCAGGCGCTTTTAAGCTTTCATTTTCACATTCCTACAGGAAATGAGATCAAAGAATATGTGGAAAATGGATTTGGCGTAGGCTCTGCATTTATTTTTCAGGCGGTGGTTATGCTGGTGTTTAATACTATGCTGTTAAAGGGAAACTCAGAAAATGGCACTTTTTCTGTGGCTGTATTTGGTGTTATTTATACCATGAGTACCATTCCGGGGGCTATGTTTGACGGTGCCGGAGCTGCTGCTTCTACGGTTATCTCCATTTTAGGCGGAGAGAAGGACTGGAAAGGAATGCTGGCGGTGTATCACGATGGACTGCGGATTGTTGCAGCAGCAGGAATGATTATGGCATTGTTTTTTGCAGCCGGGGCAAAAAACATACTGATATTCTTCGGTCTGAATGATGGTCCGGCACTGGAAACAGCAGCGACCGCATTTCGTATTTATGCATTAAGCGTGGCTCTGGCAGGAGTGAATGTGGTAACCACGTCCTTCTGGCAAACAATAGGAAAGACAAGATATGCTTCCGGGTTATCTGTTTTACGCAACTTTGTTCTCATGCTGGCGGCTGGATTTTTTCTGATCGATAAAAAGGGAATCGTAGGGCTTGCGCTTGTGTATGTAATAAGTGAGGGAGTTTGCCTGCTGCTGGTTTTTGCAATACAGATATTTGGAAAAATAAAAGATTACATAAAAGAAAAATACAGTTTTACCAACCGGGTTTTTGAGGAATATTATCCCATCGAGGAAGGCAGTATGGAAAAAATGTCCCAGAATCTGGAAGGGTTGTGCGATGAATGGGAACTTGATTTTAAACAGTCCTTCTTTATCCATCTGATCGTGGAGGAGCTGCTTCTGAATATTATGAAATTTGGTATCGGCGAAACAGATAAGAAATATTATGTATCCGTAAAAGTAATGGACAACAACGGTGAATGCATCCTGCGGATCCGGGATAATGTCAATTCCTACAATCCCTTCGACCTTCGCGGTGACGAGGTTGACCGTGCTGTAATGGAAATGATCAAGAAAAAGGCGAAGTATTATGAGTATCAGAGAAAGCTGGTGTTCAATTATCTTTATGTGACGATCTAACTTGTTTTACATATGGCAACATGCTAAACTGAGTTTAAATAAATTACCAGATGGAGGTGACCACTCATGAGCCAGACTGTGTCTCTGGGAGAATAAGGATTCTGTTACCTTGATCACACGTTCCCGGTATTTGGAAAGACATTTGTACTTGATAAAAAGGTAAAGAAAGTCCGCCTGTATGCAACCGCATATGGTGTTTATGAAGTGGCAGAGCTGCTTGGGGCTGCACCGCAGGCGAAACCGCTTTATGACGCTGTTGTGAATGCACTGAATGCGAAATGTAAAAATAACAAATAACAGCTATTTATCCCACTTTTCTTTTCGATATTCCCCAGGTGTCACCTGGTAGTGCTTTTTGAAAGCTCTGCAAAAATAATCTACATTGTGAAAACCGGTTTCGGCTGAAATGGTGCTGACTTTTTTCTCTGTATGGGAAAGCAGAAGGGCAGCCTGTTTCAGCCGATAGTTTATGAGATAATTGACCGGCGTGATGTAAAGATAGCGCCGAAAAAGGTTTAAGGCAGAGCTTTTACTAATCATAGACTGTGCAGCAATCTCATCCAAGGAAAGATTTTTTCTGTAATTTTCGTGAATAAACTGCATCATCAGCTGGAGCCTTGCGCGGTTTACAGAGAATTGTCCAGTGATTTCCGGTGTAGTGGAAAGGTCTGTATGCTTGTATATTTCCAGCCAGAGCTGCTGCATAAGGGCAGAGGTCAGAAGATGGCAGGAAGAACCGGAAGTCTGCGCAGAAAAAACCTGCTTCATAAGATCGAGAACTCTGGCCTGCCAGGAAATCTCTCTGCAAAAAATCCAAAAAGGAATATTCGATGTAACGATAGGCTTTACATAGTTCTGGTAGATATAGCTGTCTGTAGCTGCAAGGAAAGAGGGCATGCAGAGAAAGTTTGGGATGACAGCATCCACAGGAGAGGAAAAACGGTGAAGGAATTTGGAATTAATAAAAATGCCGCTGTCAGCTGGCAGCTCCAGCTGTTTTTCCCCAATCCATGCAGTTACGGTTCCGGATTGAATATACACAAATTCCAGCTCCGTATGCCAGTGCCAGTCTATGCAGTTAAAATCAAATTGGGCTAAATGCTCATAATAGTAGCGAAAGGGATAGTCCTGGCTTCCATGGGGAATGGTCTCCATTAAATTTTCGTCGGTAATAATTTTGGTATATACGTTGGTTTCTTTCATATCTTGTTTATCCTCAAATCGAGACCTGGAGCCTGTTTGAAAATCATTCCCGCAATCTGCTCGTCCCACTTTGCGGTATATTTTGCAGAAAACCTTTTTCGAACCGCTCTGGGAAGTGCCCCGAAAAAATAGAAAATTAATGTTTTTACGATATTATACAATAAAAATCAGAAATAATCCAATGAAAAACACATTTAAATATAATATAATCCAATAAGACAAAAATCTTCTTTAAAGAAGAAAAAAAGGAGAACCAATCATGCCAAATTACCAGAAAACCAAACGAGCCTGTTATATGGGCTTTATCACCCAGGCTATAGCAGCAAATTTTGCACCTTTGCTGTTTCTGAAATTTCACACAGATTATCATATTTCCCTTGGAAATATTGCACTGATCTCCACCTGCTTTTTCTTTACCCAGCTGCTGGTTGACTTGTTTTGTGCCCGATTTGTGGACAAAATCGGATATCGCGTGTGCATTGTAACCTCTGAGATCAGTTCCGCTTTAGGACTGGTGGGGCTGGCATTTCTTCCGGAGCTTTTGCCAGATCCTTTTATGGGAATTATCATCAGTGTTATTGTTTATGCTGTTGGAAGCGGACTGATTGAAGTGCTGTGCAGTCCTATTATGGAAGCATGTCCTTTCAAAAATAAAGAAGCGACCATGAGTCTTCTTCATTCCTTCTACTGCTGGGGCTCTGTGGGAACCATTGCAGTTTCCACCCTGTTTTTCGCAGTTTTTGGAATGGACAGCTGGAAGTGGCTGGCAGTTTTGTGGGCAATCGTTCCGGCCGTTAATGTTTACAACTTTGCCACCTGTCCCATCGAACATCTGGTGGATGAAGGGGAAGGTATGAAAATCAGGGAACTGTTTCGTAAGCCTGTGTTCTGGATTGCCGTGTGTCTGATGGTGTGTTCAGGGGCATCAGAGCTGTCCATGTCCCAGTGGGCATCTGCCTATGCAGAGGCGGCACTTGGACTGTCAAAGACCATCGGAGACCTGGCCGGTCCCTGCATGTTTGCCATTACGATGGGAATCAGCCGTATGATCTTTGGAAAATACGGAGATAAAATGGACTTGATGAAATTTATGGCAGGCTCCGGAATTTTATGCGTATTCTGCTATCTTCTTGCATCTCTGTCCTCCAATCCGGCAGCAGGACTGATCGGCTGTATTGTCTGTGGATTTTCCGTTGGAATCATGTGGCCTGGTACCATCAGTATTTCCTCTAAGAAATTTCCAGCCGGCGGAACCGCCATGTTTGCCCTTCTTGCCATGGCAGGAGACCTTGGAGGCAGCATAGGCCCTGGAATCGTGGGCCGTGTCACACAGAATGCAGGAGATAATATCCGCGTGGGTATGGGCGTAGGACTGATTTTCCCAGTGGTGCTGCTGGTGATGATTTTTCTGCTGAAAAAGGTGAAAGTAGAGGAAAAATAACTGGTATTTGAAAATCTACAGAGGGTTTAGAACGTGTTTGAAAAAGGCTTTCTGCAAAAAAATTCCATAAAGCAGGGAGTACAGATGGTGGAAATGATTTTCAAACACGCTCTGAAATATAATAGGAAGGCTGAGGTATTATTTAAAACGGGTTGGCGTAAATTAAAGATAAGTATATTCTGAGTATGCATATGCTGCAAAATGGAGGAAATATGCCAGATCAGAAGCTGGATAATCTTTTGAACCTTGCGCTGGATGCCACAGAAGAGGAAAGAGAGAAATCCCGAAATCTGAATGTGGGGTATGAGAAGCAGACACGAAAGTGGGAAATTATTGTGAAGTATAGTGAAATGGGTGATTCTGTTGAGGCGTTGCTTGGTGGATCCGGAATTTCCGTGGTTCCTCTCCTTGGCGGGTATGCCATTGTGACGCTTCCTGAAAGTATGCTGGAAGAATATTCCCGACGTCCCCAGATAGAATTTATAGAAAAGCCCACCCGTCTGTATTTTGAAGATCTTTTTTCAAAAGAGGCAAGCTGTATTACCCAGGTACAGCGCGATGAACCGGGGAATCTGCAGCTGACAGGGCGCGGCGTGTTGATCGGAATTGTGGATTCCGGGGTGGATTACAGGCATCCTGCATTTCTTACAGCAGATGGAAAGTCCAGGATTCTGCGTTTGTGGGATCAGAGCATTCCCGGTAATCCCCCGGAGGGCTATGCAACAGGAACTGAATATACCAATGAGGAAATCAATGAGGCGTTGTCCCTCTCTGTGCAGGAGGGGCGGCGCCTTGTTCCGTCTGAAGATGGAAGCGGTCATGGAACCGCTGTGCTTGGAGTGGCAGCTGGCAGCGATTTTTCCCGTGGGGCAGTGAACCGGGGTGTGGCATATGAAAGTGACCTTCTGGTTGTGAAAATGGGTATTCCAAGACAGGACTCTTTTCCAAGAACTACAGAGCTGATGCAAGGTGTAGATTATCTGGTTCGGCAGGCTATACGGCTTGGAAGACCAATCGCGCTCAATTTAAGCTTTGGAAATAATTATGGCTCACACAGAGGCGATTCTCTGCTGGAAACTTATCTGGACAATGTGTCCGGTATGGGGAAAAATGTGATTTGTGTAGGAATGGGCAACAATGGAAATGATGCTCTGCATACCGGAGGAAAGCTTTCGCCAGGTGAAATCCAGGAAATTGAACTTGGGGTTGGTGCCTTTGAGCCAACCTTGAATGTGCAGCTTTGGAAAAATTACGAAGATGAGATGGAAATCTATCTGGAAAATCCAGCCGGGGAGCGTGTTGGCCCCCTTTTTGAAACACTGGGCGCCCAGCGTTGGCAGGCGGGAAATACGGAACTTCTGATTTATTATGGAAAACCGGCACCGTATCATGTGACGCAGGAGATTTATGTGGATTTTCTGCCGCAGGATGAGAAAACCCCCTATGTAGACAGCGGTGTGTGGAAAATAATCTTAGCAGCAAGAAATATAAAAAACGGGGAATATTTCCTGTGGCTTCCAGGTGGCAAAACGCTAAACCCAGGCACAGCCTTCTATCTTCCACGTCCTCAGGGAACCCTTACAATCCCTGCCACTGCCAGACGCGTGATCAGCGTCGGCGCCTACGACGCCCGTCAAAATACCTATGCTGATTTCTCTGGCCGCGGCTGTCGTGCCCTCCCCTATCCAAAACCCGACCTTGTCGCTCCCGGTGTTGATATCTATGCTCCCCGCTCTGGTGGAGGCTATGCATCCTTCACTGGCACTTCCTTTTCCACGCCTTTCGTTACCGGTGCAGCCGCCCTCCTTATGGAATGGGGAATCACCCGCCGAAAAGATCCCTACCTCTATGGCGAAAAACTAAAAGCCTATCTCCGTCGTGGTGCAAAAGCCTTGCAAGGATCGGAAAAGTTGCCAAATGACTTAATCGGGTGGGGGGAGGACGTTATAATAAGGTTACATTGAAGAAAGTCAGTAAAATCAAGTGTTTCCGTTCATTTTCCCAACACAGAAACGAAGCACTTTCACCATGATTTTGAAGAAAATCTGCCCGGGTTGGATTCAAAATGATATGGAAAGAAAGATTTGTAGCAATGACGTAACATGAACAGTTGGTTCTGTTACAGACAACAGTTTAAACGAAAGAGAGGTCATATGGATATGAAACTGACTTATACAAATGTAAATGGATACCTGATTCCGAATCTCACCTATAAATCCGGTGAGCAGATGGAGCGACTTGGCAAATATGGATTTCTTCGCAGAGATTATCTGAAGAACCATCGAAACTCAACGTATCAGGTGATGCTTTTACAGGATACGATTGGCGAGCATCTTCTGGAAGTGGACAAGGCAGCAAGAGAACGGGAAGAAGTAATCTTGGAGCAGTTGGAAGAAAAATAACCACTGCCAGATAAGGAGAAAGATCAGATGGCATGGGTAAGAGCAGCTAATCAGCACAGAGCGATTGCAGAGGAGATTATCTTGAAAGAATTGATTTATGCATAAGAATTGCCAGTAACCAATCTGGCAGGTAACTGATAAAAATAGAATATTGTGAGTGAAGTAAGGCGTGAGTCATAAAATATGGCTTGCGTCTTTTTCTTTGTCTGAAAGGAAGTGATAAGTTTGAACAAGAAGTTTTTGAAGCATTATATGGAAACCAATCCGGAAGGGACAGCACAGACCTATATTTTTCTGGTGGACAATCAGGATATCGCATTGAATATTGTGATGTCAGGTTATCAGGCACTTTGTCTGGTGCAGGAAGATGATGGATATTATTTCAGTGCAGATTCTTTTATAGAGGAAATGAGATCTATTCAGTTTACTGGAAGCTGTCAGAGTGCCTATCATTATGTGACTGCCTGTACGGTGAAGTGGATGAATGATAAGTTACAGACATTTTTCAAAGACGCTGGTCTTGATGGAAAAGCGGGCTGGCAGTTGTTCAAAGAGAAGGAGTACCTTGGCAAACTGGATAATCAGAAAGAAGTTGAGAAATTACTGGAAAAGTATATTCTTCGGTTTGAGCGAGATCCGAAAGAAGAACCGGAACTGAGCCGTTTTCACTTATTTGATGCAAAAGGAAATGTGAAAGGTGTCCGGGATATGGAGATTGTAGATTACCTGGTGGAGAATGTTCAGTTTTTTGTGGTGGGAATCACACCGTATTATTATGAGCATGGTGTTTTCCTGGAAGACCATGATGGGGTAAGAATGAAATACCGTATCCAGAAGCTGATCTATCGTGACCAGGTACAGAGTGGAGTGATCAAAAGAATCTATAATCTGCTGATCGCACAGCCAAAAGTTCACCGAGAGGCATATGAACTAAATAAACAACCTGTGAGGTGGATCAACTTCAAAAATGGATATTATGATCCGGTTACGGGTGAAATGCTGGAACACAATCCGGATTATCTGACAATCAATCAGATTCCATTTCCCTATTATCCAGAGGATTGTGAGCAGGTGTTACAAGGTGGAGAAAATATCAAAAAGTATCTTGCATCGTCTCTTCCAAATAAAGAAGAACAGCAGACATTCTGGGAGTATTTTGGATACTGCATGACACAGGATACGCAGTTTCAGAAATTCCTTACACTGAAAGGAAATGGTGGAACCGGAAAGTCTGTGGCAGTATCACTGATCCAGTATGTGGTTGGAATCACCAATATGTCCAGCATTTCTTTACAGGATTTGAACAAACGATTCTATGCGACTGGAATGTACGGAAAGCTACTAAATGCCTGTGCGGATATTCCATGTAAAGCAATGGAGAACACAGATGTATTAAAGAAAGCAGTCGGTGAAGATACACTGATCTATGAGAAAAAGGGACAGGATGCAATCCATTTTCACTCTTATGCAAAGTTACTCTTTTCTACCAATGAAATGCCGCAGAATCTTGAGGATAAGTCGGATGCTTTTTATCGCAGACTACTGATTCTTGATATGAACCGGGTAGTAAAAAGTGGTGAAAAAGATCTGCACTTAAAGGAAAAGGTACAGGCAGAATCCGATTATGCAATTCATATGGCGATGATTGCATTGAAAAATCTGTACGAACAGGGAAAGTTCACGGAGAGCGAACACAGCAAAGAATGTGTAAGAGAAGTGCAACGGACGTCAGATAGTATCTGTGCTTTTATTGATGAGTCATTGGTGCATGCCAAAGGAAAACGTCTGAAACGAAGTGAAGTGTTCCATATGTATGAGGAATACTGCAAAGAGAATGGCCGACAGGGGCATGGTAAATCCAACTTTTTCAGGAACATGACAGATAAAGGTTTCCTTCTGAAGCAGTACAATGGTGAGTTTTATTATCAGGATATTGCAGTTAAGGAAGAAGATTTTTGTCCTGTAGATCCAGAAGAAAGAATACCTTTTGAAGAAACAGATACAGATTATAAACAGTTACAGTTAAATATGAATCAGGGAATTAAGGGCATTTAGGGCAAAATAAGCAAAAAGAAATGTTACCGGAGCAGGAGAAATAACAAAGATAGCTGCCAGAGTACATAAAATTTTGCTTTTTTTACACTGACTGCCCCTTTTTCATGTATCAATGTTCTAGCTGATACAAATATAGGTTTTTCCCGAATTTGGGAAAAAGTAAAAAAATAAAAATTAAGAAAGTGTGAGGTATGATTATGAGAATGATGAAAAACAACAATAATGAGACAGTTATGGTGATCGGGATTGATCATGGGTATGGAAACATGAAAACAGCCACCAGATGCTTTCCAGCCGGTGTAGCCAGATATGACAAGGAGCCAATCTTCCAGAATAATCTTCTTGTTTACAATGGCATGTATTACCAGATCGGAGAGGAACACAAGGAGTTCTGTGCAGAGAAAACGCAGGACGAGGACTATTATGTGCTGACACTGGTAGCTGTCGCAAGGGAACTGGATGGGAAAGGTATGAATCGGGCAAAGGTACACATTGCAGCCGGACTTCCACTTACCTGGGTAGCTACACAGAAAGAAGATTTCCAGAAATATCTTCTCCAGAATGAATGTGTGGATTTTACATTCCGCAATAAAGAATATCATGTGGAGTTTGCAGGAGCTGATATTTACCCACAGGGATTTGCAGCAGCCTTTTACCGTTTACAGGATTTCAAAGGAATCAACATGCTTGTGGATATTGGAAACGGGACTATGAACATCATGTATATCAATAATTCCCGTCCATTAGAGAAGAAATGCTTTACAGAGAAATATGGAACGCACCAGTGTGTGCTTGCAGTCAGGGAATCTTTGTTGAAAGAACTGGGAACAGTGGTGGATGATCTGGTGATTGAGCAGGTGATCCGTACCGGGACAGCAGATATTGGTGAGAAATATCTGACAGTCATTCGTAAAGCTGCCGGAGATTATACGAAAGAAATTTTCCATAAGCTGAGGGAACGGGAATACAATCCAGAACTGATGCGTCTGTATGTGGTCGGCGGTGGCGGTTGTATGATCCAGAATTATGGAGAATATGACAAGAGCCGGGTGACAATTGTACGGGACATCTGTGCCACAGCGAAAGGCTATGAAGTAATGACCGTAAGGAAAATCCAGAGAAACGGAGGGATGCTTGTATGAGAAAAGAACGGAAAATCATCAACACAAATATCCGTTTGAACCTTTGTGATGAACAGGACAGGCAGGCATGGGAATATTTGCAGACGATGGACAGGGAAAAATATAAATCGTACACCAGAGCAGTTGTAGTAGCTTTGAATGATTATTTTTCTAGAGAGTACAGGAATGAAGCAGATCCGTATCTGGAAACCAGAGAAAAGGAAGATGCGTTTTTGGAAAGAGTGGAAACAGCTGTCCGGGATGGAGTGAAAGAATCCGTTCCGATGGCTATAGCGAAGAATCTGATGGAAATGCTTGTACCGTTTGTAAAAGAATCGGTAGGAGAAATTAATCTGCTGGACAGAACACTAACAATGGAGAAAACGGATGGAGAGATCGCAGAAGATAATCTGGACTGGGAGAAAGAAGCTGATATGGATGCAGCACTGGATTTTGCGGACAGTTTTTAGATGGTTATGAAATAGCAGTAACAGGAAAATAGACTGACAGTAAGGAATAGCTTTACAAAAACAGAATAGCAGAAAAAGACAATGGCAGTGATGGCATTTCAGACATTATGAATTGGAGAAATGTTTATGACTGCTATTTTTATGTCTTTTAGCAGAAATGGAAAGAGATCCAGAAAAAGAAAGACAGAAATAACAGGAAAATATAACAGAAAAGCGCTGGCAGATGGGTGGATGGAACAAGCAAGGCGAAGAAAAGAATAGAGTGCCGGATACGGCACATGATTGTCCGATACTTCGCATCGGAGTGATGCATGAACAGCCTGTTTCAGAAAGAGAAAATCTATCGAAATGGGAGCTTTTCTATTTCTTCCACAGTCTGTTCCTGCACCACAAAACCACCGTCATCTACATTTAGGGTTGATAATGCAGTGGGGGAAATGTTGCTTGGCTGGTATCGGTTCAGTGGTGGGGAGATGACAGGCAAGTTTCGCAAAGTGGCAAGCCACTCTGCACCGGAGACAGCCTTTGGGCTGTTCCTAAACTTGCCAGAGGGCTCCGCCCCTTGGAACCCCGGCACGTCAATAGCGTAAGTATTCCTGCGAAATGTCCACCGGACATTCCTACGGAATACTTACTGATTGACTAGGACTTGTCTCCGCTACCGCTCCGGTCGGTGCAAAGCTGACGTCCACTGGACGTCATGCACCCTGCACCTGTATAAGAGAGCGTTGCACTCTCTTATAAATCTCCTGCCAATATACACTAAAACGTTGTGTCTGTTAATAAAGAATGAAAAATCAGGCAAAGAAAGGAGACAAAAGCCTATGAGAAAACGAAATCATACAGTAACCATACGAATGAATAAAGCAGAATATGAGCTACTTCAAAGCAAAGTAAAGGAATCTGGAAGAACACAACAGGAAGTTGTAATAAAAGCAATCGCAGATTTGAAGATAGCTTCTACAGCGGAAGTGGAAGAACTAAAAAGATTGAACCAGATGTTTGCAGATATTATCAGTCAGCTCCGGGGAGCTACTACAAATATCAATCAGATTGCAAGAAAGCTGCATACAGATGGAGAAGTTCCAAATGACAGTACGCTGTATTTCCTCAATAAAAATATTCTTAAGTACCGGAAGGAGAGTGAAAAGATATGGCTATTAATAAGACGATTAATAAGCGGACAAATACACATGGAGCAATGAGAAACTGCATCGAATATGTTTTGCGACAGGACAAGACCAACGAATTATTTACCTGTGTAACAGGCCCGTACTGTCATGACGAGATTAATTATGATCTGGTGTACAGAACCTTTCTGGAAGAAAAGAAGATGTGGGATAAAGATTCTGGGAGAATGTACGCTCACAACATTATTTCCTGGCATAAAGACGAGCAGATTACTCCGGAGCAGGCATTAGAATTTGGAAAAGAGTTTGCAGAAAATTGGTTCAGTGGATTCCAGACTTTAGTGGCTGTGCATAAGGATAAAGACCATATCCACTGCCATCTGGTGACTAATTCAGTGAGTTATGAAGATGGGAGAAAGCTGCATAATACCAGAAAAGATCTGGAACGTATGAAACAGCTTACCAACCAGATGTGCCGGGAACGTGGACTGACAGTTGCCGAGAAAGGAAAGCACTTTGATGGATGCCAGATTGAAAAAGGGGAAGTCATTGCGTGGAGCAAAGATAAATATAACCTGTTCCGTCAACAGGTAAAGGACAGTTTTGCAGCGGACTGTGCAATGGCGGTATTAAAGGCACTGGAAAATTGTATCAGCAAAGAAAAGTTTATAGAAAAAATGAAACAGTTTGGATGGAACGTAAACTGGACAGATAAACGGAAGCACATCACATTTCAGAATCAGGATGGGAAGAAGGTGCGAGACAGCAATCTGTCAAAAACATTTCATTTGGATATCAGCAAGGAGGGACTAGAGAATGAATTTAATGGAAATAGGGAAAAATCCAGAGTTGCAGCCGACAGAGACAGCAGAGCAGACGAAGAACTCAGAAACTATTACAGAGAGCTTGAAGCAGCCATCAAAGACGCCAGAGGAATCGCCGATCAAACTCAAAGTGGAGAGGGATATTCTCGTACAGAGTTTCGAGAAAGCGAAAGCGTTCATGCGAACACAGAAAAAGCAGATCCAGACACTGGAAGAAGAGAAACAGACGATCTTATCCGACAGGCAGAGATTGCGAGAAGAAGTTCGGAAATCAACCGTAGAAATTCAGCGTCTAACAACAGAACTGTCCGAAACGCAGAAGCTGAATCAATCGCTTCAGCAGAGCAACGACGATCTGAGGAACAGGAATGGTTTGAAGAGCAGGAGCGAGCAAGAGCAGCTCGAAGAAGAAATAAGAGACGTTCGGGACCAGAACTCTAAACTTCAGATACAGGTGAATAAATCATCTGTTGAAGCAGTAGATGAAGCACAGAAGAAACAGAAAGAAGCAGAGAAAAAGATGGAACAGGCAGAAACAAAGGCCCGTAACGAAAAGAAACGGGCAGAGCTGGAAATCCGTAAAGCGAAAAAAGAAGTAAAAGCCAGAACCGAAAAAATGAGGGATACGGAATATTTTTGGGGAATGGGATACATTACGGTAATCCTGTTTGCAATTATACAGAACGGTGCTTTTCAAAATGATTTCATAGATTTTTTCAGGACTCCATTCATGTGGTATTTTCAATTTTGTGAATGGTTGGCACATCCAACCTATGATAACGGATTTAACCAGAAAATAGCATATACATGTGGAGAAGCATGGGTTATCAGAATTCTGGCAATCGTAGCTGTCCTTCTCATAGTGGTAATTATAATGGCGATAATTATGGAAATAATAAAGAAATACAAAAAAATGTGGGATAAAATTTCACAGATGTTTTTAATCGGAAGTCTTTCGGGGATAGCAGTACTTGGAGATGTAATTAGAGAATATCTGCCAGTGAATTTGATTTTGACATTTGGATTTATCAATGTGGGAATCATGTTGCTTAAAATATATTTTCAAAAGAAGTTTGAAGAGAAAAGCCTGTATGCTGATAATCACTATGATTAGGAAAATACAAAAGCCGATAACCACAGTTCAAGAACTGTGTATTATCGGCTCTGCGGCTGTGCGTCTGGCGTTTTAATAGCAGTTATATGGAATTGTTCAATGTCGATTAGGCATTCGCTTTTGCACTTCGACAAAAGAGTGGAAAATTTTTTTACTGGCTCATTTTCTCAGATTTTGTCGCGTGTTTTATTTCCGTAGACAGGGAAATGCACCCACTCGACACTTACTTTTATTTGAGCCTCTACTTTTTATTTTTTCCTTGAATATCCTATAACACTAACAAAATACGATGCAACTACTATACCCAAAACAAAAATAGCAATCAACATAGAATTTTTAACCAAATTTTGAGTAACGTATTTCATATCTTTTGATATTTTGCTTACGAAAAAGATAACGAGAAGTGTGCAAATCATTCTCACATACTGAACACTCATATAGCCAAACCACTGTGCTATTGCTAAACATATAGAACACCATAAAACAGGTAATGCTATTGCAATGGCGATAGAAAAACCAAACTGGCTAAGCGTAAAATTATGATAAACCACATAACGAATGATATAAATGATAACTGTACCCATTATACTAATCGGAACAAGAAGCAAGCTAGTCAAATACTTACTGAAAATGATTTGGTACTTACTCAGCGGCAAGGTTAATTCATATTGTTTCCATGAAGTCAATCCATCATAGGTCATGGTCATCATTAAGTGCATACCGATAAAAAGTGAAAAAAAAGCCGATGACATAATTGAGTAAACTTCATTCTCTCCGAAGAATGAAATTGCTATTACAAAAAAATACATTACAAAAATGACTTTTTTATTCATTTTCTTCATAAGCAATAAATCCTTAAAAACCAATCCTTTCATTTGACACCTCCTTTGATATAGAACAGCATAATGTCCTCAATAGAAGCATTATCAATAATTAGATTTTGGTATCTTTTTTTTGCAGCTACTTTGTCATGTATTAAGCATTCCACGCTAAGATTTGTTTCTCGACAACATACATAGTCATCTGGTGAAACAGTATTAAATTCTGATTTTTTACAGCGTATAATTCCATAATTATAAATGAGGTCATCTTTCTTTTCCTCA
Source organism: Ruminococcus sp. Marseille-P328 (assembly GCF_964249465.1). Classification (NCBI taxonomy): domain Bacteria; kingdom Bacillati; phylum Bacillota; class Clostridia; order Eubacteriales; family Oscillospiraceae; genus Ruminococcus; species Ruminococcus sp. Marseille-P328. The sequence continues at coordinate 26,255 of NZ_CAXUBQ010000012.1, read as the reverse complement.
AAAATAATTTTTCCATTATGAATCAGAATTACATAGTCAGCAACCTTTTGTATGTCAGAGGTTATATGTGTAGAGAACAAAATAGAGTGTTCTTCATCTTGAATAAATTCTAAAAAAATGTCCAAAATTTCATCTCGTACAACAGGATCTAACCCTGTTGTTGCTTCGTCTAAAATCAAAATCTGGGGTCTATGCGATAGTGCACAAATAATTGACAATTTCATCTTCATACCTTTTGAAAGTTGCCCTATTGATTTATTTAATGGAACATCAAGGCGTTTCATATATTCTTCAAACAAATTCATATCCCATGTTTTATAAGATCCCGAAAGGATTTGGGCAATATCTTTTGCATTTAAGACGGAATGGAATTTACATTCGTCAAAAACAACACCAATGTTTTCTTTATGCAAATAAGAATGATTTTGTTTACCCAATATTCTTATTTCACCCGCATCCAACTTCAACTGGTCTAAAATTAAATTGATAGTTGTACTTTTTCCAGCACCATTTTCTCCTATGAAACCCACAATACGTCCTGTAGGAACTGTAAATGAAATATGATCTAACATAAAATCATCAAATTTTTTAGTCACATTTTTTACAACAATACTGTTCTGTTCCATAATTCCACCTCTCATTCTTCAAAAAATAGTTTTAGAATATTAGCCATTTGCTCATAGCTGATACCATGGGTACGACCGATTATAGCAACCTTTTCTAAAAGTTCTTCCGCTATTCGTAGTTGTTCTTCTTGAATAAATTCTTTATTTGGTGATGCAACAAAACTACCTTTTCCCGATACGGTTTCGATAAACCCATCTCGAGTTAAATCTTCGTAAGCTCGTTGAACAGTAATAACACTTATATGCAGGTCTTTTGCCAGTGCACGCATGGAAGGCAGGGCTTCTCCGGCAAATAGGGTACCATTCATGATTAAACTCTTGATCTGCATAGCAATTTGTTCATAAATAGGTTTATCACTACTATTACTTATGATAATTTCCATTCTAATTTCCTCTCACCACCTTCCGATATATGCGTACTTATACGATATGTACAGTGTATATGATAGTGTCAGAAATGTCAATAAAGTAATCCTACAATTCATTAAAATATACCATATAAAGTTTTCAAAAATCAGCGTAATCCAACCTGTCAACCGGCATAACAAGGTTATTTCTTTGTGCAAATCAGCACGATAATGATAGGATGAGCGATGATAAATTAAGAACTTCTGGCTCCATGGAACGAAATTGTCAAAGCTGAAATCGAACGTCGTGCAAACGAATCAAATCAATCATATGTGAATTGTCAAGGGGCTCTGGCTGCTGAAAAGTAGTCGGGGATTTTTTCTATCATACCTAAAAATTAAGCGCTTATCATATATTCAGATTGGCAGTGAAGTAGTTGCTAAAGAATATCCAAATAGACGGGAATATGCTGTGAAGAATACATATAGTAGAAGAGCATTAGATTAAAAAAAGAATAGCTCCCCATTATTGGAATATTTTCCAGTTTTGGAGAGCATTGTATTTGCTATATTCGCCATTTTTTCTTAGGTTCATATTTCCCACACCCGTCACAGGTCTGTGGCCAGTTGATTTTCCATTCAAAATATTCATCTCTGGTAATCTCACCAGATCTCAGTTCTTCTTTTCTGAGAACCCATTCTTTCATAAATTCATTCAGAACCCCATAATTAAACCACATGCCGACAGGTGGATGAGCTGGCCAGCTATCAGAATCATGATAACGGACAGCAGTATCCTCATTAGAATTGCATTTTTCACCCGGATAAGTTTCTAATTGAAAGAGATTGATAGCTGCTGGGTTAAATTCATCAATCCAGAACAGAATTTCCATCAGTTCAGAGGCGTCCATCGTGGTTGGCTCATGTAGTGTCAGTGGGTTTACGTCCAGAATCTTAGCCATTTCACTTACCAGATCTTTGCGGGGAACCCGGTAATTCGTTTCGTATTGGGCAAGGCGGTTTGCACCTTTATCGCCCCAGCCGAGGGCAGCACCAAGTTCTGCCTGTGTCATATTCCGGAATGTCCGGATTTTTTTTATTTTATCACCGATTGTCATATCAGATTTCCAACTTTCTTTTTGATAAAGCCATTTTACTACCAAAAACAAGGAATGTAAACAGAAAGATTCGCATTGAAGCGAACAAAATACTTGACATTCGCATAAAAGCGAATTAAAATGACAGTACAATAAAGGTTCGCATGAAAGCGAATGTACAGATAAGGATAAATATTTTTTTGTAAATTATTGCAAAATGAGGTTGGTAAAATCCTTCTGTCAGGCTTTATTAGTGAGAGGATTTTTTTGAAGAGAACAACATTTTGGTGTTTCCAGGCTGTAATAAGTGAAAGGGTATTCAAAAAAATCTCTTTTGTACCTTGAAAATTACATGAGCTGTATAATCTGATTCCACAGATGCCATAACCCTGTAAATGATTTTACGGGCGAGCGTCGAAGATACTCCGGAAACGGCTGGTAAGTTTGCGAAGAAGCTGCCAGCATTCAGAAATATTCTGATAGAGGTTGGAAGTAACGCTGACAACAGATTATACGAATGGAAGCCAATACGCTGAACAGAATACAAAATGCTATAGATATCTGGATAACTGGAGAAAAGAGGAAGAAAGTTAAGGTGATGCGGTTGAGAAAATTGTAGGTATAGGACGACTTATACAAAGAATATGTTGGAAAAGAGGTGAGCATCATGGTGAATCAGTCAGTAATAGATTCCAGTGTTGATCTGGAGCAGTTAAAGGACATTGAAGATTTAATTCCTGATATGGATAAAGCTATTTCTGAGAAAGTGGAAACTTTTCTGGATAAATCCGGCGATCAACCGTATGCTCACATGAATGAAGGGTATGTGGTGGTCGTGGAAATGACCGGAGAAATGGATGCCACAGATGCCATTAGTGATTATCTTAGAAAAAGAACGGAGTTGATGTATTAGATGCAAGTCTTGAAAAAATATCTTGCGAAGCTACAGATGTTATGTTAATGTGAGGTCAGGGAAAATGAACGTGATACATGGTTTCTGACTTCAAATTCAATGGAATAAGTAAGTTGGGAGCGATGTAAAATGGAACAGATGCAAATGAATATGCCAGATATATACGATGCTGCATTGTATCTTCGATTATCGAAAGATGATATGGAAGAGGGCGGTGCGAAGTCAGAGAGCAACAGCATTGCAAATCAGAGAGAGTTACTTCGGAGCTTTGTAAAAAGCCAGCCGGATATTCAGATCTTTGATATATATGTGGATGACGGATACTCAGGAGGAAATTTTGACCGACCTGAGTTTAAACGAATGACAACTGATATAGAAGCTGGAAAAGTAAACTGTGTGATTGTAAAAGACTTATCCAGATTCGGAAGAGAATATATAGAAGCCGGGCGATGGATCGAAAAGACCTACCCGGCTTTAAATGTGCGTTTTATTTCAGTTACAGACCAGTTTGACAGTAAAACAGCAGATTTTTCAGAGAAGTCATTTGTAGTTCCAATCAAAAATTTTGTAAATGAAAGCTATTGCCGGGACATTTCCGGTAAAGTGCGAAGCCATCAGAAAATCAAACGTGAGAAAGGTGAATTTATTGGAGCATTTGCACCGTATGGTTACTGCAAAGATTCGGAGAATAAGAACTGTCTGGTGATTGATTCTTATGCAGCGGATATTGTAAGAAAAATATTTTCATGGAAAATTGATGGGTTCAGTCTTGGAGCAATCGCAGAAAAACTGAATGTACGTCATGTGCAGTCGCCAAAAGAATATAAAAAGGCAAATGGTGAAAATTACAATTCCGGATTCCATAGTTCAGATACACCAAAATGGTCGGCAGTGCAGATCAAAAGGATTCTGACCAACGAGGTTTACATTGGAAACATGGTACAGGGCAAGCAGGAACGAATCAGCTATAAAGTAAAGCAACGCCTAGATAAGCCAGAATCAGAGTGGGTGAAAGTAGAAAATACGCATCCGGCAATTATCAGGCAGAATGATTTTGATGTGGTTCAGAAGCTGCTTCAATATGATGGCAGGGCATCGAAAACATCAGACAGTGCAAACTTTTTTTCGGGATTTGTGTTTTGCGGAGATTGCAAGACACCGATGATACGCAGGGTAAATCAGTATAGGGGGAAGAAAAAATCCTTTTATATCTGCCAGACAAAGAATAAAGGTGGAGATTGCACCAGACATAGTATTCCGGAAGAGGTGCTGAAAAGAATTGTGCTGAAAGAGATTCAGGCATATACGGCACTTTTTATAGACTATCAGATGATTATGGAAGAACTTTGTGAGATGCAAGTCAGCTACGATCAGGTAATTGGTTATGATACACAGATTAGTAAGTTACAGGAAGAATATAACCGATATTACAGTCTGAAAGCATCTTTGGGTGATGACTTGAAAGAGGGACTGATCAGCAAAGAGGAGTTTGATGATTTTCGGGAAAGTTACGGAAGAAAATGTGAAGAACTGGAGCAGATGATTGAAAATCAGAAAAAGCTGGTAAAGCAAATGTTTGAGGGTGGAGTGTCTGCAACTGTTCAGTTGGAGGACTGGAAGAAATCACTGGAAATCAAAGAATTGGATCGCACATTGCTGGCACTGACCGTAGATAAAATCTATATTTATGAAAACAAGCAAATTAAAATTCACATCCGCTATCAGGATATGATTGAGAAGATGAAAGTCATAAGACGGTTTTATGCGGAACACAGGACAGAATGCAGGAAAGAGGTGGGATAAATGGCAAGAACAGCAAAAAGATATAAGAAAAACACAGAGAAGAAGATTCCTGGTATTCCGGTATGTATGGCTGCAATTTATGCCAGATTATCCGTAGACAATGATGAAAAAAAGTCAGAATCTATTGAAACACAGGTTACGCTGATAAAAGAATTCATTCAGAAGCACAATGAAAATCCGGACAAAGAGTATGAGATTGCTGTATATGATATTTATTCTGATTTGGGAAAAACCGGAACAAATTTTGACAGACCGGGATTTGAACGGATGATGAATGATGTCAGGGCAGGTAAACTAAACTGTATTCTGGTAAAGGATTTCTCACGATTTGGAAGAAATTATATCGAAACTGGCAACTATCTGGAAAAGATTCTTCCTTTTATGAAAGTGCGGTTTATTTCTGTATGTGACAACTATGATTCATTTGCACCGGATGCCAAGAATCAGGAATTATCCATGAATATCAAGAATCTGGTGAATGATGCTTATGCGAAAGACATTTCCGCAAAAGAACGGGCAGCGAAACGTATTGCACAGAAAAATGGTGAGTATGTGGGATCTACAGCTCCATATGGATATTGTGTGGAAAAGATAAATGGAATTTATAAGTTGATGGTGGAACCGGAAGCTGCAAAGATTGTCCGCAGGATTTTTGAAGAATATGCTTCGGGAGATGGCATACAGAGCATTATTGACAGGCTGTTTGAGGATAGGGTACATCGGATTTCAGATTATAACCAATATCATCATGTGTACTGTCAGGATGGAGAGAACCTTCATCAGTGGGGGAATTCTTCGATACGTGCAGTGCTGAACCGAAATAATTATTATGGTGATCTGGTTCAGAGGAAATACGAATCCAGATTTCAAAGAGGGGAAAAATGGTGTGACATATTGGACGAGAGCCAGTGGATTATTACGCCAAATGCCCATGAACCGATTATCAGCCGAGAACTGTTTGAAAAAGCACAGGTCAGGCTAAAAGCAGCACAACAGAAAGCAACAAAAACTACTGCAGGGTGGGAAGATGATGAAAGAGCATTTTACAATGTATTCTATTGTGGTGATTGTAAGCGGAAAATGTGTACACGTAGATACAGAGGCAATGTGTATTACTTTTGCAATGCTGCCTGGTATCGGGATGAAAGAAAATGTAGTCACAAATCTATTTCCGAAGAGAAATTGCAGAAAATTGTCCGTTCGGAGCTGACCAGACAGTTTCGGTTATCTGGATTGCGGAAAAAGGATATGTCTGCTATAAGCAGTGCGGTATTTCTTTCCAAAATCAATGAGATTCAAACTGAGATCAGAAAACTGAATATAGATATGGAAAGACGTTCAGAAAAACTGGCACAGGCATTTATGAAATATAAAGAGGGTGAACTTTCCAAAGAAGCCTATATAGAAATGAAAGATGACCGTAATAGCTGGAAAGAGTTCTGCGAAGAGAGAAAGAAGTCTTTAGAGCAGACCATACGAAAGCTGGAAAAACAGCAGAAAGAAGAAGCCAGATTTTTACGAAGCCTGCTGGAGCTGGATGGGACAACCAGAATCAATGCGGAACTTGCAGAAGGCTTGATTGAAAGTATGTATCTATATGGTGATGGCAAACTGGAAATCAACTTCGGGTTTAAGGGGGTGGTAGAACATGAGTGATCAGAAACTGATTATTGGATATTACCGCCTTTCCATGGAAGATGACTCAGAGGGAGAAAGTAACAGCATTATTAATCAGAGAAAACTGGTAAAAGATTATATTTCCAATATTCCTGAACTGGTGGCTATGCCCTTTCAGGAGTTCTACGACGATGGATATTCTGGTTCCAGTATGGAACGTCCGGCAATTAAGCAGGTTCTGGAACTTGCCAGGGAGAATAAAGTGCAGTGTATCGTAGTAAAAGATTTTTCACGTTTTGCCAGAAACTATATTGAGATGGGAACTTATCTGGAACAGATTTTTCCATTCCTGGGAGTACGATTTATTTCTATTTCAGACCGATATGATTCTAAAGATTATAAAGGAAAGAGTTCAGACATCGAAGTACAGTTTAAAGGATTGATCGCAGACTTCTATGTGAAAGATCAGTCTGTAAAGGTAAAGGCAGCAGTCAGCACCAGACGGGGAAAAGGTGAGTATTGTTGTGGTTCTGCACCTTATGGGTATCGAATCAATCCAGAAAATAAGAAAGAACTGGTGATTGTAGAGGACGAAGCGGAAGTGATTCGCAGAGTATTTGAACTGACCAATCAGCGATATTCCAAGATGGAGATTTGTAAGTTATTCAATGAAGAGGGTGTATTGACTCCCTTGCAGTCTATGAGCAGACGACAGAAATCAGACAGCAAGAAAGCTGCATCAAGAGGATTGCAGTGGACGAGTGATATGATACGGAAGATTGTGGATGATAAGACCTATATAGGCTGTATGGTCTATGGAAAGACAAAGATTCCAGATCCCGGAACAGGGAAAGAAGTACCAGTGCCGAGAAATCAGTGGAAAGTGATGGAAAATCACCATGAGCCGATCGTATCAAAAGAAGTTTTTGAAAAAGCACAGTCCCTGCAGATCAGATACACCAAGAAAAGCAAATTCGACAGGAAAACAACACTGTTAGGTGGCTATGTGAAGTGTGGAAATTGTCGCAGAAGCTTGACTTCAAGCAGTCCGGTTCATGGTCATATCCTTTATAGCTGTGCTTACAGTAAAGGAAAAGAAGATACAGGATGTTTTGCCGGGAAAGCGGATAACAAAATGCTGGAGTATATCGTGCTGGCAGAAATAAAGGCTTACTTACGTCAGAATATCAGCCAAGAACAGATGCAGCAATCTATGAGAAAACAGCATGAGGACAGTATAGAAGCCTATAAGATGGAAAGTGCAGACTGCGAAAAACGTCAGGAGCAGATAAAGATTCAGAACCGACAGAACTATGAGAAGTATCACGAGGGACAGATGAACCAGAAACAGTTCATGGAAGCAAAGATGCAGCTGGAAGAAGAAAAAGAACGACTGCAGAAGCGTGTGCAGGAGTTGGCTGAGTTGATAAACGCTGAGAAAGACATCCTGATGAAAAAGAATGTTCCGGTGGAGCAGATGTTGAAGTATTTAGGCTATGAGAAGCTAACACGAGAAATGCTGGAAGAATATGTGTCCGGAATATATGTGTATGATGATGGGAGAGTGGAGGTAGAGTGGGGATGAAAAAATACTAGTTATGTTTATTTTAAGAAGCCTTGAGTGATTGATTTTTAAAGGCGGGATTGTTATAATTGTTTCTATAAAAAGTGCAAAAGAGAGATTGAAAAGGGTGAAATGTAACAATGGATAGGATATTGATGTTTGATCATAATATTAAAGATATAGGATTGTATACACGACCATCAACTCAAGGGGATGAGTTGGATTTGGTTGAAGATTTTATTGAATATTATATTCATAATTTTTTAAAAAGCAATAAAACAAACAATTTAGCTATATTTGTAGAACCTAAAGTTGCATCCGGATTTCCTGACATTGTATTTGCATCATATTCACCTAAAATATTGGAGAATTGGTCTGAACAAAGAGAAAATCTGGAAACGAATGATTTAAAAGTGTTATCTCAGTTATTGATGACTAAAGGAAGTACAGGAAGTGAATTGATAACAAGACTTAAGATGCCAGAAAAAGATACAATTCAGGCCATAGAAAAATTACTAGATGCACATATGATTATACGTGATCACGGCTTATGGAAACCAGTAGACATCAAAAAGATATATAATATAAAAAAATTGATTTCAGTGGAAGCTAAAATGACGGATATAAAGAAAGTTGCTGAACAGTCTCTTATTAATACATGGTTTGCATCACAATCATATGCATTAACAAGTACTTCAAATCCGCAAAGTAGTACGATTAAAAAGTTTGAAAGACAAGGCACAGGTTTGTATTGTAAGAAGAGAAGTTTTAGAAAAATAGTAGAAGCAAAGAAATTAGCATCACCGTCAAGTTATCAGTCTTTACAGTTTAATGAATGGATTGGAAGGACTGTTGCCCATTTAAGTTAGGAGAAATGAGAGATGAAAAAATTTCAAGAAATGTGTCAAGAAGAATTTGAAAAAATTGAATTGATGGCACGTGGTGGACAGAAGATTGTATTTGATGGAGTTCACAACTCATATGGAGAAACTGTTATTAAATTATATTTTCAGCTTAACGATCCCAGGTCTCTTAGGGAAATACAAATAGAAAGAGATTTAAACTTATCCATGGTACCTAAAATATATGAAACTGGAACCATAGAGTATGAGGGAACAGAGACATTATATATTATTGAGCAAAAAGTAAAAGGAACAGAATTACGGAAGGTGCTTGAAAGTGGCAAGAGATTTTCTTTAGAGGAAGCAGTGACATTTTTGGAACAGGGGTTAGAGTTTATTGCTTGTATAGAGAATAAAGGTATTGTGCATAGAGATATTAAACCGGAAAATATTATACGAGCAGATGATGGTAGAATATTTTTCCTGGATTTTGGAATTGCAAGGATATTGGGAGCAGATTCATTGACAAGAACAGGTGCAATGATGGGTCCGCATACACCTGGATATGCTGCGCCTGAGCAATTTAATAATTTAAAAAAGGAAATTGATTCTCGAGCAGATATTTTTTCACTAGGAGTTGTTACCTATGAATGTATTACAGGAAAAAATCCATTTAGAGAAGGCTCTATAAATGCACTTGAAGTCTTACAAAAGACAGAAACTATTACACCTGTACAGTATTCAATCAAAGGGGATACTCAAAGTCAGTTTATGGCATTATTAGGGGCAATGATGGGAAAATATCCTTCTAGAAGACCTAGGACTGCTAAGCAAGCAATAGATTGGTTAAAAGTAGCTAAAAAGACATTTGTTTATGAATAGAAGGGGTTAAAGAATGGAACTTTTTATACAAATGGGACATAATATGCAAGCGTTAGCTCTCGAGCATTTAGAAGAGTTTGATGGTGGAACTATTATCATTAGCCCTATGAACATTTTGCCCAATAAGGTAAAAGGTTATGCAACTAGGGTGCATAAGAAAAAAGGGAAAGTACTTGTTGATCCACAATTGTATTATCCTAGACAATATCAAAAAAAATTGTCTCAGTATGCATATTGGCCGAAGAGTGATATTACATCATTGGAAATGGGACAATTTGATACGGTAGTAGAAGAACTATCAAAATTAAATAACGAAGTTGAGGCAGAAGCGTTTTTGTTGCCTTCCATTACTGCTAAGAAAATAGACGATTTATGGAATAAAATACAGAAAATAATAATAGAAAGTGCAAAAAAATATGCACCTGATATGAAGTATATACACACAATTTCATTGAGTAGTGATGTACTTAATGATGAAAGCCAGATTGAACGGGTGATAGAGTATGTTGAAGAATGGGATGTAGAAGGTGTATATATTGTATGCGAACATCCGGAACGATATTATTTGGTGGATCGACCATTGTGGGTGTCTAATATTATGTCATTAGTAGCAGGAATTAAGAGACAGCGGAAGATGACGATTGTGGGTTATGCAAGTCATCAATTATTATGTATGGCATTAGCAAAATGTGATGCAATTGCATCAGGAAATTTTTTGAATTTAAGATGGTTTCAGCCAGAACATTTTGAAACAATAGATGATAAACAGCCTAGCCGTCGAGCGGTATGGTATTATTGTCCACAAGCATTATCAGAGTATAAAATTCCTTTTTTAGACATTGCAAAACGTATGGACCTATTAGATAGAATTGAACCTCCAGTAACGATGAAAAATAAATATAGTGAAATGTTGTTCAATGGAAGTTTACCATCATCAACAGGTTTTGGCGAAAAAGAAGCATTTAGGCATTATCTTTATTGTCTTCATAAACAATGTCAAAATAGTGTTCTGGAAACCTATGCTGAAACAAAAAATTTACATGTTTTAATGTTGGAAACAGCTGAACAATTATTATCGGGGTTAGGAAAAAAAGGAATTAAAGGGCAAGATCGAGATTTTACTGAAATTTTGGATGTAAATAGAGCAGCTATTTCAGCTTTCGATATGGCTTATCATTTTCCGCTTTCACAAGAATGGAATGAGTTATAAAAAATCGTTATGCGGAGAATGATATTTGTAGCAATGACATAACATCCTCCCCACCCACTTTGTGACAATTATATAACGTCCTCTATACAGAAATATGCGGTTTTAAGCCATTTTCTTGGCAAAAAAGCCGCATATTTTTTGTAGCAATGACTTGACATCCTCGGGACGGCTCTGTTTGGAAAGTAGCCTGCCAGAATAGGATAATTAATGTACAAGATGTAGCAATTTAAAGTGTCCCAATCTGAACATTTTAAAAAGCAGGTCGGATTATTGACTTTTACACCAAGTGTTTCCGAATGGATTAATAAAACGAATGCCATAAAAACTACCGTTTATGTAAAAAAAAGAACCGTTTATGTAAAAAAAGAACCGTTTATGTAAAATACAACAGAATCTGCTGAAATCTGATAGAATACTCCTGAAAATAACAAAGGGAGGAAATGATTATGACAGGATTTTTAGTAAATTTACTGAGCCCGGTTTTCAGCAGTCTCGGTGTAAGTCAGGCTGACCTTACATCCTATATTGAGAAGCTGATCGGCTATGTTATCGCAATCCTTGCTTTACTTGTTGTGATGATCGTAGTAATGGTTGTGGCTCATAAAGCCAAAAAGGGATTCCGTCATGTGATCCGCTGGCAGGCTGCCATTGCATTTATTGCAATTGTTGCAGTGCTTGTAAATGTAATCTGCTACGGACCGATGTACAACAACGTATCAAGTGTTTTAAACGCAAAGAAAGTAGTACTTGCACAAGAGACTACAGACCAGAGCCGTGCAACCATTCAGAAGGTTGCTGAAGAAGGAATGGTGTTACTGAAAAACGATGGTATTTTACCTCTTTCCTCAGATACAAAGAAACTGAATGTATTCGGCTGGGATTCTACAAACCCGCTGTTTGGCGGAACAGGATCAGGATCTTCTGATTCCTCCACAGCAATCGGTATCCTGCAGTCCTTAAAGGATGCCGGATATGAGACAAACGAGTCTCTTACCAAGATGTATACTGACTACAGAGCTGACCGTCCTACAATTGCCATGGCGCAGCAGGACTGGACACTGCCTGAGCCGACTAAGGAGTATTACACAGACAGCCTGATGGACGAAGCAAAAGAGTATTCTGACACAGCTGTAGTTGTAATTGGACGTTCCGGCGGAGAGGGTGCAGACCTTCCAACCGACATGAAATCTGTAATTGATGGAAGCTATGCAAAGAAAGCAGAAGAAGTATCTGTTTCCCCAGACAATTACGGATATGTAAAAGGAAGTTACACAAACAATGGAGACTATGATGACTTCGACGAGGGAGAAAGCTATCTTGAGCTTTCCAATACAGAGGAAGATATGCTGGATACAGTATGCTCCCAGTTTGACAATGTTATTGTAGTTGTAAACGCAAATAATGCAATGGAACTGGACTGGGTAGACAAATATGAGCAGATCGGTGCGGTTATCTTTGCTCCTGGAGCAGGTGCAACTGGCTTCGAAGCACTGGGCGAGATCATCAATGGTTCTGTAAACCCATCTGGAAAAACAGTAGATACCTTTGTAAAGGATCTGACAGAGACTCCATACTACAATAATATGGGCCTGAATGCTTATACAAACGTAGAAGATCTGAAAGAGCAGATCGCAGCAAATGATCCGGCTTACGAAGGAAGCATGGGATTTGTAAACTATGCAGAGGGAATCTATGTAGGATATAAATTCTATGAAACAGCAGCTGAAGAGGGTCTTATCAAGTATGAGGATATGGTACAGTATCCATTTGGATATGGACTCAGCTACACAACCTTTGACAAACAGATTGAGAATTTCAAGGATAACGGAGATACCGTCACCTTTGATGTAACGGTAGAGAACACAGGCTCTGTTGCTGGAAAAGATGTTGTGGAAATTTATTACACAGCACCTTACACAAACGGTGGAATCGAGAAAGCAGCAGCAAACTTGATCGCTTTCGAGAAAACAGATTCTATTGAGCCAGGAGAATCCCAGACAAAATCCTTTACCATCAACAAAGAAGATATGGCTTCCTATGATTCTGAAGGTATTAAGATCTCCGGAGGCGGTTATATCTTAGAGGCTGGCGAATACACAATTTCTCTTCGTTCAGACTCTCATACAGTTCTTAGTGAAGAGAAGTTCACCGTTGATGAAGATATTGATTACAGCAAAGATGGTCGTTCTTCCGACAAAACTGTTGCAACAAACCAGTTTGAGGATTATGCGAGAGGCGACTTTGAGCAGCTTTCCCGTGAGGACGGTTTTGCAAATTATGACAAAGCATGCGGTGTGCCGGAAGAGGATGCTTATGTAATGAGCGACGAGACAAGGGCAGCCGTAGAAGAGAATGTATTTGGCATTTACGATGGAACCAAATATAACAATGATTCTGATGAAATGCCGGCAATGGGAGCAGACAACGGACTTCAGCTTGCTGACCTTACCGGAAAAGATTATGACGATGCAGACTGGGATAAGCTGTTAGACCAGCTCAGCTTCGAAGATATGGCTACTCTGATCAATGTTGGTGGATGGCAGACCGCAGAAATCAAATCAGTAGGTAAAATTGCCACATCTGACTGTGACGGACCTGCCGGATTAAACAACTTCATCACAAAGGCATATGGAACTGCTTATCCATCTGAAGTTCTTATGGCTCAGACCTGGAACAAAGAACTTGCAAATGAAATCGGCGTTTCTATGGGACAGGAATATGTAGATGCTGATAACTACGGATGGTACGGCCCGGCTATGAACATCCACCGTACAGCATTTGCAGGACGTAACTTCGAATATTATTCAGAAGACAGTCTGTTGTCCGGATACATGGCAGCAAATGAAATGAATGGAGCAGCCACCAAGGGTGTTTATCCATACATGAAGCATTTTGCATTAAATGATCAGGAAACAAACAGATGCTCTTTCCTTCTCACATTTGCTTCCGAGCAGACAATCCGTGAAGGATATCTGAAAGCATTCGAGCTTGCAACAAAGGGCTTTGAAGGAAAAGCAATGGCAGTTATGTCCTCCTTCAACTGGATCGGTACAGTACCAAGCTGTGCAAACAACGAGCTTTTGAACAACGTGCTCCGTGGAGAATGGGGATTTGTTGGAATGGTAGAAACCGATTATGACGGTTCCTATGGTTACATGATCACCGATCATTGTATCAGAAACGGAAATGATCTGATGCTTGGATTTAACAGTGCAGAGTCCAACAAACTGACAGACGAGAGCGCAACAGCAGTTCTTGCAATGCGTCAGGCTTGCAAAAATATCCTTTATACAGTAGCAAACAGCGGATATTATGCAGATGGAAATCCGGCAACCGGAATGACCAATATGACAAAACTGTTTGTAATGATTGACGTGATTCTTGCAGTTGTTCTTATTGTAGTTGATACAATTGTAATTGTACGCTGGAGAAAAAAGAAAAAACAGGCTGTAAACGAATAATTAAACAGTAATCTGGAGACATAAGTCCCCCTTTTAAATCTGGAATAAGCAGAGCGAGGAATCTGTAAAATTTCCAGAGCAAAAAAGGGGGATTTTTTTATGCGATTTTTGTCTTGCAGAGTGAGGAAAAATTATTTATTATGAAAGGAGGCGTAATAACAGGAAAAAAGGAGGACTGGCATGATCAGCATTGCAATTGTGGAAGACGAAGAAATGTATGCAAAGCAGCTTCAGCAGTTTCTGCATCAATATGAAGAAGAGAACAAAGAGATGTTTGACATTACAGTCTATTCAGACGGCGATCAGATTGTAAATAAATATAAATCCCAGTACGATATTATTCTGATGGATGTGGAAATGAAATTCATGGACGGAATGTCTGCAGCTGAAGAAATCCGCAAAATTGACACAGAGGTTGTGATCATTTTCATTACCAATATGGCACAATATGCGATCAGAGGATATGCAGTGGATGCGCTGGATTATGTACTGAAGCCGGTGTCCTATTTCGCATTTTCCCAGCGGCTTAACCGTGCCATCAGCCGGATGAAAAAGCGGGAAACGAAGATCATCATGGTGAATATGAAAGGCGGCATGGTCAGGATTAATGTTGCAAATATTTATTATATTGAAAGTCAGGGACATACTCTGATACTCCATACCATACTGGGAAACTATGAAACAACAGGGAAAATGAAGGAGATGGAGGAAAAGCTTGCGGAGATGAATTTCTGCCGTGGAAATAAGGGATATCTGATCAACCTCCAGCATGTGGAACGGATCCAGGATGGATGTGCTTTGGTGAAGGGAGAAAATCTGACATTGAGCCGTGCACGAAGAAAGGTATTCATGGAAGCCCTGACCAGATATTGGGGAGAGGTGATAAAATGACAGAATATTATCTGCCCGATATTCCAAGACTTTATACGGCACTTGCAGAGTGGATGGCTTGTCTGATTTTTATTTTGCCTTTCAAAAAAAGATTTTCACCGGCTGTAACAGGCTGTCTTGTGGCAGGTGCATTTGGAATACAGAGCGTATTTCTGATTTCCACCGGTGGGGTAAGATTGATTTTCTGGATCCCCTGTATGATATTTGCGGTTTTTCTGATGGTTGCTTTTGTTTTTTGCTGCTGTGAGATAAGGCTGACTGATGCGGCATATTTTGGAATGATTGCTTTTGTAGCAGCTGAATTTATGGCTTCTGCCGGGTGGCAGATCCTGTGTTATACAGGGAAAGAAGCATGGATGTCCTGGTGGCAGCAGGGAATGGCAATTCTTCTGATCTATGGTGTGATTGCAGTGATATTGTACAAAATTCTTCATATTCATATGCCAAAGGATGGACAGATGGAAATCACCAGAAGGGAATATTTTTCCGGACTCCTGATCAGTATTGCCGTATTTGCTGTCAGCAATATGAGTTATGTGAATGTGAACACGCCATTTACAGGCAGATATTCTTTTGAAATAGGGAATATCCGTACTATAGTAGATGTTGCAGGAATTGCAATTCTATATGCACATTTGATACAGTGCTGTGAGCTTCGGGTGAGAAAAGAACTGGAGGCGGTACAGAATGTGCTTCAGAATCAGTATGCGCAATACAAGCAGTCAAAAGAAAGCATTGAGCTGATCAATTATAAGTATCATGATCTGAAGCATCAGATTGCTGTGTTAAGAAGTGAAGCTGATCCTGGAAAACGAGAAGAATTTCTGGATAAAATGGAAGCAGATATAAAGAAATATGAAAGTCAGAACAAAACAGGAAATAAAGTGCTGGATACTGTGCTGACTACCAAGAGTCTTTATTGCGCAAAGAATAACATAACCTTTACCTGCGTTGCAGATGGAGCCTTGCTGGATTTTATGGACGTTATGGATATCTGCAGTATTTTTGGAAATGCACTGGATAATGCCATTGAATGCGAATTGAAGATTCCGGATAAAGAAAAAAGGCTGATACACGTCAGTGTTTCAAAACAGAAAAACTTTCTGCTTCTCCGGTTTGAAAATTATTATGATACCGAACTGAAATACCAGGGCGGAGCGTTTATCACAACGAAGCGGGACAAAGAATTCCACGGTTATGGACTGAAAAGCATTCGCTATACGGTAAATAAATATGATGGCGCTGTTTCCATTGACACAAAGGAGAATTGGTTTGATCTGAAGATACTGATACCGGTCGGTGAAAATGCACAAAAACAGATTGACAAAATCGTATAATATATACAAAAAATGTATTGCAATTTTCTAAAAAAAGTAGTAAAACTTTAGTTAGATAAAGAGAAATGCATTGAACAGGACAAATTACAAAAGATAACCGGAACACAGAGAGCCGCAGACTGGTGAGAGGCGGCAGAAGGTATTTTGTGGTATCACCTGGGAGCATCCCGCTGAAAAAATAATAACTAATTTCAGTAAGCCGGGACGTAGTCTTCACGTTACAGAAGAAGCTGTTTATACAGACAGCAATGAGTGGTCGTATTTAGTAATAGATACGATAATACAAAGTGGTACCACGGAAATTCCGCCTTTGTTATCCATTGGATAGCAAGGGCGTTTTTTATATATTAACCACTTGACTACAAATGAAAGACGAGGAGAAAGATTATGAGTGGAATTATGATGATGGTAATCGCTATCGTAGTTCTGGGCGGCGCCTATCTTCTGTATGGCCGTTACCTCCAGAACAAATGGGGAATTGACCCGAAAGCAAAAACTCCGGCTTACGAAATGGAGGATGGAGTTGATTATGTACCGGCTGATACCAATGTAGTATTTGGACATCAGTTCGCATCCATTGCCGGTGCCGGCCCGATCAATGGACCAATCCAGGCTGCCATTTTTGGATGGCTTCCGGTACTTCTTTGGATCCTGATCGGTGGTGTGTTCTTTGGAGCAGTTCAGGACTTTGCATCTATGTATGCCTCTGTAAAGAACAAAGGACGTACAATCGGATACATTATTGAAGCGTACATTGGAAAACTTGGAAAAAAATTATTCCTTTTATTCTGCTGGCTGTTCTGTATTCTGGTTGTTGCGGCATTCGCAGATGTTGTAGCCGGAACCTTTAACGGATTTGCCACAAATGATGCAGGAGAAGTGACAAAGGTAGTGGCAAACGGAGCTGTTGCAACAACTTCCATGTTATTCATTTTTGAAGCAGTTGGACTTGGATTTTTCCTGAAGTACACAAAGTTCAATAAATGGGTAAATACTGCTTTTGCAATTGTGCTGTTGGTTGCAGCAATTGTGCTGGGACTGCAGTTCCCAATGTATGTAAGCCTTGGAACCTGGCACATTATTATCTTTGTATATATTCTGATCGCCAGTGTAGCTCCTGTATGGGCGCTGCTTCAGCCACGTGATTATCTGAACAGCTATCTGCTGATCTTCATGATCGTGGGCGCTGTTATCGGTGTATTTGCAGCGAACCCGGCATGTAATCTTCAGGCATTTACAAGCTTTAATGTAGATGGACAATACATGTTCCCAATCTTATTTGTAACAATTGCCTGTGGTGCAGTTTCCGGCTTCCATTCCCTGGTATCTTCCGGTACTGCTTCCAAGCAGATCAAAAATGAAAAGAACATGCTGCCGGTTTCCTTTGGTGCAATGCTTATGGAAAGTATGCTTGCAATCATCGCATTGATCGCAGTTGCATCCTTTGGACAGGGCGAGGCAGCAGCACAGGGACTTACCACCCAGCCACAGATTTTCGCAGGTGCGATTGCAAACTTCCTTTCTGTGATCGGTTTGCCTCACTCCCTTGTGTTCACTCTGATCAACCTTGCAGTATCCGCATTTGCGCTTACATCTCTTGATTCTGTAGCCAGAGTAGGACGTCTGTCCTTCCAGGAATTTTTCCTTGATTCCGACACAGATGAGAAAAATATGAGTCCATTCCAGAAAGTGGTAACAAACAAATACTTTGCAACCATCATTACACTTGTACTTGCTTACCTGCTTACCAAGGTTGGATATGCAGAAATTTGGCCACTGTTTGGTTCTGCAAACCAGCTGTTATCTGTACTGGCACTGGTAGCCTGCGCAGTATTCTTAAAGAAAACCAAGCGTCAGGGCTGGATGCTTTGGGTACCAATGGTATTTATGATGGCAGTTACCTTTACCGCACTTGGAATGACAATTGTAAAGCTTTCCAAAGCATTTGTAACAACAGGTCTGGATCTTGGAAATTCTTTACAGCTGATATTTGCAGTATTACTGTTAATACTGGGTGTGCTGGTTGCAATCCAGGGTATTAAGAAGCTTTTGGAAAAACCGGAAACTGAAAAGAAAGCAGAACGGGCATAATAAGAATAACCCCGTCATAAAATAAGTCCCCAACGCAGTACATTTTACAGACTGCGTAGGGGACTGTTTTTTTACTTATTGCCTGTTATTGATTTTTTTGTTGAAGTACAGAAAGAAAATTACATTAAGCAAAATGCCTACCAGTGTGGAGGCAGGTGCTGCCAGACCGATTTTTGTCAGGCTGGCAGCAGGCTGAATGCTCATATAATATGACATTGGAAGACGCACCAGAAGTGTCTGGAACAATCCCTGAAACATAACCCATAAGGTCTGGTTATTTCCGTTAAAATAACCAACCATACTAAACATAATTGCTGTTAAAATTGTTTCAGGCGCGAAGCCCTTCAGATACTCAAAGCCTTTCTGGATAACTGCTGCATCAGTTGAGAACAGGCTGGCAAGTACATCACCCTTCAATAGAATCAGAACAAAAACCAAACATCCGAATAGCAGTCCGACTCCGATTCCGGTGAACATGGACTGCTTTGCACGCTTCGGCTTTCCCGCTCCTACATTCTGGGAAACGAAGGATGCCATGGACTGCATCAGTGCGCTTGGAATCAGCATGGCAAAGTTTACAATTTTGCAGGCAACCCCATATCCGGAGGAGGCTTCCAGTCCCAATCTGTTTACAAATGCACAAAGTGCCAGGAAGGACAGCTGGGTAAGAAATTCCTGGAGAGCAAGAGGCAGCCCGATTCCCAGAAATCGTTTACATTGGGAATTAAAACGGAAGTTGGATTTTTGGATGGAAAAGGGCAGCTTCTTTTTCAGTAGGATGATGATCGCACATACTACACTGACCGCCTGTGCGAAAACGGTTGCGAGAGCTGCGCCGGCGGCATCCAGATGAAGTCCTGCAACCAGAAATAAATCTCCGAAAATATTTACAATACAGGCTACCAGAACGAATAAAAGCGGCGATTTACTGTCACCAAGCCCGCGGAAAATAGCAGCAAGCAGGTTGTAGGCAACAATGAAGAAAATACCGCTCCCACAGATTCTTACATAGCTTGTGGTAAGTGAAACAGCCTCCGCAGGAGCCTGCATAAGCACGGAAATAGGGTGGTCGAAAGCAATCATTACAATAAAAAGTATGGCAGAAATGACAGCAAAAACAACTGCAGAACCGCCAATAACAGAGCCAATCCGTTCCGGCTTTTTTTCGCCAAGATAGCGGGCTATGAGGACTGTGATTCCCATAGCAAACTGTGTCACCACAAAGGTAACAAGGTTCAGTACCTGGCTTCCGGTAGAAACGGCAGATAATCCGGAGGTGGAGCCGAAGCGTCCAACTACCAGAAGGTCTACGGCACCATATGCTGCCTGCAGTACAAGGGCACCAAGAATCGGCAGCATAAAAAGGGCAAGCTTTTTCAGAATACTGCCCTGGGTGAAATCATTCTTTTCATTTGTCAAGGTCAATTCTCCTTTCACACATAATTTTGTAAAATTTCTCCATGGTCCGGATGGTACACAGAATGTCCTCATCTGGAATACTGTCTACATAACCGGACAGGATAGTAAAGTACTGCTTATTGTACTTTTCGGAAAGGGCTTTTCCGGCTTCTGTGACAGTAAGATAAGTAACCCGGCCGTCCTCTGCAGATGCAAACTTTTTCACATAGCCTTTGGCTTCCATGTCCTTCACTGTACGAGTTACACCGGGACGTGGGAGGGAAAGAGCATCACTTACATCTGATACCTTCACTTGGATTCCCTGCTTTTCCAGCTTTTCAATGATATCCAGATATTGAATATAAGAAGATGCAACTCCATCTGGCAGAGGCGGTAGCATATCCCGGATCCGCTTGCCCTGATAACAGGCATCCATCATACGCTTGATAAGTTCAATGTCCATGTGTATTTCTCCTCACAAAAAAATAATTACCACAGTTAATTATCAGTGGTAATTATAATAAGGGCGAAATCTTTTGTCAAGAAAAATGTGTAATTACATGTTTTGCATTGATTTTTCACTATTAAACCGAGTGGATAAATTCCTCCACATAAAATAGTGCAGCCCCGATTGCCGGCGTATACTGCCCATGAGTTTCCACAAGAAGCTGTTCTTCTTCCAGCTCAAAAGGAGTCATGGAATTAATCTGTTCCAGCAGATAATCGGTGTCTTCTTCTGTAAAATAAGGTGCCAGATATCCACTGATAATGATTGGTGCATCAATAACCAGATTCAGGTTTTTCATTGCAAAAGCCAGATGATTGAGATAATCCTCCCAGATTTGTATAAGCTGAGGGGATTTTTTTTCTCTTAAAAGAGGGAAAAATTCCTTTATAGTCATGCCGCCGGCCTGTTCCAGAGAGTTGGCAGAGCAATAGGTTTCCAGACAGCCCCGGTTTCCGCAGTAGCAAAGCGGTCCGTCCGGGTTGATGCATATATGCTCAATTGTTCCGCTGTGCATGAAACGGCCCTGGTGAATCTGGTGATTGGTGATAATGGCACCGCCAAGATTTCGATTCAATAAAAGGACAACAGCACTGTCAAGCTCCGGATGGTTCCA
This sequence comes from Ruminococcus sp. Marseille-P328, assembly GCF_964249465.1. Classification (NCBI taxonomy): domain Bacteria; kingdom Bacillati; phylum Bacillota; class Clostridia; order Eubacteriales; family Oscillospiraceae; genus Ruminococcus; species Ruminococcus sp. Marseille-P328. Next base: position 5,055 of record NZ_CAXUBQ010000012.1, on the reverse strand, counting down.
TAATTCCAGAAAGGCAGCTGATTTGGAGTCATGCTCCAGATGGCAGGGATAGGGCAGATGTCTGGAAAAATCCTTCAGCCGCATTCCTGTGTTGTTCATAATATTTCCGTAGATAACAGTAGTATTATCCGGGGAAGTAATTCCCTGGGTAGCGATGGAAACACCCAGAATTTTATCCTCTGGATACTGGTTTTTGGCAATAAAGTCTTTGACTTTGTCAGTGATTTGCTGATAATACGCAGCTGTGTTTGAGTAGGTAAGCGGAATTGTATCAATACAGATCGTATTTCCGTACAGATCGATAGCGGTGATATGAAACATATTTTTTAATATGCCAACACCAATGGAAATTCTGAAATCCGAAACAATCTGAATGGCATTGGCCTTTCGTCCTCCGGTGGAATCAAAGTAACCATTTTTCTCGATCAGCCCTTCATTTTCCAGAAGATTTAAATTCTGGCTGACAGTAGACAGACCCATCTGCAGATCCTGGACAATCTGTAGCTTGGAGGTCAGTTTGTTCCGGTAAATGTATTGGTAAATTTTGGAACGGTTTATCTTTTTTAAAGCAATGGTAGTTAATCCTTTTTCACTCATGATAGTCTCCTGGTTATGTTATTTCATCTTTAATGTACCAGATAATATTAAGATTTAACTGTATTCTAGTATAGAGCTTGGGAAAAAGCAACAGTAACAGAGCAACCAGTAATCCGTTATTAATAAATTGGTAGAATCATACAAAATCAGAATTTAAAAATTATACTTTCTGCCAATAGATTTTTTAACAGGAAAGATATATACTGAACTTACAGTTAAGACATACACATAAGTCAAAACAAGAAGGAATGATAAAGAGATAACAGATTTTGAGTGGAAATCAGATCTGTATAAGACGAAAAATCAGGGAGGAACAGAACATGAAATTAACATTAAACGGAATCAAAGAGCATGAAGCATGGGAAAATGCAGGAATTCAGCTTCCAGGTTATGATGTGGAGAAAATATCTGCCAAAGCGAAAGAAGCTCCAGTATGGGTACATTTTGGAATCGGCAATATTTTCCGTGTATTTATCGGTGGTATTGCAGACGGACTTCTGGAAGACGAAATTCTGGACAGAGGAATTACCTGTGTGGAGACCTTTGACTATGATGTAGTGGATAAGATTTATGAACCATATGACAATCTTGGATTAAATGTAATCCTTCATGGAGACGGAACCCGTGAATATAAGGTTTTGGGCGCTCTGGCAGAAGCTGTAAAGGCTCAGTCTTCAGAACTGGCTCAGTGGAACCGTCTGAAAGAAATTTTTACCAGTAAATCCCTTCAGATGGTATCCTTTACCATCACGGAAAAAGGATATGCATTACATAAAGCTGACGGAACCTGGTTCCCATTTGTACAGGCTGATATCCAGAATGGTCCGGATAAGGCCACAGGTGCCATGGCAGTTCTGGTGGCAATGCTCTACGAGAGATATAAAGCAGGCGAATATCCGATCGCTCTTGTATCCATGGACAATTGCTCCCAGAATGGTGCGAAGCTTCGTGAGTCTGTGCTGACTATGACAGAAGAATGGAAGAAAGCCGGATTTGTAGATGATGGATTTATAAGCTATGTAAGTGATGAGAAAGTGGTTGCTTTCCCATGGACCATGATCGATAAGATCACACCTCGTCCCAGTGAGCAGATTGCAGCTGACCTTGAGAAGCTTGGCGTAGAAAGCATGCAGCCTGTTATCACAAGCAAGAAAACATATATTGCACCATTTGTAAATGCTGAGAAACCACAGTATCTTGTAATCGAGGACAGCTTCCCCAATGGACGTCCTGCTCTGGAAAAAGGCTTCGGCGTATACATGGCAGACAGAAATACAGTAAATCTTTCTGAGAGAATGAAAGTAACGGTATGTCTGAATCCGGTTCATTCTGCAACTGGTCCTCTTGGCGTGGTTCTTGGATATGACCTTTTTGCCCATATGCTGAATACAAATGAAGACATGATGAAAATGGCACGTATGGTAGCCTATAGTGAGGGACTTCCGGTAGTTGCTGATCCTGGAATCCTTTCCCCACAGGCATTTGTGGATGAGCTTTTTAACGATCGTTTCCCAAATGAATACCTTGGCGATACCAACCTTCGTCTTGCTGTGGATGTATCCCAGATGGTTGGAATCCGTTTTGGAGAGACTGTAAAGGCATATGTGAAGAGATTCGGGAATGCATCTAAGCTCACAGCAATTCCTCTTGGAATCGCTGGCTGGTTAAGATATATGCTGGCAGTGGATGATGCAGGGAATAAATATGAACTGGCACCAGATCCGATGAATGAGGAACTCCAGGAACAGTTAAAGGATATTGTTATTGGAAAGCCTGAGACTTTTAAGAATCAGCTGAAACCGATCCTTTCTAACGAGCGCCTGTTTTTCACAGATCTTTACAAAGCTGGTGTGGGAGAGAAGATTGAGAACATGTTCAGGGAAATGATCGCAGGGCCGGGAGCTGTGAGAGCTACAATTCATAAATATGTTACAGCGTAACAAATTTATCTGGGATGCACTATGCTGATAAGTCCCGAATATAGGATAGCAAAAATGCGGGTGTTGTTATCTGTTTAACTGTAGACTATTGAATGAGAAATTTGGGGAGGAAATACAAAATGACAGAACCGGTATTTGTGGCAGAGTCAGCCAGACTGCTGATCGCGGCAGGGACAGGAATTATATTGCTTCTGCTTCTTATCATTAAATTTAAGATTCATCCGATTTTATCACTGCTGATTTCAGCATTGGTTATTGGGCTTGGAGCCGGAATGCCGGTTCCAACCCTGGTAAGTACAGTGGAAAAAGGTGCGGGGGATACCTTGCAGGGAATTGTCCTATTAATTGGACTTGGCTCTTTGTTTGGAGGAATCCTGGAAGTATCAGGAGGTGCACAATGTGTTGCCCAGACTTTGATCAATAAATTCGGTGAGAAAAAATCTGGAATTGCATTGGGAATCACAGGGCTGGTAGTTGGTACAACCGTATTCTTTGAGGCTGGCGTGGTGATTCTCATTCCACTGGCATTCGGACTTGCAAAAAAGACAAAGAAATCTACTTTATATTATGTGATCCCTCTTCTGGCTGGACTTGCCACAGGCTTTGCATTTATTCCGCCATCAGCAGGCTCTGTCCTGGTGGCAAATATGCTGAACGTGGATCTTGGCATTATGATCGCAGTAGGTGTGCCTGTTGGAATTTTGTCACTGATTTTTGCAGGTATTTTATGGTCAAAATTTATCGGAAGTAAAATTGATGCAGGACTTCCTTCAAATATTCAGGAAGTTCGGGAAGCCGAAGAAGGAAATCTTCCGAAGTTTTCTACAGTGTTATGTATTATCCTTGTACCATTGGTACTGATTTTGTGTAACACACTTTCAACTTATATTCCTGGTATTGCTCCGGCGAGACCAGTGCTGGAATTTCTGGGAACTCCATTTGTAGCGCTGATCATTGCTGTGTTGTGTGCCATGTACTTCCTTGGAAAAAAACAGGGATATGATGGAGAGCAGTTAAAGAAAATTCTGGACCGTTCCCTGCGCCCTACAGGACAAATCCTACTGGTAATTACTGGCGGCGGAATTGTCCGCTGGGTGCTTCAGGACTGCGGAATGGGAAATATTATTGGACCAGCTCTTGAAAAAAGCGGACTTCCGTTAGTATTGATTGCTTTTCTCATTGCAGCACTGATCCGCTCGTCTGTTGGAGCTGCTGTGGTAGCCATGACAATGGCAGCTGGAATCATGGCCGCTATGCCTGGAGTAGCAGGACTGTCACCACTTTATCTGGCTGCCATGGTCTGTGCCATCAACGGAGGAGCAACTGCTTTCAGTCATGTAAATGATTCAGGCTTCTGGCTGGTCAGTTCCCTTCTTGAGATTGATGAGAAAACGACTTTGAAATCCTGGACCATGATGGAAACCATTATTGGAATTACAGGTCTGGTCTGTGCTATTGTGATTAGTCTGTTTGCGTAGGAGCGTGAAAGCGATGAAAATAAAAGTAACATTGGGAACTATGCAGAATGCAAGTAAATTGGTCAGTATTGCAGAATCAATTTCCTGCGATGTGGATCTTTGTTATGGACGCTATATTGTGGACGCGAAATCCATGCTTGGAGTCTTAAGCCTGCCGGATTTTGCATATGGAGAATTGCAGATTCCAGTTGAGACGGAAGAGGAAAAGAGGTGGATTTTAGAAAAACTGGCTGAAGCCGGGCTGTTATATGAGAAAAAAAGGAGGAGAAATAATGTTAAGGAAGCAGTTAAATGGAATTCAGCATGTGGGAATTCCTACAAATGATATAGAAACAACCGTTGAATTTTATAGAAGGCTTGGATTTGAGGTCGCTTTGCAAACTGTCAACGAGGAAGCAAATGAGAAAGTTGCATTCCTCAAGCTGAATAATCTGGTAATTGAGACATATGAGAATAAAGCTGCTAAAATGGAATTAGGCGCTATAGATCACGTTGCAATTGATGTAAAAGACATCGAAAAAGTATATGAACTGATCAACCATGCTGGTTTAAATACCACCAGGGATACGATCCATTTTTTACCATTCTGGGAAAACGGAGTCAGATTTTTCACAATTAAGGGACCGAATAAGGAAAAGATAGAGTTTAGCCAGTATCTGTGATACCCCGGCGGGAACATTCAATTACCCATCCGTAAATCAAGTAGGAAAATACAGAAAGAAGGCATATGCCATCACACTTGGAGTAGTCGGTGTGATGGCATTTTGATTTACGAGGGAGTCTTATATTCAAATTGTCCAAATGGGTACAACATAATTTTCCCTGTCGATTACGCTTACGCTAGAGCCTGTTTGAAAAATAAAAGTTGCACAAAACATATATTCTAATACCCATTTTCATGTTAGAATAAAGAAAAAGGGGTGTTAATTATGTTGAGATGATACGAATTAACCGATGAAGAATTGGTGCTAGAATATAAATAGTACAAGTCAAAATGAGAATCCCTAATTACAAATTTTATGGTACTATGTAGTTACCGC